>NZ_CP046674.1:1809362-2110922 GCF_018243235.1 Ralstonia nicotianae
AGCTGGACGGCGCCTCGCTGTACGAACTGTTCGAGCAGGAGCAGGTGAGCTTCTCCGCCGGCGTGCCGACGGTGTGGCTCGGCCTGCTGCAGCACGTGCAGGGCAAGGGCCTGAAGTTTTCGTCGTTCCGCCGTACGGTGATCGGCGGCTCGGCGTGCCCGCCGGCCATGATCCGCACGCTCAATGCGCTCGGCGTGGAGGTGATCCACGCCTGGGGCATGACCGAGATGTCGCCGCTGGGCACCACCTGCAAGCTGGTGAGCAAGCACAATGGCCTGCCGGACGAAACCCGGCAGCAGGTGCTCGAGCGCCAGGGCCGCGCCATCTACGGCGTGGAGATGAAGATCGTCGACGGCAACGGCCACGAGCTGCCGTGGGACGGCAAGGCCTTCGGCGACCTGCATGTGCGCGGGCCGTGGACCATCGCCAGCTACTACCGCAACGGCCAGTCGCCGCTGGTCGACGGCTGGTTCCCGACCGGCGACGTCGCCAACATCGACCCCGACGGCTACATGCAGATCACCGATCGCAGCAAGGACGTGATCAAGTCGGGCGGGGAGTGGATCTCATCGATCGACGTGGAGAACGTGGCCGCCGCGCACCCGGCCGTGCACATGGCGGCGTGCATCGCCTGCCGGCATCCGAAGTGGGATGAGCGCCCGCTGCTGGTGGTGATGAAGAAACCGGGCGCGGAGCTGACGCGCGACGAGATGCTGCGCTACTTCGAGGGCAAGGTCGCCAAGTGGTGGATTCCGGACGACGTGGTGTTCGTCACCGAGATCCCGCTCACGGCCACCGGCAAGATGCAGAAGCTCAAGCTGCGCGAGCAGTTCCGCGACTACCAGTTGCCGCTCGCGCAGGCTTAGCGCGCAGGACAGAAACCGCCGCCCGCGCACCGGCACCACCCGGGCACGAGGACGGCGGACGGAAGACGGAAGACAACCGGATCAGGGCCGGCCGCCGCGCCGCAATGTGGCGGGACGAAGCCCCGGGCGCGTTGCAACCTGGAGACGTCAAGAGCCGGCGTGCCCGCAGCGGTGGCGCGCCGGAGAGTGACTCGTCGGCGACTCCACCACCTGAAGGAGACACGCATGACGAAGTTCCGTCCGTTGATCGTGGCCGTTGCAAGTGTCGCGGCAATCGGTGGGGGGCTGGCAAGCGCCGCCGCATCCGCCGCCGAGACCGTCAAGATCGCCTGGATCGATCCGCTCTCCGGCCTGATGGGCGCGCTGGGCCAGAATCAGCTGCGCAGCTGGCAGTACATCGCCGAGTTGGCCACGCAGAAGAACTGGGCCGGCGACGGCACCCGGTTCGAGGTGGTGGGCTTCGACAACAAGCTCTCGCCGCAGGAGAGCCTGACGGTGCTCAAGCAGGTGGCCGACCAGGGCATCCACTACATCGCGCAGGGCAACGGCTCCAGCGTGGGCATGGCGCTGGAGGACGCGGTCGCCAAGTACAACGAGCGCAACCCGGGCAAGGAGATCGTCTACCTGAACTACGCGGCGGTCGACCCGGACATGACCAACGGCAAGTGCAACTACTGGCACTTCCGCCTGGACGCGAACTCCGACATGAAGATGGAGGCCCTGACCAGCTACCTGGCCAAGGACCCGGGCGTCAAGAAGGTCTACCTGATCAACCAGAACTACTCGTTCGGCCACCAGGTGGCGCGCGCGGCCAAGGCGTATCTCAAGCGCAAGCGCCCCGACATCGAGATCGTCGGCGAAGACCTGCATCCGCTGGCGCAGGTGAAGGATTTCTCGCCGTACGTGTCGAAGATCAAAGCGTCGGGCGCCGATACCGTCATCACCGGCAACTGGGGCAGCGACCTGGCGCTGCTGATCAAGGCCGGCAAGGACGCGGGCCTGAACGCCAATTTCTACACCTACTACGCCTCGAGTACCGGCGTGCCGACCGCCATGGGCCCCGCCGGCGCCGACCACGTCAAGTACGTCGGCTACTGGAACGTCAACAACGACGGCTTCAAGGGCGCCGACATCGTCGAGGGCTACAAGAAGAAGTACAACGACGACTACTACCTGATGGCGTCGTACACCGGCATCGCGCTGCTGGCCAAGGCCGTCAAGCAGGCCCGGTCCGCCGAGCCGGGCAAGGTCGCCCGGGCCCTGGAGGGGATGAAGGTCGACAGCCTGAACGGCCCGTTCGAGATGCGCGCCTCCGACCACCAGGGCCAGCAGCCGCTCTATATCGCCACCTGGAAGAAGACCGACGGCAAGACCGTGCGCTTCGACCAGGAGAACACCGGCTACGGCTGGAGGACCGATGCGGTGCTCGACCAGTACATCGCGTCGCAGCCGACCTCCTGCCAGATGAAGCGCCCCTGACCTGAAATCAGACGGCGGGTGGTGTGCCGAACGGCCGCCCGGTGCTATCGTGCGGCGATGTTTGAAACGGGCGGGGGCATGGGCCGGCACCGTTGGCCTATGCCCATGCCGCGCCGAGAGGGCTGCAGCGTGGAATTCCTAGTCATCAACCTGTTGAACGGCATCAGCTACGGGCTGCTGCTGTTCATGCTGTCGTCGGGCCTGACGCTGATCTTCAGCATGATGGGCGTCCTCAACTTCGCGCATGCCAGCTTCTACATGCTGGGCGCGTACTTCGCCTACGTCGTCAGCGGATACCTGGGCTTCTGGGCCGCGCTGATCGTGGCGCCGCTGCTGGTGGGCGCGCTGGGGGCGCTGGTCGAGCGCTTCGGCCTGCGCACGGTGCACCGCTACGGCCATGTCGCCGAGCTGCTGTTCACCTTCGGCCTGGCCTACCTGATCGAAGAGGGCGTGAAGCTGGTGTGGGGCCTGCCGGCCGTGCCGTACCGCGTGCCCGAGGCGCTGGACGGGCCGCTGTTCACGCTGTTCACCTCGTCCTTCCCGAAGTACCGCGCCTTCATGATGCTGGTGTCGCTGCTGATGCTGGTGGGCATCTTCCTGCTGCTCACGCGCACGCGCATCGGGCTGGTCATCCAGGCGGCGCTGACGCATCCGGACATGGTCGAGGCGCTCGGCCACAACGTGCCGCGCGTCTTCATGCTGGTGTTCGGCGGGGGCTGCGCGCTGGCCGGGCTGGCCGGGGTGATCGGCGGCAACGCGTTCGTGACCGAGCCGTCGATGGCGGCGGCGGTCGGGTCGATCGTCTTCGTGGTGGCGGTGGTGGGCGGCATGGGCTCGCTGGTGGGCGCCTTCATCGCCTCGCTGCTGATCGGTTGCATCCAGACCTTTGCCGTCACGCTCGATGTGTCGGTGACGAGCCTGCTGGGCAAGCTCGGCGTCGCGCTCAACCCGGACGTGCCGCTGATCTCCGTGTGGAACCTGACCATCGCGCAGGTGGCGCCGGTGCTGCCGTACCTGCTGCTGGTGCTGATGCTGATCTTCCGCCCGCGCGGGCTGATGGGCACGCGGGAGGGATAAGCGCAAATGGACCGCGTCATGTCGCAACAACAGGCGTTGCCCGCCAACGATCGCGCCCGCACCATGCGGTTCAAGCCGCTCAACCTCGCGCGCTGGCTGATCTGGGGCACCACCGCGCTGGTGATGCTCGTGCTGCCGCTGATCTGGCCGCAGGGCTTCGCCATCACGCTGCTCTCGCAGATGGGCATCATGATCATCTTCGCGCTGTCGTACAACATGCTGCTGGGGCAGGCGGGCATGCTGTCGTTCGGGCACGCGGTGTACGCCGGCCTGGGCGCCTTCGTGGCGGTGCATCTGCTCAACCGGATCGGCGCGGCGCCGGCGCTCGGCATCGGCGGGCCGCTGGCGGTGGCGCTGCTGCCGGTCGCGGGCGGGCTGGGTGGGGCGCTGTTCGGCGTGCTGTTCGGCTACGTTACCACCCGGCGGGCCGGCACCACGTTCTCGATGATCACGCTCGGCATCGGCGAGATGGTGTTCGCCAGCGCGCTGATGCTCCCCGACTTCTTCGGCGGCGAGGGCGGCGTGTCGACCAACCGCAGCATCGGCGAGCCGCTGCTGGGCATCAGCTTCGGGCCGGCGCGGCAGGTCTACTACCTGATCGCCGTGTGGTGCCTGATCTCGATGGCGCTGATGTACGCCTGGACGCAGACGCCGCTGGGCCGCCTCGCCAACGCGGTGCGCGACAACCCCGAGCGCGTGGCGTTCGTCGGCTACAACCCGCAGCGGGTGCGCTACCTGGTGGTGATCCTGTCGGCGTTCTTCGCGGGCATCGCGGGGGCGCTGTCGTGCATCAACTTCGAGATCGTGACCGCGGAGAACGTGTCGGCGGTGCGTTCGGGGGCGGTGCTGCTGGCGGCCTTTATCGGCGGCATGGGCACGTTCTTCGGCCCGATCATCGGCGCGGTGCTGACGGTGTTCTTCACGGTGGCGCTGTCCGGCATCACCAAGGCGTGGCTGCTGTACCTGGGGCTGTTCTTCGTGCTGATGGTGATGTACGCGCCGGGCGGCATCGCCAGCCTGCTGACCATGCATGCGCCGATTCTGCGGCGCGGCAAGCTGGGGACGCTGTTGCCGGCCTACGGCGTGGCGATCGTGCCGGCGCTGGTGCTGCTGGCCGCGCTGATCGCCACCGTGGAAATGATCTACGCCGTGCAGGACGACAGCGCGGGTGGCGTGGCGACGCTGTTCGGCTTGTCGGTGCAGCCGGCCACCTGGACGCCGTGGGCCGTCACCGCCGTGCTGTGGGCGGCGGGCGGGGGCGGCCTGCGCATCGCGGCGGGCCGGCTGCGCGCCGCCTGGGATCTCGCCTTGCAGGAGCGTCAGCCATGAGCCAACCGATTCCCGCGCTGGAACTGCGCGACGTCCGCAAGCGCTTCGGCGCGACCGAAATCATCCGGGGCGTGAACCTGACCATCGGCCGCGGCGAGCGCCACGCGCTGATCGGCCCGAACGGCGCCGGCAAGTCGACCACCTTCAACCTGATCTCGGGCCGCTTTGCGCCGAGCGCGGGCAGCGTGCGCCTGAACGGCGAAGAGATCGCCGGACTGGCGCCGTACGAGATCAACCGCAGGGGCCTGTCGCGCAGCTTCCAGATCACCAACATCTTCCACCGGCTGTCGGTGTTCGAGAACCTGCGCTGCGCGGTGCTCTGGTCGCTGGGCTACCAGTATTCGTTCTGGCACCGGCTGGCCGAGCTGCGCGACGCGCGCGAGCTGGCCGAGGCGGTGCTCGAGCAGATCGGCCTGACGAACCGGCGCGATGCCGCCGCCGGCACGCTCACGTATGCCGAGCAGCGTGCGCTGGAGATCGGCATCACCATCGCGGGCGGCGCCGACGTGATCCTGCTCGACGAGCCGACCGCCGGCATGAGCCGCTCGGAGTCCGACCATGCCGTCGACCTGATCCGCAAGGTCACGGTCGGCAAGACGCTGGTGATGGTGGAGCACGACATGAGCGTGGTATTCGGCCTGGCCGACCGCATCTCGGTGCTGGTCTACGGCGAGGTGATCGCCACCGACACGCCCGAGGCCATCCGCAACAACCGCCGCGTGAAGGAGGCCTACCTGGGCACCACGCTGGATGCGAATGAAGCCGCGAATGAAGCCGAATCGGCGGGAGCGCACTGATGGCAGCCACCACGCCCATGCTCGAAGTGCGCGGCCTGCACGCGTACTACGGCAAGAGCCACATCCTGCACGGCGTCGACCTGCACGTGGGGGAGGGCGAGATCGTCGCCCTGCTCGGCCGCAATGGCGTGGGCCGCTCGACGCTGGCCAAGTCCATCATGGGCATGGTCCGCTGCGAGGGGCACATCCTGCTGCGCGGCAAGGACGTGCGCGGCCTGCGCACCTTCGAGGTGGCGCACCGGGGCATCGGCTACGTGCCCGAGAACCGCGACATCTTCCCGACCCTGACCGTGCGCCAGAACCTGCTGCTGGGGGAGAAGCGCAACCCGCGCCAGCCGAGGCCGCGCTGGCAGTTCGACGACATGTACCGCCTGTTCCCTCGCCTCAAGGAGCGTGAGCACACGCCGGCCGGCGTGCTCTCCGGCGGCGAGCAGCAGATGCTGACGCTCTGCCGCACGCTGATGGGCGACCCGGATTTCGTCATCATCGACGAGCCGACCGAAGGGCTGGCGCCGCTGATCGTCGCGCAGGTTGGCGAATACCTGAAGACGCTCAAGGCGCGGGGCATTTCGGTGCTGCTGGTCGAGCAGAAGCTGGCCATCGCGCTCGATATCTCGCAGCGGGTGTATGTGATGGGGCATGGCCAGATCGTCTTCGAGGGGACGCCTGCCGATCTGAAGGCGGATGCGCGGGTTCGGCAGGAGTGGCTGGAGGTCTAGCGGGAGAGGAGCCCCGCACGCTGCCCGATCCGGCAGGCCCGGCCGCGTAGCGGGAAGCGGATGCGTCCCGGCGCGGGCGCATCAACCTGCCGCGCGCGTGGCCCGAACCGGGCACCCTGCCGCGGGCATGCTCAGTTCCCGGCACGGCGTTCGGGGGCCGATCCGTGCCCCGGGGCGCCCGCATCACTGGAGGCGTCGGCTTTCCCACTCCACGACGGCCGGCCTGTGCGTTTTCAGCAAGCGACGAAACCGCAGGAGGCGGCGTTCGTCGGTCAACCGTACCGTCCTGCTGTCCAGTCCGGCTGACTCGCGCGCCGGCGGCACGTCGTGCCGCGCGTCCACTCGTGCCGGGCCTGGCAGGTCGAGCCCTGCCGCATCGCGAGCCGTGCCGGTGAGCGGCGCAATGTCGATGACTGCAATCCGATTCATGAAATACACACGGGCATCGGCATCGGTTTGATGCCTTGCGCATTCCATATGGAATATCGGGTTGTCGCGGAAATTGAGGCGCCGCATGGATGATCAAATTTCCTCATGCGAGCTTGCTGGGGCCATTAATTCGACGGTACCTTGCGACTGCCTAAATCCATTTTAAGGAAAATCTTATGATTTCCTTTTCGATAGGGTGGGCGTGGAATTTGATTTCCACTCGTGATAATGGGGGGATTATCCAGCGCGAATGCAATGGCTGCGGTCAATGCGGGTGGCAAGACATCCGGATGATCCCGCATCGCCCATTGCGGCCGCATCCTGTTTTGAAAAGTGGAGAAGTGCAATGCGACAAAGAAAAATGGGGCGTGGTGCTGCCCTGCTGCTGGCGGCGATGCTGGCCGGTGCGTTGGTAGCCTGCGGCTCGGGCGAGGGCGATAGCGCTTCCGGCTTGTCCGTTTCAGGCGGCACCGCGCAGACGACCGCGCAGACGGCCGGCTCGACCTGCTCCCCGGTCAATGTGCGGGCGACCAGCGGCACCCGCTCGACCGTGCCGCAGCATCCGTGCGTTCCGGCGCTCGCCTATGACGACACCAGCATCACGCTGGCCTGGAACAAGCCGGACATCTATGCCGATGTGGCCGATTACAACGTTTACATGAACGGGACGAAACTCGGCAGCGCATCGGAAAACAATGCGGTGCATTCCGTCGCGAAACGCTATATCGATCGCTTTTATGCGGAGGACACGGCGGGTTTTCACACCAGAATGACCTTTCACAGCTTTCGCGTGACGGGGCTGGCGCCGGATACGGCTTATACCTTCACCATCCGGTCGGTGGATCGTTCCGGAAAGGAATCCGCCGACAGCGTGCCCGTCGTGCACAAGACCGCCGCCGCTTTCACGCGCGTCTACGACGTGGCGAAACTGGGCGCCAGGGGCGATGGCGCGACGCTGAATACGGCCGTCATCCAGAAGGCGATCGACGACTGCGCCGGCACGTCCACCACGGCGTACGGGTGCAAAGTGCTGATTCCCGCCGACGATGCGGGCGGCGCCGTGTTTGTGAGCGGCGCCCTGTTCCTCAGAAGCAACATGACACTGGAGGTTGCCAAGGGCGCGACGTTGCGCGGGTCCGCCGACGCGGCGGATTACCCGCTCGCCAAGGGGTACCAGCTGTACAGCTATTTCACCAACGTGACGGACGATCGCCGTCCGCCGTCGTTGCTGAATACGCTCAGTCCCGCGCACATGAACGGCGCGACGGCATTGGCCGACCACCAGGGCTACGACGACAGGCGCGGGGTGTTCAGCAACATCCGGGTCACCGGCAAGGGCACGCTGGACGGCAGCGGATGGGTGCGCCGCGGCACCGACACGATCGATGAGGTCGGCAACCGTCTCGCCAGCTTCGCGCCCGGCAATGCCAGCAAGTGGAGCACCCTCGGCGTGCTGGCCAAGCGCCAGATGCTCGCGGCCCAGGCCGAAGCCGGCGGCACGCTCGACTCGACCCAGAACGCGAACTACTACAGCAACCGCCGATCGAGCCTTGCCACCTTTCGCGGCACGCGCAACCTCTATTTCGGCGATCTGACGCTGACCAACCCGGCGCTCCATGGCGTCATGTTCATCGAGAGCGACAACATGGTGTTCGCCAACACGGTCACGCAGACGTTCGATATCAACAACGCGGACGGCGTGGAATTCGGCAACAGCAGCAACGCCGTCGTGTTCAACAATTTCATCGACAGCGGCGACGACAACATCAACTTTGCCGCCGGTCAGGGCAAGAACTACGAGGGGGGCACGCCCCAGCAGTACGCATGGATCTTCAACAACTACATGCGCGAGGGCCACGGGGGTGTGGTGGCCGGCAGCCATACCGGCGCGTGGATCCAGGACATCCTCGCCGAGGACAACGTGATGTTCATGACCGACAACGGGCTGCGCCTCAAGAGCACGCCGGCCACGGGCGGCGGCGCGCGGCGCATCGTATTCCGCGACACCGCCATGCGGGAGGTCGGCACCAAGAACAGCGTGTCGGCAGGGGGGCAGACCTTCGCCAACAACACCAATGGCAGCCCGTTCATTCTCACGTTGTCGTATAGCGCCGGCAGCAACGTGTTCAACAACGCAGCCGCCGCGGCCCAATTCCGCGATATCACCGTCAATCGCGTGACGATCGACAACGGCAATCCGGGCACCGGTGGGGCGATGATCTCGGTGGACGGCTATGACGGCACCGATCCGTCGCTGGGCTATCCCGAAACGTTCCACGAGAACGTGCTGTTCGACACGGTGAGCATCACCCGCGCGAAGCCCGCCAGCATCAGCCGCCTCAAGGACAGTACCTTCAAGGACGTGACGATCACGAACTGGGGCACAGCGGCGACGCCCTGGTCGATTCGCGACGCTTCCGGGCTGACCTTCAGCAACGTGAAGCCGGCGCCCTAGTCGCGCTGCCGATGGCCGGCCTTGAGCCCCGGTGCCGGCCTGGCGCCGCCCGCTCCGATTGGCGCGCGGTGCCGGCCAGGGCCCGGCGTCAATGACGGCAGCCGCGCGGCGCGTGGCGCGCCGCGCCTCGGCAGGCTAATCCGCGGCCACGCCCGGCAGCGCGGCCCCGCCATCCCCGGCCTGCGCAGCCCGGATGTGCCGCGGGCTGAACTGCATCCGCTCGTACCGCACAAACCGCGTCTTGTAGCGCCACCGGTACCCCAGCCAGATCGCCACGAACAGAAACACCCCGCAATACGTGGCGACGAAGGCGCCGAAGTTGTCGATCGGCGCGAACAGCGCCTTGGTGTTCTGTCCGAGGATGATGATCACGCACAGGGCGGCCACCAGGATCGGCCCGAACGGGAAGAAGGGCGAGCGGTATTCGAGCTGATCGACCGTGTGGCCCTGATGCAGAAAGCCCTTGCGGAAGCGGTAGTGCGCCAGCGCGATGCCGAACCAGGCGATGAAGCACGTCACCGCCGAGGTATTGAGCAGCCACAGGTACACGACCTGGTCGCCGAAGAGCGAGCTGAAGAAGCACAGCGCGCCCACCGCCGAGGTGGCCAGCAGCGCCCGGTGCGGCACGCCGTTGCCCGAGACCCTGGCGAACCACCGCGGCGCCTGGCCTTCGAGCGCGAGGTCGTAGAGGATGCGCGTCGAGACATACAGGCTCGAGGTGCCGGACGACAGCAGCGCGGTCAGCACCACCGCGTTCATCATGCCGGCGGCGAAGGCGAGGCCGGCATGCTGGAACACCAGCGCGAACGGGCTTACGCCGATGTCGGTGGCCTCGTTGCGCAGCAGGTTCGGATCGGTGTACGGCAGCAGCACGGCGATGATCAGGATCGCCAGCACGTAGAACAGCAGGATGCGCCAGAAGGTCTGGCGGATGCCGCGCGGAATGGTGCGGGCGGGGTTCTCCGCCTCGCCGGCGGCCACGCCGATGGTCTCGACGCCCTGGAACGAGAACCCGGCGATCATCGCCACGCCGATCATCGCCGGCAGTCCGCCCACGAACGGCGCGTCGCCCACCGTGAAGTTGTGCCAGCCCGACTGCGGCCCGCCTTTCATGATGCCGAAGATCATCGCCAGCCCGATCAGCAGGAACACGACGATGGTCACCACCTTGATCATCGAGAACCAGTATTCCGCCTCACCGAAGCCGCGCACCGAGAACGCGTTGAGCACGAACATCAGCAGCAGGAAGGCGGCGCTCCAGACCATGCCCGAGACGCCGGGGAACCAGTACTTCATCACCAGCTGCGCCGCCGCCAGCTCCACCGCCACGGACACCGCCAGCGCAAACCAGTAATTCCACCCCAGCGCAAAGCCGAACCCTTCCTCCACGTACAGCCGGCTGTACGTGACGAAGGAGCCCGACACCGGCAGGTGCACCGCCAGCTCGCCGAGGCTCGTCATCAGGCAGTAGACCATCACGCCGATCAGCGTGTAGGTGAACAGGGCGCCGCCCGGGCCGGCCTGCGCGATGGAGGCGCCGGAGGCGACGAACAGCCCGGTGCCGATGGCGCCGCCGAGGGCGATCATCGTCAGGTGGCGCGCGCGCAGGCGCCGGCGCAGCTCGGACTGGCCCTCGAGGCCGGTGGGGGTGATCGGTGTATGCATAGTGGGTGGCGCCTCTGCGGGACGTCCATCAATCAAATGCCAGCCGGGCACCTGGGCACCCGGCTGGCCGGAACCTCAACGCTGCGGGCTCGTCGCGGCGGCCGGCAGCCCGGGGGCGGCGGGCGCTTCGCCCGGCGGGTCGCGCGTGACGGGCGGGCGCGGGAAGCGCATGTCCTGGTAGCGGATGATGCCGCCGCCGCGCACCAGCCGGTAGCCTAGCCAGACCGCGAAGAAGATCGGGATGCCGATATAGGTGGCGGTCACCTCGGCCCAGTCGACCCGGCCGCTGGCGAAGGCCTGGTAGTTCTGGCCCAGGGTGATGACCAGGCACAGCCCGAACGCGAACAGCGGGCCGTACGGAAAGAACGGCGAGCGGTAGGGCAGCAGCGCCGGGTCGTGGCCCTGCAGCACCAGGCCCTTGCGGAAGCGGTAATGGCTGGTCGCGATGCCCAGCCACGCGACGAAGCCGGTCATGCCCGAGGTGTTGAGCAGCCACAGGTAGACGGTCTTGTCGCCGTACAGCGAGCTCAGGAAGCACAGCGCGCCCACGGCGGTGGTGGCCAGCAGCGCATTGCGCGGCACGCCGTTCTTCGATAGCCGCGCGAACAGGCGCGGCGCGCGGCCTTCGGTGGCGAGGTTGTAGAGCATGCGCGTGGACGCATACATGCCCGAATTGCCCGCCGACAGCACCGCCGTCAGGATCACCGCGTTCATCAGCCCGGCGGCAAAGGCCAGGCCGGCATGGCGGAAGACCAGCGTGAACGGGCTCACGCCGATGTTGGCGACCTCCGTCGACAGCAGGTTCGGATCGGTGTACGGCACCAGTGCGCCGATGATGAAGATCGCCAGCACATAGAACAGCAGGATGCGCCAGAACACCTGCCGGACCGCGCGCGGAATGGTGCGCGCCGGGTCGGCCGATTCGCCCGCCGCCACGCCGATCAGCTCGGTGCCCTGGAACGAGAACCCGGCGATCATCGTCACGCCGATCATCGCCGGCAGCCCGCCCACGAACGGCGCCTCGCCGAGGGTCAGGTTGTGCAGGCCCGATGCCGGCGCGCCCTTGATGATGCCGAAGATCATCGCCAGGCCGATCGCGATGAAGCACAGCACGGTGACGACCTTGATGAGCGCGAACCAGTATTCCGCCTCGCCGAAGCCGCGCACGGAGATCGCGTTGAGCAGGAACATCACCGCCAGGAAGCCCGCGCTCCACAGCACGCCCGGCACCTCGGGAAACCAGTAGTGCATGACCAGCTGCGCGGCGGCCAGCTCCACCGCGATCGTCACCGCCCAGTTGTACCAGTAGTTCCAGCCCAGCGCGAAGCCGAAGCCTTCGTCCACGTAGCGCGCGCCGTAGGTGGCGAACGAGCCCGGCACCGGCATGTAGGCGGCGAACTCGCCGAGGCTGGTCATCAGGAAGTAGACCATCGTCCCGATCAGCACGTAGGCGGCCAGTGCGCCGCCGGGGCCGGCCTGCGACACCGACGCGCCCGAGGCGACGAACAGCCCGGTGCCGATCGACCCGCCGATGGCGATCATGGTGAGGTGGCGCGCACGCAAAGTCCGGCGCAAGCCCGGCGTCCCGGCGGACGCGGTGGTGTGTTCTGACATGGATGCAGAATCGGACGGTTCCGATCGGATCGCGAACGAAATCCGTCTAATGTGATGGAGCGTTCCCGCTGCCCGGTAGGTGCCACGGGACGAAAGGCGCGACTCTATCAAAACCGTCATCCCGCGGGTAAAAAATCGGGATACGCATACGCGCGTTTGACGCCGGGAGCCGGCCGCCAGGGCGCGCCGCGCCGCCCTCAAATAGAAATTGAACGACCGTGCTATTTTGTGTATTCTCTATCGGGTCGCGGCGAGCGCCGCGCGAGATAACAATCCGATCTGCGAGACAGTGCAACCGCGAGGCCCGGCGTGCCGTTTGCCGTCCCCCGCACCACCAAAGGAACCAGCATGACAGCGGAGTACAAGGTCCAGGACGGCGTTGCCGTGATCACGCTCAGCAACCCGCCGGTCAACGGTCTGGGCCACGCCACGCGCCTCGGCATCGTCGAGGGCATGGTCAGGGCCGGTGACGACCCCGACGTCAAGGCCATCG
Organism: Ralstonia nicotianae; assembly: GCF_018243235.1. Classification (NCBI taxonomy): domain Bacteria; kingdom Pseudomonadati; phylum Pseudomonadota; class Betaproteobacteria; order Burkholderiales; family Burkholderiaceae; genus Ralstonia; species Ralstonia nicotianae. The sequence goes on from NZ_CP046674.1 coordinate 1,822,286, forward strand.
TGATCACCGGTGCCGGCAAGGCCTTCTCGGGCGGTGCCGACATCCGCGAGTTCAACACGCCCAAGGCCATGCAGGAGCCGACGCTGCATGCCGTCATCCAGGCGGTGGAGTCGAGCGGCAAGCCGGTGGTCGCGGCCATCCATTCGGTGGCGATGGGCGGCGGGCTGGAGCTGGCGATGGGCTGCCACTACCGTGTGGCCGCGCCGGGCGCGCAGATCGCGCTGCCCGAGGTGAAGCTGGGCATCCTGCCGGGGGCGGGCGGCACGCAGCGCCTGCCGCGCGCGATCGGCCTGGAGCCGGCGCTGAACATGATCGTCTCGGGCACGGCCGTGCCGTCGGAACAGCTGGCCAAGAGCGGCCTGTTCGACCAGATGATCGAGGGCGACCTGATGGCCGGCGCGATCGGCTTCGCGCTCAAGGCCGCGGCCGAAGGCAAGCTGCCGAAGCTGCGCGACCGCAAGGTCGAGCACGACAACCCCGAAGGCTTCCTGCAATTCGCCCGCAATACCGTGGCGGCGGTGGCCAAGAACTTCCCGGCGCCGGGCAAGTGCGTCGACGCCGTGCAGGCCGCCGTCGAGAAGCGCTTCGACGATGGCATCCGGTTCGAGCGCGACCTGTTCATCGCACTGGTGAACACCACCGAATCGCGCGCGCTGCGCCACGCCTTCTTCGGCGAGCGCGCCGCCAGCAAGATTCCCGATGTGCCGGAAGACACGCCAGTGCGCAAGGTGGAAACGGTGGCCGTGATCGGCGCTGGCACCATGGGCGGCGGCATCGCGATGAACTTCCTGAACGCGGGCATCCCGGTCACCATTCTGGAGACCAAGCAGGAAGCGCTGGACCGCGGCATCGCCACCATCCGCAAGAACTACGAGAGCAGCGCCAAGAAGGGCAAGCTGACGCCGGAGAAGGTCGAAGCGCGCATGGCGCTGCTCAAGCCGACGCTCTCGTACGACGACATCCGCGACGCCGACCTCGTCATCGAGGCCGTGTTCGAGGACATGGGCGTCAAGGAGACCGTGTTCAAGACGCTGGACGCGGTCGCCAAGCCGGGCGCGATCCTGGCATCGAACACCTCCACGCTGGATGTCGACCGGATCGCCGGCTTCACCCAGCGCCCGCAGGACGTGGTCGGCATGCACTTCTTCAGCCCGGCCAACGTGATGAAGCTGCTGGAAGTCGTGCGCGGCAAGGCAACGGCCAAGGACGTGCTGGCCACCGTCATGAAGCTGGCCAAGGCCATCAAGAAGACGGCCGTGGTCTCGGGCGTGTGCGACGGCTTCATCGGCAACCGCATGATCGAGCAGTACAGCCGCCAGGCCGGTTACCTGCTGGACGAAGGCGCGCTGCCCGAACAGGTGGACCGCGCCGTCGAGAAATTTGGCTTTGCCATGGGCCCGTTCCGCATGGGCGACCTGGCCGGCAACGACATCGGCTGGGCCATCCGCAAGCGCCGCGCGGTGGACAAGCCGGACATCGTCTACTCCAAGACCGCCGACCTGCTGTGCGAGAAGGGCCGCTACGGCCAGAAGACCGGCGCCGGCTGGTACGACTACAAGGCGGGCGACCGCAAGCCGTATCCGTCGCAGGAGGTCAACGACATGATCATCCAGCACTCGAAGGATCTGGGCATCACGCGCCGCAAGATCTCGGATGAGGAGATCGTCGAGCGCCTGGTGTTCGCGCTGGTCAATGAGGGCGCGAAGATCCTGGAAGAGGGCATCGCCTCCAAGGCGTCGGACATCGACATGGTCTACCTGACCGGCTACGGCTTCCCGCTGTTTCGGGGCGGCCCGATGCTCTACGCCGACACCGTGGGCTTGTACAACGTCGCCCAGGCCATGCGCCGCTACGGCAAGGGTTACCACGGCGAAGCCTGGAAGCCGGCGCCGCTGCTGCAGAAGCTGGCCGACGCCGGCCAGGGCTTCAACGGCTGAACGGCCGAGCCACCCGCCACGGAGCACGCCATGCATCCCACCGCCACCGATTGCCTGCTGGTCATGGACGTGCAGAACGACTTTCTGCCCGGCGGTGCGCTGGCCGTGCCGGACGGCGACCGGGTGATCCCGGTCATCAACCGGCTGGCCCGGGCGTTCGGGCGCGTGGTGCTGACGCAGGACTGGCACCCGCGCGACCACGTGTCGTTCGCCGCCAACCACCCCGGCGCGCAGCCGTTCGGCACGATCGACCTGCCGTACGGACAGCAGGTGCTGTGGCCGGTGCACTGCGTGCAGCACAGCACCGGCGCGGCGCTGGCCGACGCGCTGGACGTGCCGCATGCGCAGTTGATCGTGCGCAAGGGCTATCACCGGCACATCGACAGCTACTCCGCCTTCTTCGAGGCGGACCGCACCACGCCCACCGGCTTGCTCGGCTATCTGCGCGAGCTCGGGATCCGGCGCGTGTTCTGCGCCGGGCTGGCCACGGACTTCTGCGTGGCATGGTCGGCGCTGGATGCGCGGGCGGCGGGGCTGGAGGTGGTCGTCATCGAGGACGCCTGCCGCGCCATCGACCTGGACGGCTCGCTGGCGCAGGCCTGGCAGCGCATGACGGACGCCGGCATCGCGCGATTGCAGTCGCGCGACGTCTTGAACGGATAACGGAATACCAGAGCGCGCCTGCGAACGCAGCGCGCCGCCACCAGATACGAGGAGCACCACCATGACCGAAGCAGTGATCGTTTCCACCGCACGTACGGGCCTGGCCAAGAGCTGGAAGGGCGCCTTCAACATGACGCACGGCGCCACCATGGGCGGCCACGTGGTCAAGCACGCCATCGAGCGCGCCAAGCTCGAGCCGGGCGAAGTTGAGGACGTGCTGATGGGCTGCGCCAACCCGGAAGGCGCGACCGGCGCCAATATCGCGCGCCAGATCGCGCTGCGCGCCGGCTGTCCCGTCACCGTGCCGGGCGCGACCGTCAACCGTTTCTGCTCGTCGGGCCTGCAGACCATCGCCATGGCCGCGCAGCGCGTGATCGCCGATGAAGGCGACATCTTCGTGGCCGGCGGCGTGGAGTCCATCTCGTGCGTGCAGCAGGAGATGAACCGCCACATGATGACCGAGGGCTGGCTCAACCGGCACAAGCCCGAGATCTACTGGAGCATGCTGCAGACCGCCGAGACCGTCGCCCGCCGCTACAACATCTCGAAGGCGCGCCAGGACGAATACGGCGTGCAGAGCCAGCTGCGCGCCGCCGCCGCCGCCGCCGCGGGCAAGTTCAACGACGAGATCGTGCCGATCACGGTGACGATGGGCGTGGCCGACGCCAAGACCGGCCAGCTCGGCACGCGCGAGGTGACCCTCTCCGCCGACGAAGGCATCCGCCCGGACACCACGCTCGAAGGCGTGTCCAAGATCCGTACCGCCATGCCGGGCGGCGTCGTCACCGCCGGCAATGCCAGCCAGTTCTCCGACGGTGCCTCGGCGGCCGTGGTGATGAACGGCAAGGTGGCGGCCGCCCGCGGCCTGCAGCCGCTGGGTGTGTTCCGCGGTTTCGCGGTGGCCGGCTGCGAGCCGGATGAAATGGGGATCGGCCCGGTGTTCGCCGTGCCCAAGCTGCTCAGGAAGGCGGGCCTGAAGGTCGAGGACATCGGCCTGTGGGAGCTGAACGAGGCGTTCGCCGTGCAGGTGCTGTATTGCGCCGACACGCTCGGCATTCCGATGGATCGCCTGAACGTCAACGGCGGCGCCATTGCCGTGGGCCATCCTTACGGCGTGTCGGGCGCGCGCCTGGTCGGCCACGCCCTGATCGAAGGCAAGCGCCGCGGCGTCAAGTACGTGGTCGTGACCATGTGCATCGGCGGCGGCCAGGGCGCGGCGGGCCTGTTCGAGGTGCTCTGAGGCCCCACGCTCCCGCGCTGCGCGGGAGCCCGCTTCGCTTCGTCGCCCCGTGCGCGGCCGCTCGGCGCAGGGGCGGCATGGATCGCCTGTCCGGAACCCACCCTCCCGCATCGTCATGTCCTCTCTGCTGCTGTCGCGCCGCGACCTGAGCTTTGTGCTCTACGAATGGCTCGACGTGGAGGCGCTTACGCGCTTTCCGCGTTATGCCGACCACTCCCGCGAAACCTTCGATGCGGCGCTCGATACCTGCGAGCGCATCGCCACCGACCTGTTCGCGCCGCACAACAAGAAGAACGACCAGCAGGAGCCGCATTTCGACGGCACCACGGTCCACATCATTCCCGAGGTGAAGACGGCGCTGGACGCCTTCAACAAGGCGGGCCTGATGGCCGCGGGGCAGGATTTCGAGCGCGGCGGCATGCAACTGCCCACCGTGGTCGAGAAGGCCGGCTTCGGTTTCTTCAAGGCGGCCAATGTCGGCACCAGTTCCTATCCGTTCCTGACCATCGGCAATGCCAACCTGCTGCTGGCGCACGGCACGCCCGCGCAGATCGAGACGTTCGTGCAGCCCGAGCTGGAGGGGCGCTTCTACGGCACGATGTGCCTGTCGGAGCCGCAGGCGGGGTCGTCGCTGTCGGACATCGCCACGCGCGCCGAATACGAGGGCGAATCGCCGCTGGGGCCGCAGTACCGGCTGACCGGCAACAAGATGTGGATCTCGGCCGGCGAGCACGCGCTGTCGGACAACATCGTGCATCTGGTGCTGGCCAAGATTCCCGGCCCGGACGGCAAGCCGATCCCCGGCGTGAAGGGCATCTCGCTGTTCATCGTGCCCAAGTTCCTTGTCGGCGCGGACGGGGCGCTGGGCGAGCGCAACGACGTGGCGCTCGCCGGGCTGAACCACAAGATGGGCTACCGCGGCACCACCAACTGCCTGCTCAACTTCGGCGAAGGCACGCAGTTCCGCCCCAAGGGGCCGGCCGGCCAGCCGCGCGCCGGCGCCATCGGCTACCTGGTCGGCGAGCCGCACCAGGGGCTGGCGTGCATGTTCCACATGATGAACGAGGCGCGCATTGGTGTCGGCATGGGGGCGACCATGCTGGGCTACACCGGCTACCTGCACGCGCTGGACTACGCGCGCAATCGTCCGCAGGGCCGGCCGATCGGCGCGGCCGGCAAGGATGCCGCGTCGCCGCAGGTCCGTATCGTCGACCACGCCGACGTGCGCCGCATGCTGCTGGCGCAGAAGGCCTACGTGGAAGGCGCGCTCGGCCTGAACCTGTATTGCGCCAAGCTGGTCGACGAGGAGCGCGGCGCGGAAAGCGAGGGCGACGCCGACGCGCGCGCCACGCTCGGCCTGCTGCTCGACATCCTCACGCCGATCGCCAAGAGCTGGCCGTCGCAGTGGTGCCTGGAGGCCAACAGCCTGGCGATCCAGGTGCATGGCGGCTACGGCTACACGCGCGAGTACAACGTCGAGCAGTTCTATCGCGACAACCGCCTGAACCCGATCCACGAAGGCACGCACGGCATCCAGGGGCTGGACCTGCTCGGTCGCAAGGTGGTGATGCAGGACGGCGCCGCCTTCGCCGCGCTGGGCCGGCGCGTGCAGGCCACCGTGGGCCGCGCGCTGGACGGCGGCGATGCGGCGCTGGCCGGCTGGGGCCGCGCGCTCGGCATGGCCGCCCAGAGCCTGGCCAAGGTGACGCAGCAGTTGTGGGCGGCAGGCGATCCGCGCGTGACGCTGGCCAATGCCTCGGTCTACCTGGAGGCGTTCGGCCACGTCGTCATCGCGTGGATCTGGCTGGAGCAGGCGCTCGCCGCCGCGCGGGCCCTGCCTGGCGCCCAGGGCGACGATGCCGGCTTCTATCGCGGCAAGCTGCAGGCCGCGCGCTATTTCTTCCAGTGGGAGCTGCCGAAGACCGGTCCGCAGCTGGCGCTGCTGGCCTCGCTCGACACCACCACGCTGGACATGCAGGACGCCTGGTTCTGAAGTTCTGGCGTTCCGACGTTCCATGCAACACAACGACACAGGAGACACACATGGGCACGCTCAAGCATCTTTTCGACCTCTCCGGCAAGACCGCGCTGATCACCGGCGGCTCGCGCGGGCTGGGCCTGCAGATTGCCGAGGCCCTGGGCGAGCAGGGCGCGCGCATCGTGCTGTCGGCGCGCAAGGCCGATGAGCTGAAAGACGCGCAGGCGCATCTGCTGTCGCTGGGCATCGCGGCCGACTGGATCGCGGCGGACGGCGCGGTGGAGGCCGATATCCAGCGCCTGGCCGACGAGGCGCTCGCCAAGCTCGGTCATGTGGACATCCTCGTCAACAACGCCGGGGCGACCTGGGGCGCGCCGGCGGAGGACCACCCGGTCGAAGCCTGGGACAAGGTGATGAACCTGAACATCCGCGGCCTGTTCCTGCTCACGCAGCAGATCGGCAAGCGCTCGATGATTCCGCGCCAATACGGCAAGATCGTCAACGTGGCGTCGATCGCCGGCCTGAAGGGCAACCCGCCGGGCACGCTCGATACCATCGCCTACAACACGAGCAAGGGCGCCGTGGTCAATTTCACGCGCGCGCTGGCGGGCGAGTGGGGCAAGTACGGCATCACCGTCAATGCCATCGCCCCGGGCTTCTTCCCGTCCAAGATGACACGCGGCTCGCTGGAGAAGCTCGGCGTCGACAAGCTGACCGAAAAATCCCCGCTGCACCGCCTCGGCGACGAGGAGGACCTCAAGGGCGTGGCCGCGCTGTTCGCTTCCGACGCCTCCAAGCACATCACCGGGCAGATCCTGGCGGTCGACGGCGGCGTGAGCGTGGTGTAATGCGGGCTGCCTGGCATTGAACTGGACGCAGCATGAACGCAGACAACCACGGTTTCCCGATCAACATCCCCTTCCTGCAATGGCTGGGCGTGCGCTGCCTGAAGGTGGCGCACGGCGAGGGCATCGTTGAGCTGCCGCTCGAAGCGCGCCACATGAACAGCTGGGAGATGGCGCACGGCGGCGTCACCATGACGCTGCTCGATGTGTCGATGGCGATGGCCGGCCGCTCGGCCGACACGCACGGACGCGGTGTGGTGACGATCGAGATGAAGACGGCGTTCATGCAGCCCGGTCGCGGCACGCTGCGGGCCCATGCGCGCTGCGTGCACCAGTCGACCACCATGGCCTTCTGCGAGGGCGAGGTGCGCGACGCCGACGGCAAGCTGGTGGCGCGCGGCTCGGGCACGTTCAAGTTCGTCAAGCGCATGCCGCCGCCACGCACCCCGGAGCCGGGCGTGGACGGCTGAGCCTGCGGCACGACAGCAGGACCCCTTGCACGCCGGGCATGGCCCGGACCCGAACAAGACCGGCAGGAACGGAGGACACGATGCATCAGAGCACGCAGGCCGAGGGAACGGCGCGGTGGCGTTCGCGCCTGCCGGCCCTGGCCGCCATGCTGCTTGGCTGCACAGGATGGATCATGCCCCTGGAAGGCGGCGCCTCGCCCGCCGCGGCGGGGCCGGCCACCGCGCAGGTGCCGCCGGTGCCGCCCGCTCCGGTCGTGCCGGAGCAGCGGCCGCTGACCGCAGCCGAGTCCGACCCGGTCCGGATGGGCTGGATGCGGGGGTTCCCGCCGGCGCCCGACCGCATCATCCGCTTCGATCTGGCCGGCAACCTGTTTCCGCGCACGCGCTACAGCTTCAGCCACATGCGGGAGTTCATGCCGACGCGCACCGTGTGGCGCGGCGACGGCCCGGTCAGCCGGCTGCCGCGCGCGGAGCGCGACATCGGCGGCGCGCCCTTCACCGACGCCGACGGCCGGCGCCGCACCTTCGCCGACATGCTGGCGCTGACGTACACCGACGGCATTCTCGTCATGCATCGGGGCCAGGTGGTCTACGAGCGCTATTTTGGCGCGCTGGACGCGCACACGCCGCACATCGCCATGTCGGTGACGCAATCGTTCGTCGGCACGCTGGCGGCGATGCTGGCGGCTGACGGCAGGCTGGACCCGGCCGCGCCCGTCACGCAGTACGTGCCCGAACTCAAGGACAGCGCCTACGGCGACGCCACCGTGCGCCAGGTGATGGACATGACCGTCGGCGTGCGCTACTCCGAGAACGACGCTGATCCGGATGCCGACGTGTGGCGCTACGCCCGCGCCGGCGGCATGCTGCCGCGCCCGGCCGGCGACTCCGGTCCGGCCAACCTCTACGACTACCTGAAGACGCTACGCAAGGAGGGCGAGCATGGCGCCGCCTTCGCCGACAAGACCGTCAACGCCGAGGTGCTGGCCTGGATCGTCCGGCGCGCCTCGGGCCAGTCGCTGCCGGCGCTGCTGTCGGCGCGCATCTGGCAGCCGATGGGCGCGCAGGGCGATGCGTACTTCACGCTGGACAGCATCGGCACCGAGTCGGGCGGCGGCGGGCTCAACACCACGCTGGCCGATCTCGCCCGCTTTGCGGAAATGCTGCGCAACGACGGCCGCTTCAACGGCCGTCAGATCCTGCCCAGGGTCGTCATCGACGACATCCGCCGCGGCGGCGACCCGGCCAGGTTCGCACAGGCGGGGTATGCGACCCTGCCGGGCTACTCGTACCGCGACATGTGGTGGGTCTCCGGCGACGACCACCATACGTTCGAGGCGCGCGGCATTCACGGCCAGCGCATCTATATTGATCCCGTGGCGCAGATGACCATCGTGCGCTATGCCTCGCACCCGATTGCCGCCAACGCCGTCAACGATCCGGTCACGCACCGGGCCTACCGCGCGCTGGCCGACTTCCTGATGCAGCACAAGTGACCCATCCCGATCTCTAGGAGCGCTACTCATGTCGAACACGTATCAACGCATCGTCCTGGCTTCCCGTCCGGAGGGGGCCGTCACGCCGGACAACTTCCGGCTGGAAACGGCGCAGATCCCCGAGCTCCAGGACGGCCAGGTGCTGGTGCGCAACCATTTCCTGTCGCTCGATCCGTACATGCGCGGCCGCATGAACGACAGCAAATCGTACGCGCAGCCGCAGCCGCTGGGCGAGGTGATGATCGGCGGCACGGTGGGCGTGGTGGAAGCGTCCAGGAACCCGGCGTATGCCGTGGGCGACAACGTGGTCGGCATGTTCGGCTGGCAGGAGGTCGGCATCTCCGACGGGCGCGGCATGCAGAAGGTGGACACGCGCCACGTGCCGCTGTCGGCCTACCTGGGCTCGGTCGGCATGCCGGGTGTGACGGCGTGGTACGGCCTGAACCGGATCATGCACCCCAAGCCCGGCCAGACCGTGGCGGTGAGCGCGGCCTCCGGCGCGGTCGGCAGCGTGGTCGGCCAGCTCGCCAAGCTCAAGGGCTGCCGCGCCGTGGGCTTTGCCGGCGGCAAGGACAAGTGCGACTACGTGGTCAATGAGCTGGGCTTCGACGCCTGCATCGACTACAAGGCCGCCAAGGACCCGAAGGAACTGTACGCGATGCTCAAGGAGGCCACGCCGGATGGCATCGATGCCTATTTCGAGAACGTCGGCGGCGACATCCTGGACGCCGTGCTGCGCCGCATGAACCCGTTCGGCCGCATCGCCATGTGCGGCATGATCGCCGGCTATGACGGCCAGCCGTTGCCGCTGCAGAACCCGCAGTTGATCCTGGTCTCGCGCCTGACCGTCGAGGGCTTCATCGTGTCCGAGCACATGGATGTGTGGCCCGAGGCACTGCGCGAGCTGGGCGGCTGCGTGGCAAGCGCCAAGCTGAAGTTCCGCGAGAGCGTGGCGCAGGGGCTGGCGAGCGCGCCGGAGGCCTTCATCGGCCTGCTCAAGGGCAAGAATTTCGGCAAGCAGCTGGTGAAGCTGGTCTAAGTTGGGAAGTGTGCGGACTGTCAGGCCGTTGACAGTCCGCCGGGCACGGGCCGCAACGGAATGACCCAGCCACGACGACAGCGCGAAGGAGGCACCATGAACGCACCCGACACCGCACAGGCCAAGCGGCCCGACGAGATGGCGGCCAACCTCAGCCCCGAGGTCCGCGAGAAATACCGCAACCTGCCGCGTCCGCCCCGGTTCGACACCGTGGCGCAGGAGCGCCTGCACCGCAAGCAGCGGCTGGCGGCGGCGTTCCGGCTGTTCTCGAAGTTCGGTTTCGACGAGGGCGTGGCCGGGCACATCACCGCGCGCGATCCGGAGGTCCTGGACAGCTTCTGGGTCAACCCGTTCGGCGTGCATTTCAGCCAGGTGAAGGTGTCCAACCTGATCCGCTGCGATCATCATGGCAACGTGGTGGAGGGCGATTACCCGGTCAACGCGGCGGCCTTCGCCATCCACTCGCGCGTGCACCAGGCGCGGCCCGACGCGGTGGCGGCGGCGCATTCGCACAGCATCTACGGGCGCGCCTGGTCGACGCTCGGCCGCAAGCTCGATCCGCTCACGCAGGACGTCTGCGCCTTCTACGAAGACCACGCGCTGTACGACGATTTCGGCGGCGTGGTGGTCGAGCTGGATGAGGGCCAGCGCATTGCCCAGGCGCTCGGCGGCAACAAGGCCGCGATCCTGCAGAACCACGGCCTGCTGACAGTCGGCAAGACGGTGGACGAGGCGGCCTGGTGGTTCATCACCATGGAACGCTCGTGCCAGGTGCAGTTGCTGGCCGAGGCCGCCGCCGCGCGCACCAGCGAGCCGCTGCGCCTGATTTCCGAGGCGGCGGCGCGGCAGGCGTATTCCATCGTCGGCACGGCGCAGGCGGGGTGGTTCCAGTTCCAGCCGCTGTATGCGCGCATCGTCAAGGAACAACCCGACCTGCTGGACTGAACAGCGACCCTCGGAGCCCCCATGACGGACCTGATCCTGCATCACTACGCCACCTCGCCGTTCTCGGAGAAAGTGCGCCTGATCCTCGGCTACAAGGACCAACCGTGGAAGTCCGTCACGGTGCCCGTGATCCTGCCCAAGCCGGAGGTGATGCCGCTCACCGGCGGCTACCGGCGCACGCCATTCCTGCAGATCGGCGCGGACATCTATTGCGATACCGCGCTGATCGCGCAGGTGCTGGAGTCGATCCATCCAGTGCCGACGCTGTACCCGGCCGATCGCGCGGCGGCCGCGTTCGCCATGGCGCAGTGGGCCGATACCACGCTGTTCTGGGCGGCGGCCGCGTTCGTCGGCCAGCCCGAGGGCTTCAAGAGCCTGATGGCGGGCCTGCCGGAAGACTTCGCCAAGGCCTTCGTCGAAGACCGCAAGGCGATGCGCGCGGGCGGCACGGGGCTGCGCACGCCGCTGCCGGAGGCGGTGTCCACGCTGCACGTCTTCCTGGCGCAGCTGGAGCGCCAGTTCGCCACCGGCGAACACATCTTCCTGTTCGGCGAGCAGCCGACCATCGCCGATTTTTCGGTCTACCACGCCCTGTGGTTCATCCGCCGCGCGACCGCGGTGGCCGGCATCCTCGACGCGCACCCGGAGGTGGTGGCCTGGATGCACCGCGTGGCCGGCTTCGGCCACGCGCAGGCGCAGCCGATGACGCCGGCCGAGGCGCTGGACATCGCCAGGGCGGCCACGCCGCGCGCGCTGACCGAGACCGGGGCCGGCTTCGATGAACGCTACGGCTTGCCCAAGGGCACGCGCGTGACAGTGTCGGCCACCGACTACGCCATCGATCCGGTCGAAGGCGAGCTGGTCGTCTCCACGCGCGATGCCGTCGGCGTGCTGCGCGACGATCCGCGCGTCGGCCAGGTGGCGGTGCATTTCCCGCGCGTCGGCTATGCGGTGCGCAAGGTCGAGCCGGCCGGCTGACCCGGCCGCCCCGATCGCTTTCCACAATCCGGGTCCATGACGACAACACGAGGAAGACACGTATGAAGCAATTCGCGGGCGGCGTGGCCGTCATCACGGGCGGTGCATCGGGCTTCGGCAAGGCATTCGCCAGGCTCGGCGCCGGACTGGGCATGAAGCTGGTGCTGGCCGACATCCAGCAGGACGCGCTGGACGCCGCCGTGGCCGGGTTCCGGGCGCAGGGCGTCGAGGTCATCGGCGTGCGCGTCGACGTGTCCAGGGAGGCGGACGTGCAGGCGCTGGCCGATGCGGCCATCCGGACCTTCGGCAAGGTCAACCTGCTGTTCAACAACGCCGGGGTCGGGGCGGGCGGCCTGATCTGGGAGAACTCCCAACAGGACTGGGACTGGGTGCTCGGCGTCAACCTGCATGGCGTGATCCACGGCGTGCGCATCTTCACGCCGCTGATGCTGGCCGAAGCCGCGAAGGACCCGTCCTACGCGGGCCATATCGTCAACACGGCGTCGATGGCGGGGCTGCTCAATGCGCCGGCCATGGGCATCTACAACGTCTCCAAGCACGCCGTGGTGGCGCTGACGGAGTCGCTCTACCAGGACCTCAGCCTGGTGACGGAGCAGATCCGCTGCTCGGTGCTGTGTCCGTATTTCGTGCCGACCGGCATCACGCAGTCGCATCGCAACCGCCCGCAGGACCTGGCCAATGCCGCGCCGCCCACCCGGTCGCAGCTGGTGGCCCAGGCCATGACCGACAAGGCCGTCAGCGCCGGCAAGGTGAGCGCCGAGCAGGTCGGCCAGATGACGTTCGATGCCATCCGGGACGAACGTTTCTATATTTATTCGCATCCGCACGCGCTGGCGCCGGTGCAGCACCGCTTTGAAGACATCGTCTCGCAGCGCAACCCGTCCGATCCGTTCGAGGGCAAGCCGGACGTGCGGGCGCGCCTGGTCGAGTCGCTGCGCGGCTGACCGGACACGCCGCCTGCCGACGCCCCCCGAAACCTGGAGATCGATATGACCGCTGCCACCGCCACCCCCGTTGCCGCCATCACGCATCCGCAGTTCGCCGACCTGCCCAACGGCACGCGGCTGCATTACGCCAGCGCCGGCCGGCGCGGCGCGCCGCTGATGCTGTTTGTGCACGGCTTTCCGGAGTTCTGGTACGCGTGGGAGGCGCAGCTCGCGGCGTTCGGCGACACGCACTTTGCGGTGGCGCCGGACATGCGCGGCTACAACCTGTCGAGCAAGCCCGCAGAGGTGGATGCCTACCGGCCCAAGCCGCTGGTGCAGGACCTGGAGCAGTTCATCGCCGCACTGGGCTATGACAGCGCCATCGTGGTCGCGCACGATTGGGGCGGGGCGATCTGCTGGAACCTGGCGATCCAGCATCCCGAGCGCGTGGCGCGGCTGGTGATCGTCAATTCACCGCATCCGTGGGTGTTCGCCAACGCGCTGCTGAGCGACCCGGCGCAGCAGGCCGCGTCGGCCTATATGAACTGGCTGCGCCAGCCGGGGGTGGAGGACGTGCTGGCCGCCGACGGCTTCGACAAGCTCGAAGGCTTCTTCAATGGCATGGGCCAGCCGGTGGCCGAGTGGTTCACCCCCGACGTGCGCGCGCGCTACCACGCCGCCTGGAGCCGGCCGGGCGAGGGCGGCTCGCACGGGCTGACCGGCGGGATCAACTACTACCGGGCTTCGCCGCTGCACCCGCCGGCCGAAGGCCAGGCACCGGTGCGCATCGACCAGATGCCGCCCGAAGCCTTTGTCGTGAAGGTGCCGACGCTCGTGATCTGGGGCGAGAAGGACATGGCGCTGCCGGCCGCGCTCCTCAACGGGCTGGAGCGCTTCATTCCCGACCTGCGCATCGAGCGCATTCCCAACGGCACGCACTGGGTGGTGCATGAGCAGCCGGAGCGCATCACGGCGCTGATCCGGCCGTTCGTGGAATAGCCGCCGCCGGCTACATCGACTCCGCCAGCATCCGGCGGTAATCGTCCGCCGTGGCCTCGCGCGGATTGGTCTTGTGGCAGTGGTCGAGCAGGGCGCCGCGCACCACGTGCTCCAGCGCGTCTTCCGGCACGCCCATCTGGCGCAGGCCGGTGGGCAGGCCCAGCCGCGCGGTCATGTCGTGCACGGCCTGGGCGAGGTCGGCGTCGGCCGGCAGGTTCATCGCGCGGCGCATGCGGGCGTAGCGATGCTCGCGCACCACCGATTCCGCCGTCGCATTGAAGCGCAGCACCGCCGGCAGCACCACCGCGTTGAGCGTGCCGTGGTGCAGCCCGGTCTTGCCGTCCACCTTCACGCCGCCCAGCGGGTGCGACAGCGAATGCACGCAGCCCAGCCCCTTCTGGAACGCCATCGCGCCCTGCATCGAGGCGCTCATCATGTTGAGCCGGGCCTCGCGGTCGGCGCCGTCGCGCGTGGCGCGCTCGATGTGGGCCCAGGCGCGCTCCAAGCCGTCGAGCGCGATGCCGTCGGCGGGCGGGTTGAAGGCCGGCGCGAGGAAGGTCTCGATGCAGTGCGCGATGGCGTCCATCCCGGTGGCGGCCGTCAGCAGGGGCGGCAGGCCGAGCGTAAGCGCGGGGTCGCAGAGGGCCGATTTCGGCAGCAGATGCCAGGAGTGGAAGCCCAGCTTGCGGCCGTCCTCCAGGATCAGGATCGCGCCCCGCGCCACTTCGCTGCCGGTGCCGGCCGTGGTGGGGATGGCGATCAGCGGCGCGGCCGCGTCGGTGATCTTGCCGCTGCCGCCTTCGATGGTGGCGTAGGCGGTGAGCGGCCCGGGGTGCGTCGCCGTGATGGCGATCCCCTTGGCCAGGTCGATCGACGAGCCGCCGCCGATGGCGATCAGCCCGTCGCAGCCGGCGTCCCGGTATTGCGCCGTGGCCTTCCTGACCATCGCCTCGGTGGGGTTGGACGGCGTCTCGTCGAACACGGTGACGGGCAGGCCGCCGGTGGCGTCGATGGCGCGCTGGGCCAGGCCGGCGGCCGCCACGCCGCGGTCGGTGACGACCAGCGGCCGGCGGATGCCGACCCGCGCGCATTCGCTGCCGAGCTCGCCGAGCGTGCCGAAGCCGAGGTGGACGTGGGTGAGGTAGAAGATCAGGGCCATGGGGCGTCTCCGGAGCCGTCCGTCTTGTCTTGCGGACGTGGTTCAATGGATACTCCGATGATAGTCAAATAAGAACGATCGTTCAGTTACGTCCCATGCCGTCCCTCGACCCGCACGTCGCCCAGCTGCTCGATCTGGTGGCGCGTGCCAAGCGTCCGCCGCTGCACCACCTGGCGCCCGCCGACGCCAAGATCGCCTACGAGAAAAGCAGTCCCATCGTCGACATCCCGCCCATCCCGCTGGACCACGTGCACGACCTGACCGTGCCCGCGCGCGACGGCTACGCGATTCCCGTGCGCACCTACGCCGCGCGCGAGGCGAGCTGGGCCGATCCGCTGCCGCTGCTGGTGTATTTCCATGGCGGCGGCTTCACCGTCGGCAGCATCCGGACGCACGATGCGCTGTGCCGTTCGCTGGCGGCCAAGTCGGGGGCGATGGTGCTGTCGGTCGACTACCGGCTCGGCCCCGACTGGAAATTCCCGACCGCGGCCGACGACGCGTTCGACGTGCTGCAATGGGTGTTCGACGAGGCCGCCACGATCGGCGCCGATCCGGCCCGCATCGCCTTCGGCGGCGACAGCGCGGGCGGCACGCTGGCGGCGATCACCGCCATCGAGGCGCGCAACCGCGGCCTGGCGCCCGTGCTGCAGCTGCTGATCTACCCCGGCACCACCGCGCGCGAGACCACGCCATCGCATCACGCCTTCGCCGAAGGCTACCTGCTGACGCAGGCCATGATCGCCTGGTTCTTCGCCCAGTACCTGCGCAGCGACGCCGACCGCGACGACTGGCGCTTCGCCCCGCTGGACGGCGGCGGGCAGGGCGCCGACGTGCGGGGCGTGTGCCCGGCGTGGATCGCCGTGGCGGGCTTCGACCCGATCCGCGACGCCGGCATCGGCTACGCGGACAAGCTGCGCGCGGCCGGCGTGCCGGTGACGCTGAAGATGTACGAGGGCATGATCCACGATTTCTTCAAGCTCGGCCGCTTCGTGCCCGCGGTCGAAGACGCCCACTACGAGGCCGCCGACGCGCTGCGCCGCGCCTTCGGCACGCAGGCCGGATAGGAGGAGCCCGACCCATGGCGATCGAGGATTTCCGCCACGGCACGCCGCTGCGCGTGCGCTGGGCCGAGGTCGATGCCCAGGGCATCGTCTTCAACGGCCACTACCTGCTGTATGCGGACGTGTGCATCACCGAGTACTGGCGCGCCATCGGCGTGCGCTACCCGACCGAGGTGGTGGAGGCGTTCGGCGTCGATTTCTACGTGGTCAAGTCCACGCTCGAATACCATGCCTCCGCGCGCTTCGACGACGTGCTCGACCTGCGCTGCCGCGTGGCGCGCCTGGGCCGCTCCAGCCTGCGCTTTATCATCGAGATCTATCGCGGCGAGGGCGACGACAGAGCGCACCTCGTCACCGGCGAGGTCATCTATGTGTGCGCCGATCCGGCCACGCAGACGTCCGTGCCCGTGCCCGCCAGGCTGCGTGAGCGCATCGTCGATTTTGAAGTCCTGAAGCCCGAAACATGACCCCTCCCGAATCCGCCCACCCGCCCGCCGCGGTACAAGTCGACCGCTGGGACGCCTTGCGCGACGAGGCCGGCGCCGTCCGCTACGACGTGTTCGTCATTGAGCAGAACGTGCCTGTCGAACTGGAATGGGACGACGACGACGCCCGATCCTGGCACGCCGTGGCGCGCGACGCCTCGGGCCGCGCCGTGGCCACCGGCCGGCTGCTGCCCGACGGCCACATCGGCCGCATGGCGGTGCGCAAGGAGGCGCGTGGCACCGGCATCGGCGCGCACGTGCTGCAGGCGCTGATCGACAAGGCCCGGGCACTGGGCTACACGCAGCTGATCCTCAACGCGCAGACCCACGCCATGCCGTTCTATGCGCGCGCCGGCTTCACGCCCGAGGGGGACGAGTTCGAGGAGGCCGGCATTGCGCACCGGACCATGCGCCGCGTGCTGTGAGCCCAATGGTTGCGCCGAGGATGGCGGCGATCTGTTTGGGATCGGGGCTGGGTGGCGGCCCCTTCCGGGCAGTCATGCCCTTCATGACTTGGCCGGCTCGCGGCAACGCGAACCGAGTCAACAACCAGGAAACAGGCCGCTCCGATCGACGTCGGAGCAGCCTGTTTTGCTTGAGCTGAACGGCATTGCCCGCCAGGCTGGCCCGAATGATCAGGGTTCTGCAACAACTAGGTCGCTCAATATTGATGTGATCAGTGGTTTGCTCAAAAATGTTCAAAAAGTGAATTTCAAGTAACTTATATGAGGTAGTCGCCGCTTAGAATCCCGGCCTTGGTAAAAATTGCAAAGCCTGGGTTGTCATGAACGCGAAGTGCTATCGAACCGTCTTCAACGCTGCACGGGGCATGCTGGTGGCCGTGGAGGAGTCGGCCAGGAGCACGGGCAAGGGGCGCGGCGCGGGCAGCCGGGCGAGCCGTCGGCGCGCGTCCGCGCTGACATTGACCGCCGCAGCGGCGCTGGCAGCGCCGGGCTTGAACGCACAATCGCTGACGCCGGACCGTAGTGTTCCCGGGCCGCATCCGGTGGTGGGCGTGGCGGCAAACGGCACCCCGGTGGTGAACATCAATGCACCCTCGGCCGCTGGCGTCAGCTCGAATGCGTTCACGCACTACAACGTCGGCCAGGCCGGCGTCGTGCTCAACAACAGCGGCCAGAATTCGCAGACGCAGATCGCCGGCTGGGTCCAGGGCAACCCGTTCCTGGGCAACAACAGCGCGCGCGTGATCCTGAACCAGGTCACCAGCGGCAATCCGTCCACGCTGGCGGGGCCGACCGAGATCGCCGGCAACCGGGCGAACCTCATCGTGGCCAATCCCGCGGGGATCATCTGTTCGGGGTGTTCATTCATCCAGGCCCCCCGGGTGACGCTGACCACCGGCACGCCGAACTTCGATGCGCTGGGCAACATCTCCAGTCTGTCCGTCCAGCAGGGCCAGATCACCGTCAACGGCGCGGGGCTCGATGCGCGCGGCGCGCAGCTCGATCTGCTGTCGCGCGCCATGGCCATCAATGGCGCGGTATGGGCCGAGCGGCTCAACGCGGTGGCCGGCGCCAACAGCGTCGACTATGGCAGCGTCACGCCCACGGCCATCGCGGGCACGGGGCCAGCGCCGCAGGTCGCTATCGATGTCGGGCAACTGGGCAGCATGTATGGCGGTGGCGCGACCCGTCTGATTGGTACCGAGCAAGGGCTGGGCGTCAACATCGGCGGCAACCTGGCCGCGCTGACCGGGCGGCTGGACCTGTCGGCCAACGGCGACGTCACCATCACGCCCACCGGCCGCGTGCAGAGTGCCGCCGATCTGGCGATTGCCGCGCCGAACGTCACCAACCAGGGCGCGATCAGCACGCCGGGCAACGTGTCCATCTCCGGTAGCACGGCCAATACGGGCAGCGTGGTTGCCGGCGGCAACGTGGCGATCGCTGGGCCGCAGATCACGAACACCGGCACCATCGGCGCGGGAGTCGATGCAAACGGTGGCGTGACCCAGGCCGGCAGCGTCGCGCTCAATGCAGCGGGCACCGTGCGCAATGGCGGCAGCCTGCTGGCGGGCCAGGATATCGGCGTGAGCGCCGGCAGCATCGATACCGGCAACGGCAGCGTCAACGCGCGTGGCGCGGTCACGCTGACGGCGGCGGGCGATGTGTCGAGCCGGGGCGCGGCCGTTTCGGCCAACAGCGTGGCAATCCAGGCCGGCGGCACGCTCGACAACGCGGCCGGCAGCCTGTGGTCGACCACGGGCATGCAGGTGGGTGCGCAGCGCGTGGCCAACCAGGGCGGGTTGCTGGGGGCGGTCGGCGATGTGGCGGTCACGGCCGGTTCGGTGGACAACGGCGCGGGCACCATCGGCTCGCAGACGGGCCATCTGAACGTCAACAGCACGGGCGCCATCGCCAACGCCGGCGGCAAGCTGGTCGCCGCGCAGGATGTGTCGCTCACCGGCACGAGCCTGGGCAACCAGGGCGGCACGGTGTCGGCGCGCAATCTGTCAATCAACACGGGGACCGGCGGGATCGATAACACCGGCGGAACGGTGTCCGCCGCCGGTACGGCTGCAATCGGTGCGGGGGCCGTGGTCAACCGTGGCGGCACGCTGGCTGCCGTGGGTGACGTGGCGCTGAAGGTCGGCCGCCTGGATAACACCTCGGGTGCGCTCGGCTCGCAGACGGCCGGCCTGAAGCTGGACAGTGCTGGCGATGTCGTCAATGCGGGCGGCAAGCTGGTCGCCGCACAGGATGCCTCGATCGCGGCCGCCAGCCTGAACAGCCAGGGCGGCACGATCTCGGCGCGCAACCTGTCGCTGAACACCGGAACCGGCTCTGTCGACAATACCAACGGCACGGTGTCCGCCCGAGCGGCTGCCACGATTGCCGCCGGCAACCTCGTCAACCGGGGCGGCACCCTGGTCGCGGTGGGCGACGTCACCGCACACGTCGGCAGCCTGGACAACACCGGCGGCGCGTTCGGCTCGCAGTCGGGCGGCCTGAACGTGACTAGTGCCGGCGCCATCGACAACGCGGGCGGCAAGCTGGTGGCCGCGCAGGATGCCACCCTCAACGCAGCGAGCCTGGGCAACCAGGGCGGCACGATCTCGGCGCGCAACCTGTCGCTGAACACCGGAACCGGCGCCATCGACAATACCAAGGGCACGGTATCCGCGGCTGGCACGGCGACGGTCGATGCGGGCAGCCTGATCAACCAAGGGGGCACGCTGGTTGCGGTGGCGGATGTGCAAGCCAACGTCGGCCGGCTGGACAACACTGGCGGCGGGCTCGGCTCGCAGTCGGGCGGCCTGAACGTGACCAGTGCCGGCGCCATCGACAATGCGGGCGGCAAGCTGGTCGCCGCGCAGGATGCGTCGCTCACCGGCACGAGCCTGGGCAACCAGGGCGGCACCCTCTCGGCGCGCAATCTGCGGGTGAACACCGGCGCCGGCACGCTCGACAACAGCAATGGGCTGGTCTCCGCCTCCGGTCAGGTCGACCTGACCACGGGCAGCCTCGTCAACCACGGCGGCACGCTGGCTGCGGCGGGCGACGTGACCGCACGCGTGGCCAACCTGGACAATGCCGGCGGCACGCTCGGCTCCAGCGCGGGCAAGTTGAGCATCAACAGTGCAAGCGGTATCGCCAACGCCAAGGGCAAGCTCATTGCCGCGCAGGACGCCACCTTCACCGCCACCAGCCTCGGCAACCAGGGCGGCGCGATTTCGGCGCGCGGCCTGAATCTCAATACGGGCTCGGGCACGCTCGACAACACCCGCGGCGCCGTTTCCGCATCGGGCGCGGCGACGATCCAGGCCGGCAACCTGGTCAACCAGGGCGGCACGGTGGCCGCCGCCGGCAACCTCAACGCCACCGTTGCCGGCCTCGACAACACGGTCGGCGGCGTGCTCGGCTCCAGCGGTGGCAACCTGACGGTCACTAGCGCCGGCAATGTCACTAACGCAAGCGGCAAGCTGCTCGCCGCGCAGGACATTGCGCTGTCGGCAGCAAGCCTGGGCAACCAGGCCGGCACCGTGGCCGGGCGCAATGTCACGGTCAACACCGGCACTGGCGCGCTGGACAACACCGGTGGCGCCATCGCGGCTGCGGCGGCGCTCGATGCGACCGCCGCCGCCGTCACGAACGCCAACGGCGTGCTGCAGGCCGGCGCCACGCTCACCGCGCACAGCCAATCCCTGACGAACACGAGCGGCGCGCTGATCGGCAACGCCGTGTCGGTCAACAGCGGCACGCTCGCCAACCGGCAGGGCACGATTTCATCGGCCACCACGCTGGATGTACAAGGCCAGTCGCTGAACAACGCGCAGGGCAAGCTCGTCTCCAATGGCACCCTGACGATCCACGACGACACCGTCACCAATGCCGGCGGCCAGATCGCCTCCAACGCGGACGTCACGCTCAGCGGCACGACGCTCGACAACAGCGCCGGCCTGATGCACGCGGGCGGCACGCTGTCGGTCAACGGCGCGAGTGTCCTCAACAAGAACACCAGCACGGCCGGCACCGGCATGGAAGGCGCCAACGTGGCGCTGACCGCCACCGCGTCCTTCGACAACACCGCCGGCGCGGTCCGCTCGGACCAAAGCACGCAGATCACCGCGCCGGCCATCGACAACACGCAGGGCGCGATCCAGTCGGCCGGCACGGTCGGCGCCAAGGCGGCAGGGGCGCTGACCAACACCCGGGGCAACCTCACCGGCACCCGCAGCGTGGCGGTCGCGGCCGGCCGCATGAGCGGCGACGGCACGGTGCAATCCCAGGGCAGCGTGTCGCTCGACCTGCAATCGGACTACGTCAACACCGGCACGGTCGCGGCCGGCCAGGACGTCTCGGTCACGACGACCGGTAACGTGACCAACTCGGGCACGCTGTCCGCCGGGCGTAACCTGGCGGTCTCGGCCAACAACATCACGAACACGCAGAGCGGGCAGCTGATCGGCGCCGTGTCCAACACCCTGACCGCGCGGGGCACGCTGTCCAACGATGGCCTCATCGATGGCGGTGCCACCGTGGTGCGCGCGAACACGGTGGTCAACACCGGCCGCCTGTATGGCGACACGGTGGCGATCCAGGCGAATACGCTCACCAACACCGTGAACGCCAGCGGCGTGGCCGGCGTCATCGCCAGCCGTAGCGACATGGACCTGGGCGTGCAGGCGCTCAACAACCAGGAGCACGCGCTCATCTACACGGTGGGCAATCTGCGCATCGGCGGGGCGCTGGATGCGGGCAACCGCGCCACCGGCTCGGCGCAAAGCGTGACCAACGGTTCGGCCACCATCAACGCCGATGCCAACCTCACCATCGCCGCCGCGCAGATCAACAACCGGAACAATCACTTCGCGACCGCGGACCAAACCTCGGCGGGCAGCCATGTCACGTTCTACCGGCTCGACGGCTCGCTGCAGAACATCGATCCGTCCACGGTCTGGCTCTTTCACCAGAACACCGGCGAGTGGCACACCGGCGCCGACTGGCCATGGCTTGGCGACGACGATTACAAGGTCATGGTGATGCCCTCGGCGCAATACCCGTTCGAGCGTTACGGCCCGCCGTTCGATTACAGCAAGGAGGCATCGAAGGTGGCCATGATCGGCGCACCGCTCAGTTTCCCGATCGGCGCCGCCTACAGCCCGGGTGGTGTCTGCTCCGGCGACAACTGCACGGTGAGCGAGTATCCGGAGCACTTCGTCTACTCCGCGAGCGACCGCATCTGGGATGTGTTCGGTATCGCGCGGCCGCAGGAGATCGGGCCGGAGCCCATCCGGGAGGACTATTTTGGTGCCCGGAGATGGCAGTACGACGCCGATCATGCTGCCTGGCAGCAGCGGCATGATGCCGCCCTTCCGCAATACCAGCAGCTGAACAACGCCATCGCCGCGTTCAACCGGGACTTCAGTCACCGGCAGGTCGACCACTTCACCATCTACGACGGCACCCAGCAGGTCACCCGCACCGTCGTGACCCAGAGCGACCCCGGCACCATTACCTCCGGCGGCAGCATGACGCTGAACGCCGGTGTGGTGAACAACGTCGCCAGCCAGATCGTGGCGGGGGGCGACCTGACCGGCAACAACGTTATCGGCACGCGCCCGAACAACGTCGGCATGCAGGGCACGCAGACCGTCACCACCACGGGTCAGGCGATCTATACGCACGTCGATGACCGCGATCGCGTCAACGATGCGCAGCCGTGGCAGGGCCAGACCCAGCAGACCCAATTCCAGCTGGATGTTAGCGCCACCAGCGGCACCGGCCCGAACAGCCAGCACACCGTCAAATCCGTCGCGGTCGCAGCCACGGCCGGCCAAGGCAACGGCGGCGCCACGGCAGTCGCGGATCACATGACGATTGCGGGCGGCACGGCCTCCGTCGCCGTGCCGACGGGCGGCGCCATCCATGCCGTGACGTCCACCGTGGCCGCGCCGGCCGGCAGCACGGTCAGTGCCGGCACCGCCGCCGTGACCGTTCCGAACAGCGGGGCCGTCATCCGCACCGTGGTGCCCAACCTGACGCTGCCCAACAATGCCCTGTACCGCGTCGTCCGCGACCCGGGCAGCAGCGTGCTGGTGGAAACCGATCCGCGCTTCACCAACTTCCGCCAGTGGACGTCCAGCGACGCAATGCTGTCGCAGTTCCGCAATGACCCGGGCGCCACGCTCAAGCGCATCGGCGACGGCTTCTACGAGCAGCAGCTGATCCAGCAGCAGATCATCCGCGCCACCGGCCAGCGCTTCATCGGCGATTACACCAGCAACGAAGACGAGTACAAGGCGCTGCTGGCCGCCGGTGTCGCCGCCGGCAAGACGTTCGGGCTGAACGTCGGCACCGCGCTGACCGACGAGCAGATGGCGCGGCTGACCACCGACATCGTATGGATGGTCAAGCAGACCGTGACACTGGCCGACGGCAGCCGGCAAGAGGTGCTGGTGCCGCAGGTCTACCTGCGCGCCAAGGACACCGACCTCACCGGCGGCGGCACGCTGATGGCGGGCAACAACGTGTCGTTCCAGGCCAAGGGCGACGTCACCAACAGCGGCACCATCGCCAGCCGCAGGGTGACCGTTGTCACCGGCGACAACATCGTCAATACCGGTACGCTGGCGGGCAAGACGTTGCTGGCGCAGGCTGCACAAGACATCAACAACCTCGGCGGCCACATCCAGGGCGACCAGGTGCTGCTGAGCGCCGGGCGTGATGTGAACCTGACCAGCACCAGCACGTCCACCGCGAACGCCACCACCCTCGGCACCAACATCAGCCAAGTGGCGAGCGTCGCGGCTGGCGCGCTGTCGATTCAAGCCGGGCGGGACGCCAACCTGACGGCGGCAGCCATCAACACATCAGGCGACGCCACCATCACGGCCAACCGCGACGTCAACCTGAACGCGCTGCGGCAATCGAGCGAGGAGCACATCAACTGGGGCAACCAGAACCGCTCGGACCGCTCGTCGTATGCGGATACCGGCACGCAGATCCAGTCGGGCGGCAAGCTCGCGATCGGCGCCGGGCAGGATGTGAACGCCACGGCGGCCTACGCCAACGCGACCGGCAGCATCCAGGTCGTGGCCGGGCGGGACGTCCATCTCAACGCCGGCCAAAGCCATCAGGACGTGCGGGATGAGCACTTCCAGAAGGAAACCGGCTTCATGTCGTCCAAGACGACACACACCATCGATTCGGTATCGCGGACCGATGCGGCCGGTACCACCCTCTCGGGCGATACCGTCGCCGTCCAGGCGGGCCACAACCTGACCGTGGCGGGCAGCACGGTGGCCAGCACCAACGGCACCAGCCTGGCTGCGGGCAACGATCTAACCGTTACCACCACGCAGACCAGCAGCAGCGAATCGCACTACCGCGAGGAGAAGAAGAGCGGCTTCGGCGCCACGGGTAACGGTTTGTCCTACGGCAACAAACAGCAGACGGACATTGCCAACGACAACGCCAACACCTATGCCGGCAGCCTGATCGGCAGCACCAACGGCAACGTTACGCTCAAGGCTGGCGGCGACCTGCACCTGACCGGCAGCCAGGCCGTGGCCGGCGGCGACCTGACCGCGATCGGCCGCAACGTGACGATCGACGCGGCGGCCGGCACGACGCATCACGACGAAACGCACATCACCAAGAGCAGCGGGTTCACGCTTGGCCTGTCCGGCGGCGCGGCGGGGCTGATGCAGGCGGCCTCGTCGCAGATGCAGGACGCGGCCGATGCCAAGGATGCGCGAGCCTCGGTGCTCAACGGCATGGCGATGGGCCGCAGCCTGTACGACGCAGGGAACATCCTGGGCGGCAAGAAACCGATGGACGAGGTCTCGGTAACGCTTTCGTGGGGCACCAGCCAGAGCAAGAGCACCTCGACCGAAGACGCCACCCGCAACCAGGGCAGCACGCTGATGGCAGGCGGCAAGGCGACGCTGATCGCCACCGGCGCCAAGGACGCCAACGGCAACCCGGTGGCCGGCACAGGCAACCTGACCATTGCCGGCAGCGGCGTCTCGGCGAAGGACGTGGTGCTGGGGGCGGCCAACGCAGTCAACCTGGTCGCCAGCCAGGACACCGATAAGACGCGCAGCGAAAACAGTTCGTCGTCGGCGAGTGTGGGTATCTCGTATGGGACCAAGGGCTTCGGTGTGTCCGCCTCGATGAGCAAGGCTCATGGTGACTCCAACAGCGATGCGGTCATCCACAACAACACCCACGTGACGGGCAGCGACAGCGTGACCATCGTGTCGGGCGGGGATACCAACCTGCTCGGCGCGCAGGTCAACGGCGGCAAGGTCGTGGCCAACGTGGGCGGCAACCTGAACCTGGCCTCGCAGCAGGACACCACCAAGGCCTCGTCGCACCAGCAGAGTATGGGCGGCGGCTTCAGCATCAGCCAGGGGGGCGGCAGTGCCAGCGCCAGCTTCACCACGCAGAACGGCCACAGCGACTACAAGGGCGTGCAGGAGCAGACCGGCATCTATGCGGGCAAGGGCGGCTTCGACATCAACGTCAAGGGCAATACCGACCTGAAGGGCGCGGTGATCGCCAGCGCGGCCACGCCGGACAAGAACACCCTGACCACCGGCACGCTGAGCTTCTCGGACATCCACAACCATTCGGAGTACAGCGCATCGAGCTTCGGGCTGAGCGGCGGCGTTGGCTACCAGTCGGAGAAGAAATCGGGCGAGACGTCGAAAGCGGAATCGGAGGAGCCCCGCAAGAAGGCCGCCCCGGGCGGCTTCTCGCCGATGCTGCCGCTGATGTCATCCGGTAGCGCGGACAGCACCACGCGCAGCGCGGTGGCCGAAGGCACCATCCGCATTACCAACCAGGCACAGCAGAAGCAGGACCTCGCCACGCTGAGCCGGGACACGTCGAACACCAACACGGTGCTGGACAAGAACCCGGACCTGGGCGAGATCCTGAGCCGGCAGGCCGAGCTGCAAAAGGCGGCGAGCGCAGCGGGCGAGGCGGTGACGCGGACCATCGGCGACATCGCAGACAGCAAGCGCGACGACGCGCTGGCCGAGGCCGACAAGGCTCACAAGGCGGGCAATGAGGAACTGGCCAACAAGTACCGGGCTGAAGCCGACCAGTGGAAGGAGGGCGGGGAGTATCGCGCCGGGCTGCACATGGCGGGCGGCGCGCTGGTGGCCGGCCTGGGCGGTGGCAGTGCGATCGGCGGTGCGATCGGCGGTGCGATCGGCGCCGGAGCGGCATCGCTCGCTGCGCCGCAGCTGACTGAACTGGCGGACAAGGTTGCGTCGTCCGTGGGCGGCGGGGTTGCTGGGCAGATGGCGGGCAATGTGGTGGCGAACGTGGCGGCGGGGGCGGTTGGGTCGGTTGGTGGGGGCTCCGGGGCGTTCATGGGCAGCAATGTGGATCGGTATAACCGCCAACTGCACGAGAAGGAAACCAGCGTCATCCGCAACAAGGCCCGGCAGCTCGCAGCCGCGGGAGGCATCAGCTACGACGACGCCCTTGAGCGCTTGTCCTCGCAGGCATTGCGGGATGTCGATGCAGCGTATGCCGCCGCGCATCCGGGCGTGGACATGCAGGCACAGGCGTGGTTGAACCAACTGAAGGCGGAGAACCCGGAAGGGTTCAACCACATGCCGTTGTTCCAGGCGACACAGGCGGAGTACAACGATTCCACCCTGTATGCCGGCACGAAACTGATGAATCCGGATATTTACGCGGCCGCCAATCGCACGCCGATCCCGGGGACCATCAGCCCGAATCGGGTGAATCTGATGCCGCTGGTGACGGGCAATGCCAAGTCCCTGGCCAACACCGCCATCGAGGCCCTCAACAAGGGGATGGCGATCGTCAGTGGCCCGTTTGGTCCGGACGTGTCGATGCCGCTGATTCCGATGACAGAGGAAGAGCGTGCAGCTGCGGGGGCAACGGCGGTCATGGCGGCGCCGTTTGGGGTGCGTGGGAGTGTAGCTGCCGCCGATGCGAATACGGCTGCGGCGACCGGGCGGGCTGCTGATGCGGCGAATGCCGCGCGGGCTGGTGAAACGCCGACGTGGACGGCGAATGGTGGGGCATACTCGCAGAGTTCGGCGGGGGCGGGGACACCGGTCACTACTGTGCGTGCTGGGCCGGGGTATTCGGCTGCGGATGTGGTGCCGGGGCGTGTGTCAGGAGAAGCTGCAAACTCTGCACCAAACAGTGCAACCGCCGCTGACACAGCCACTAGTAGTGCTCCGAAGTCCGGGTTTCTCTTCCGTGGAGATGGTCGTTTACCGGGCGTGGCTTTCAACGAAGGCTTCGTACCCCGAGGTACGAACACTGACCTGTACAAGTACGCGAGCGAGAACGAGCCCAGCATTTTTGTGCCCACCTCGAAATCGCCGAACGTCGCTCGTGAATTTGCAGATATGCAAGGAGAGGGGTATGTGTACACCATTCGTGGCCAGCGCCAAGGTCTTGACGTAAATGCGATACTTGGTCCGCGAAGTCCGCATCCCGATGAGTTGGAGATTGCTGTCCCTGGAGGTATTAGTCCGTTTGACATCATGGGGGCTCGCCAAGTCGGACCTAATGGCACCTTTGTTGGGCCGTTCATCAAAAATCCTGGATATCGGTGACTCTAGTCATGGCAAGTGTTTGTGTGGAAATCGCCTCCTTCTCTGGTGAGCGAGAGCCTTGCGAGATCGAATTCACACAAGGCGTGCCGGGCACGCTGTGCGTCCGCAGCGCGCGCTTCGGCGCGCTATCGTTCACCGATGACAACCTGTTTGCTGCAATGTCAGCATATCGCCGCCGACTTGAGCAGGATGGCTATCTTCTTCTGTGCAATGGTGCCCGTAGGGACGCGTATCCGTCACAGATGATCTTGGAAATGGGTGGTGGTCGGAAAATCTACCTACTGCAGCCTGGGAGGCAGACCTCACGGCAAGACTTGGTGGACATCTTTGGTGCGGCAACCATCGAGCAAGTTTGCACGGTGGCGGAACAACGAGCCTCTTATGACGCATGGATCAGGAGTTTGAGATGAGCGGCAATGCAGAACATGAAATCACGCCTGAAGTAATACAGGCTGGCCGAGAGAACCCCAACGGTTGGGTGTACAAAATCGAGGGAACATATGGGCCAACAGAATATGTTCCACCAGAGGCGATTGTCGGGGCATGGAGGGTTGATGCACATGGCAACCTTACCGGCGAGTTCATGCCGAACCCTAAATATCAACCGGGCTTCTCGAAAGCCAACAAGTAACCATCCAGCGGCGAGCAGGGTCATCTCCACCCGTCGGCATTCTTGACTTTCCTACAACTCAGCCCTCGCCAACCTCAGTAACTGAGGCTCGCCCGCCACTACTTCCTCACCATGCTGTCTGCTGTTTCACGCGCCGCAGCCCTTTGGGCCGGCGCGGCGAGTTCGCTCGCCATTGCCCAGGTCATTCCACCACAAATCAGTCCTGGACCGGAAGTCCAGCGCTTGCAAGAACAACAACTCGACCAGGCCCGCGACCGCGCCAACGCCCGCCCCGACGTCTTCACGGCGCCTGCCCCTGCGCAGCCGATCACACTGTCTGCGTTGCCCAAGGAAACGCCGTGTTTCGCTATCCAAGGCATCGTCCTCGAAGACAACGTCTTCAACTGGCTGCCCTACCTGCTCCAGCCCGTGAACGGCCAGTGTGTCGGCAAGCAGGCGCTGGAGGCCATCGAGCTTCAGGCCAACAACGCGCTCATCGAGCACGGCTATGTCACCTCGCGCGTGCTGATCCCGCAGCAGAACCTAGCCTCAGGCACGCTGCGGCTCAAAGTGTTGCCGGGCCGCATCGGCGCTATCCGCAACGCCTCGGACGACAACATCGGCTGGGCGCGCATGGCGCTGCTGGCCGGGCCGGGCGATCTGCTCAATCAGCGCGATCTGGACCAGGCGCTGGAAACCGTCCGCCGCCTGCCGGGCCAGTCGGAGGCGAGTTTCGACATCGTGCCCGGTGCGCATGTCGGCGAGTCGGACATCGTGCTCAAGCCCGGCACCGAGAAGCGCTGGCACGCCACACTGTCGGCGGACAACACCGGCATGAAGAACACCGGCAAGTACCAGATGAGCGGCTCGCTGGTCATCGATTCGCCGCTGCACCTGTATGACCAGCTGGCGATTTCCGCGTCGTCCAATACGGACCGTGGCGCGGCGACGCAGGGCACGCGTTCGTACAGCATCAACTGGAGCGTGCCGGTCGGCTATGCGACGGTGTTCGTGGGAGCCAACCGGTCGCGCTATCGCCAGACGGTGGCCGGGTTCGAAGATCCGATCGTCTACAGCGGGCAGAGCTCCGAGGTGAACCTGGGGATCAGCGGGGTGCTGCATCGCGATGCCACGTCCCGCACCGGCGCGCAATTCAAGGTCTTCCGCAAGATCAACCGCAACTACCTGGACGACACGGAGATCGAGGTGCAGCGCCGCGACGTGGTGGGCTATGAGGCGTCGATGTCGCACCGGCACTACCTCGGCCCCGTGGCGCTCGATGGCGGGATCGCGTGGCGCGAAACGCTGCCTGACCATTCGAACGTGCCGGGTGTGGTGGTGGGCGATCCCACCTACGGCGGCCGCTCGCAGATCGAAACCGCGAATGCAAGCTTGTACTGGCCCTTCAAGGTCGCCAGCCAGGTGTTCGAGTTCAGCAGCAACTGGGCCATTCAGCATGCCCGCACGCGCGTGCTGCCGAGCGATTACTTCACGATCGGCAACCGCTACACCGTACGCGGTTTCGACGGCCAACTGACGCTGGCGGCCGAGGACGGCTGGTATTGGCGCAACGAGCTGGCGTGGCGTGTGGCCGGACAGGCCATCTACGGCGGCATCGATGTGGGTAAGGTGCACGGCCCGAGCGCCGAATCCTTGCTCGGCGAGCAGTTGGTCGGTGCCGTGATCGGTGTGCGCGGGCGGGTGCCGTCGGGGCGCTATGCGACGGTCAACTACGATCTGTCGTTCGGCTGGCCGTTGTCGAAGCCGGCGGGCTTCCGCACCGAGCGGCCGGCGGTGATGGCGCAGGTGGGTGTCGAATTTTAGGGCGGTGGAACGCACTCAAAAGTGCGAAGCGTTCTCGGCGGCGGAGGGTACCTGTCGCGCAGTTCTTTTCCGGATGCGCAGGCACACCGGCGCCGATTTCGGACAGGGCAAATTGGCGTGATTGGCCGCGTAACCTGGTCAAGCGCTCTTCAGATGCATCGGGCCGTTCCGCCATATCCCGCATGCGATGGCAGCCTGCGCGGGCACGGCATGCCATGCATCGCAATCGCAGCGCCCTTCAGCGGCTTGACCCGATATCGCCAGCGCACCCTCCCGGGCCGGCGCGCCGTTACGGCGTATCGGCCTGGGTCACCGCGTCGAGCACGCCCAGGTAGCGCGTCTCGCCGATCTGACCCTGCGCGTCGAAGCGCCGCTCGGTCACGTCGAAGCAGCCGTCGTGGCGGATGCGCAGCACGGTGCTGGCGCGCGTGCCGTAGCGCGGGGAGCGGATGAAGGCGGCCGACAGCAGCTTTTCCCATTCCGGCGCCACGCCGGTGGCGGGCAGGGCGCCGAGGGGGGCTTCGCGCGTCTCGGCCAGCAGGTCGAGGTAGCGCGCCACGTCGATGGCGTTGCCGTGGCGGCCGGTATCGGCGGCCAGCGCCTCGGCGAAGGCGGCGACACGGTGCCGTACCTTGAACCACGGCGTATCGAGCAGCGCGTTGGACAGCCCGTACACGCCGGGCGCGAGCTGGCGCGGCGCCTTGGCGCGGTTGCTGGTCCACCAGAGTTCGTCGCGCGTGGCGGTCAGCAGGTTGTAGCCGTTGTAGACGCCGTTGCGGGCCTTCAGCTGGTCGAGGTAGGCCGGAATCGAGGCGTCTTCGGCGGCCAGGAAATTGGCGACCAGCTCGCCGCGCGAGCGGGCATCGGGCCGCCGCTCGGAGGGGGCGCGGTAGTTGGTGAGCGCGGCGAAGCGTCCGTCGCGCGTCATGCCCATCCAGGTGCCCGCGTGGCCGACCACCTGGGCCAGGTCGCGCCCGGCCAGCACGTGGGGCGCATCGCTCCACCACGCCAGCGGCGCGGCAGGGCGGTCATAGAATTCGTCCCGGTTGGCGGCCACCACCAGCGCATAGGCAGGGTGCGCGTGCCAGGCCGTGAGAATCAGGCACATGAGAACATCCTTGTGAACACGCCGCGCTCGGGGCCATGTGATGACCCGCGTTGCGCGACCTCCGGCCAAGCATAGCAGCCTGCCGGAACTTTGCAGCGACGATTGCGGGCGAGGTGCGGCGTCAGTTGTTGTCGAACTCGGCGAAGCACTCGGCGTGCCGCTCGCCCGCGACGAATTCGCGTGGGCCGCCGGTCTCCCACAGGCCGGCCAGCGTGGCGGCGAAGGCGGGCGGGATGTCGTGGTAGCACTCCATCCACGTGGCCAGGCCGTCGCGCACTTCGGGCCGGCGCATCAGCGCGCCGGACACGCCGGTGGCCTCTTCCACCGTGTCGAGCCAGCGCTGCCAGCGCGGCAGGGCGGCCGCGGCATCGCGCTCGGCGATGCGGAAGTAGACGAACAGATGGTCGGCCATGGGCGGCTCGCGATGCGTGTCGGCTGTCAGGCGCTTTCCGCGACGGGAATCGCGTACGGCAGGCGTTGCAGCGTCAGCACCGGACCATCGGCGGTGGCCAGGTGGATGACCGTGTCGAGCGCATCCAGCTTGAGCTCGACCAGCAGGTCGGTGCCGCCGTCCGGCGCCATCGCGGCGTTGACCACCATACCGCACGGCTGGTTCGGGTCGGCCGCGCTGAAGACTTCGGCGCCGGCCGAGGTGGGCGCATCGACGTGCGCCCGCTGCATGCGCCGCTTGAGCGTGCCGCGGTACTGGCTGCGCGCCACCACCTCCTGGCCCGGATAGCAGCCCTTGCGGAAATCCACGCCGCCGATCAGCTCCAGGTTCACCATCTGCGGCACGAACTGCTCTTGCGTCGACAGCGTGATCGATGGCACACCCGCCTGCAGGCCGAGCCAGTCCCACACTTCGGTGCCGATCAGCGCCAGCCGCGACGACAGCGTCTTCCAGGCGTGCTGGAAGTGCTCCGCGTGCACCAGCCACTGGTAGCGCGCCCGGTTGCCGGCATCCGGCAGGCGGACCACCGCGCCGACCTGCTGGCCCACCGTGGCGGACTGCTGCGCGACGGCATAGGGCGCATCGGATTCGGGCAGCACGGCGCCGGCCGCGCGCAGCGCATCGGCCGCGTCCGGCCCGGCGACGGTGATGGCGATGAACTCGTCCATCGGGCGCAGCTTGGCCTTGGCGCGCAGCACGAACATCGACAGGCGCTTGGTGATCGCGGGCGCGACCAGCCTGTCGGTCTGCAGCACGATGGTGTCGGCCTGGCGCCACAGAAGCAGCGTGGCCAGCAGCCGTCCCTTGGGCGAGCAGTAGCCGGCCGGCCGCGCCTGTGTCAGGCCCAGGCCGGTGACCGCGTTGGTCAGCTGGTTGTGGAGGAATTCGGCCGCATCGGCGCCTTCGACGGCAATGCGGGCCAGGTTGGTCGGCGCGCACAGCACGCTGCCTTGCGCGGCATGGGTGAACTGCACGTCGAGCGGGGGAAAGCTGAGCGTATCGACGAAATCCTGGAAGACGTCATTCATGGTATGCAGGCGGCCGGAGATTGACCCGGTATTATATGGGGCTGTTCGGCGTGCATCTGGGGCGCGCTCAACCCTCTTTCAAGTGCGGGCAAGACCGGCGGAAGCCGGTTCCGTGGGCAACATCCGAATTTCGATGCTTTCTTTTCTCAAGCGCTTGCTGTTGCTGGCGATCCTGGTCGGGCTGGCCGCCGCGGGCGGCGTGGTGTGGTGGGCCCGGCAGCCGGTGAGCCTGTCGGCGTCGCCGCTGGAAGTGGTGATCAAGCCCAACTCGAGCGTACTCTCGGTCGCGCGGCAGCTCGAGCACGGCGGCGTGGACGTGCAGCCGCAGCTGTTTTCGCTGGTGGCGCGCGCCGTGGGCAAGGCGACCAGCCTGAAGGCGGGCGGCTATGAGCTGGAAGCCGGCGCGACCCCGCTGTCGATCCTCGACAAGATGGCGCGCGGCGAGGTCACGCACTACGTCGTCACCGTCATCGAGGGCTGGAGCATGCGCCAGATGCGCGCGGCGGTGGACGCCGAGCCGGCGCTGCGGCACGAGACCGCCGGCCTGCCGGACACCGAGCTGATGCGCCGGATCGGCGCGACCGAGGCCACGCCGGAGGGCCTGTTCTTCCCCGACACCTACCTGTTCGCGCGCGGCAGCAGCGACGTCGACCTGTTCCGCCATGCCTACCAGGCCATGCAGAAGCGCCTGGCCGAGGCGTGGGCCAGGCGCGCGCCGGGCCTGCCGTACAAGACGCCCTACGAGGCGCTGACCATGGCCTCCATCATCGAGAAGGAAACCGGCCAGAAGCGGGACCGCCCGATGGTGGCATCGGTGTTCGTCAACCGGCTGCGCAAGAACATGCTGCTGCAGACCGACCCGACCGTCATCTACGGCATCGGCGCCGGCTTCGACGGCAACCTGCGCAAGCGCGACCTGCAGACCGACACGCCGTACAACACCTACACCCGCATCGGCCTGCCGCCCACGCCGATCGCGCTGCCGGGCATGGCCTCGCTGGACGCGGCGATGAATCCGGCGCCGTCCGATGCGCTGTACTTCGTCGCGCGCGGCGACGGCACCAGCCAGTTCTCGACCAACCTCACGGACCACAACCGGGCCGTCAACAAATACCAGCGCGGCCAACCATGACCGGCAAGTTCATCACATTCGAAGGCATCGACGGCGCGGGCAAGAGCACGCACCTGGCGTGGTTCGCCCAGCAGCTCGAAGCGCGGCTGGCGCCGCAGGGCAGGAAGGTGGTGGTGACCCGCGAGCCGGGCGGCACGCCGCTGGGCGAGCGCCTGCGCGAAGTGCTGCTGCACGAGCGCATGCACCTGGAGACCGAGGCGCTGCTGATGTTCGCCAGCCGCCGGGAGCACATCGCCGAAGTGATTCAGCCGGCGCTGGAGCGCGGCGACTGGGTCATCTCCGACCGCTTCACCGATGCCACCTTCGCCTACCAGGGCGGGGGCAGAGGGCTGGCGATCGAGCGGCTGGAGGCGCTGGAGCAGTGGGTGCAGCAGGGCCTGCAGCCGACCAGGACACTGCTGTTCGATCTGGCGCCGGAGGTTGCCGCGGCCCGGCTGGCCGATGCGCGCACGCCCGACAAGTTTGAGGCGGAGTCGGCCCAGTTCTTCGTCCGCACGCGCGCCGAGTACCTGCGCCGCGCCGCCGCCGAACCGGGGCGTTTCGTTATCATCGATGCCGCCCGCGCGCGCGACGATATCCGGAAAGACCTGGAGAAACTGCTTGCAAGCCTTTGATGCCGCAGGCAATTTCGGTCACCGAAATAATGGTTCCACGGCAAGATTCTGCTTGAAGAGTCCTGCGCAACCCATTGATGCATGATGCTTTATCCATGGCAATCCGCTGACTGGACGCGCCTGCAGGCCATGCGGGCCAAGCTGCCGCACGCCATCCTGCTCAGCGGCCAGGCCGGCACCGGCAAGCGCGATTTCGCCATGCACTTCGCGCAGGGGCTGCTGTGCGACACGCCCACCGCCGACGGCCGGCCGTGCCAGACCTGCGCCGCCTGCAACTGGTTCGCGCAGGGCAACCACCCGGACTTCCACCTGGTGCGTCCCGAGGCGATGGAAGACTCACCCGACACCGAAAAGGATGCCGAAGGCAAGAAGAAGGCGCCCAGCAAGATCATCCGCATGGAGCAGGTGCGGCAGCTGATCGAGGCCATCGGGGTCGGCACGCACCGGGCCGGGCTGCGCGTGGTGGTGCTGTATCCCCTCGATGCGCTGCAGACCGAGGGCGCCAATGCGCTGCTGAAGACGCTGGAGGAGCCGCCGCAGGACACCGTTTTCCTGCTGGTGACGGACCGCATCGACCGCATCCTGCCGACCATCCTGTCGCGCTGCCGGCAATTTCCGCTGCAGCCGCCGCAGCCCGAGGCCGCCCGGCAGTGGCTGGAGGGGCAGGGCGTGCCGCACGCGCAAAGCCTGCTGGCGGAATTCGGCAACGCGCCGCTGGCCGCCCTGCAGGCCGCCGAATCGGAAGAGCGCCCGCTGCTGCAATTCCTGCTGGAACAGCTGGCCCAGGGTGCCAGGCTGGATGCGCTGGCAACGGCCGACCACCTGCAGAAATTGTCGGTTCCGGCGGTTCTCAGTACCATGCACCGGTGGATCTTCGATCTGATGGCGGCGAGGCTGGCGGGCCGTCCGCGGTATTTCCCCGCGCAGCGCGATGCCCTGCTGCGCTGCGCGGGCGCCATCCCGCTGGAGCGCCTGGAGCGGTTCGCGCGGGCCTTGCCCGAGCGGCGGCGCACCGAACAGCACCCGCTGGCCGCGCGGGTCGTCATCGAAAGCCTTTTGCTGGATTACCGGCAGCTCTTTCCGGCTGCCTGAACTTCAACGTTTGGAACCTCTGTGAGCACTGCACCTATCCGTACCCCGGGCACGCCCGGCATGCCGGCCGCCCCCGGCACTCCCGCCGCACCGGGCATGGCCCCGCCCGCGACGACGCGCCCCGGCATCCTGTCGCTGGCGATCAAGGACGAGGCCGGCCTGTATGCCGCCTACATGCCGTTCCTGAAGAACGGCGGCATCTTTGTGCCGACCCAGCGCCCGTACCGCATCGGCGAGGAGGTCTTCCTCGTGCTGTCGCTGCTGGACCGGCCGCAGAAGTACCAGGTCGCGGGCCGGGTGGCCTGGATCACGCCGGTGGGCACGCCCAGCCGGACGCCCGGCATCGGCGTGCACCTGGGCGAGGACGAGCCCGGCCGCAACCTGCGCCGCGTGGTGGAGGAACTGCTGGGCAAGAACATCGGCAGCTCGCGGCCCACGCAGACACTCTGATCCCATCCTGATACGGCGCCTGAAAAGGGCGCCGTAATGCGCTGATTCTTCGATGTTTGTCGATTCCCACTGCCACATCAATTTCCCCGATCTGCGCGCGCGCCTGCCGGAGCTGCTGGCGCACATGCGCGAGAACCGGGTCACGCACGCGCTGTGCATCTCGGTCACGCTGGAGGACTTCCCCAGCGTGCTGGAGATCGCCGAGCAGGAACCGAACATCTACGCCACCGTGGGCGTGCACCCGGACGCCGAGGCGGACCTGGAGGAAGGCACGCGCATCGAAGAGCCCACGCTGGAGCGCCTGCTGGCGCTGGCCGACCATCCGCGCGTGGTCGGCATCGGCGAGACAGGGCTGGACTACTACCGCCTGAACGGGCGCTCCGTGGCCGACATGGAATGGCAGCGCGAGCGCTTCCGCACCCACATCCGCGCGTCCAGGCAGACCGGCAAGCCGCTGGTGATCCACACCCGCTCGGCGGCCGACGATACGCTGGCCATCATGCGGGAAGAGGGCGCCGAGGCCGCGCGCGGCGTCATGCACTGCTTCACGGAAACGTGGGACGTGGCAAAGGCCGCGCTGGACCTGGGCTTCTACATTTCGTTCTCGGGCATCGTCACCTTCAAGAGCGCGGCCGATCTGCAGGAAACCGCCAGGAAGGTACCGCTGGACCGCATGCTGATCGAGACCGACTCGCCGTACCTGGCGCCGGTGCCGTT
This sequence comes from Ralstonia nicotianae, assembly GCF_018243235.1. Lineage (NCBI taxonomy): Bacteria > Pseudomonadati > Pseudomonadota > Betaproteobacteria > Burkholderiales > Burkholderiaceae > Ralstonia > Ralstonia nicotianae. The sequence goes on from NZ_CP046674.1 coordinate 1,858,631, forward strand.
CCGCGGCAAGACCAACGAGCCGGCCTACGTGCGGCACGTGGGCGAATGCCTCGCCACGCTGCGCGGCGAGCCGCTGGAGCACATCGCCAGCGCGACAACCGAGAATTTCTTCCGTCTATTCAATGCGATACCGAGATAACCTCAAGCGGAGCCTGAAGCAGGCCGCGCTGGCGGCCGGGCTGCTGATGACGATGTCGTGCGCCGTCCGCGCCACGCCGCAGGATGACCTGCGCTCCGCGGTCGAATACAACCGGCCGGCGCTGGTGCAGAAGCTCGTCGCACAGGGTGTCGACCCGAATCTGGACACGCGCGACGGCACGCCGCTGCTGGTGGATGCGCTCAAGGACAAGAACATCGACGTGGCCGAGGCGCTGATCCGCGCCAAGGGGCTCGACTTCGAGCGCGCCAACGCCGCCGGCGAGAACGCGCTGATGATGGCTGCCTACCAGGGCCTGCTGCCGCTGGTCCGGCTGATGGTCGAGACCTACGACGTGGAGGTCAACAAGACCGGCTGGACCGCGCTGCACTATGCCGCCACCAACGGCCATGACGCCATCGTCCAGTACCTGCTCGACCATGGGGCCTATATCGACGCCGAAAGCCCGAACGGCACCACGCCGCTGATGATGGCGACCATGGGCGGGCAGATCACCACCGTCAAGCTGCTGTTGGACGAAGGCGCGGACATGAACCTGCGCAACCAGCAGAAGATGGACGTGATCGACTTCGCCAAGCGCTACCACCAGGACGAGATCGCCGCCGGGCTGGAGTCGCGCCGGCGCAAGCTGGCCGAGCCGGGCGCGCAGCCGGTGCCCGCGCGGCAGCCGGCGGCGCCTGCGGGGATGCGGCCCGCCGCGCCCGTGGTGCCGGACGTGCCCGCGCCGATGCCGGCGCCACGCGCACCCGGGTCCGCCATCGACCGCGATGCCACCAGCGGCCTGCCGGGCTCGCTGTCGGACCAGAAGACGGTTCCGCCGCCGGACCTGCGCGGCAATTGAGGCCGGATGCGCGGCGGCGCGGCGCGCCGGCCACTCAGGCCGCTCAGGCCGCCCGCGCCAGCCGCACCCCGGTGAACTGCCACCGCTGGTGCGGATAGAAGAAGTTGCGGTACGTCGCCCGCAGGTGCCCCTCGGGCGACACGCACGAGCCGCCGCGCAGCACCATCTGGCTGCACATGAACTTGCCGTTGTATTCGCCCACCGCCCCCGCCGCCGGCCGGAAGCCCGGATAGGGGCCGTACGGGCTGGCGGTCCATTCCCACACATCGCCGAACATCTGCCGCAGGCTGCTGGCCGGGGCGATGCCGTCGTCGGGCAGTGGGCACAGCGCGCCGCGTCCGGCGAAGTTGCCCTGCACCGGCAGGCCCTCGGCGGCATGCTCCCACTCCGCCTCGGTCGGCAGGCGGGCGCCTGCCCAGCGGGCGTAGGCGTCGGCCTCGTAGAAGCTCAGGTGCGCGACCGGCGCATCGGGGTCGACCGGCACCAGGCCGTGCAACGACATCCGGCGCCAGCCGCTCGCGCTGTCCGCTTCGTCCGCGCGCCAGTAGAGCGGGGCATCGATGCCTTCGCGCTGCACCCAGGCCCAGCCGTCCGACAGCCACAGCGTGGGCTGGCGGTAGCCGCCGTCTTCCATGAAGGCCAGCCATTCGCGGTTGGTGATGGGGTGCGTGGCCAGCGCGTACGGCTCCAGCCAGACGGTGTGGCGCGGCCCTTCGCAGTCGAACATGAACGCGGTGCCGTCGTCGGTCCGGCCGATCTGCACTGGGCCGCCGCCGAAGTCGGCCCAGCCGGGCGTGTGGGGCGCGTCACGGACGGCCGAGGTAGGCCGGGGGGCGGCATAGGGCGGGCACAGCGGGTTCTGCGCGAACAGGTGCAGCACGTCGGTCAGCAGCAGCTCCTGGTGCTGCTGTTCGTGGTGCAGGCCCAGCGTGACGAGCCGCCCGACCGCCTCCGGAACGCCGCCCGCCAGCAGGCGCTGCATGGCCGCGTCCACATGGGCGCGGTAGGCGAGCACCTCGTCCAGCGTGGGCCGCGTCAGCATGCCCCGGCGCGGCCGCGGGTGGCGGGCGCCGACGGCCTCGTAGTACGAATTGAACAGGTAGCGGTAGCGTGCATCCGGCGAGCGGTAGCCGGGCACGTTGGGGCCGAGGACGAATGCTTCGAAAAACCAGGTGGTGTGGGCCAGGTGCCACTTGGCGGGGCTGGCGTCGTCCATCGACTGGACGGTGGCGTCGGCGTCGGACAGCGGCGCGGCCAGCGCCAGGGATTGCGCCCGGACCGCGTCGTACTGCAGCAGCAGTGCGGGCAGTGCGGCGGCGGGCACATCGAATACGGGCGATACACGCATGGCGTCTCCAGTCGGGTCGCGGGGATGGCACAGCAGCAAGCAGGCCAGCCGCTACGGTGCGGACGGCGCGCCACGCTTTCCCCGATTTCGTAAGAAGCATATGCGAGCTTTGTAAGTTTGCTATTCGCGACGCGGGGCATGCGGTGTTGCGGGCGCGGTGCCGCATCGGCTGTCATCAAAGCTTCACTGCCGGCGCCTACGATGTAAACGTTTACAAGCCCTGCGGAGGCGCCGGCAATGGCGAGCAGCATCAAGGACGTGGCGACGCACGCCGGCATCTCGATTGCCACGGTCTCGCGCGCCGTCAACGCGCCGGAGCGCGTGAGCCCCGAGACGCTGGCGCGCGTGCAGGCCGCCATGGACGCGCTGCAATACCGCCCGAACGCGCTGGGCCGCCAGCTGCGCGCCGTGCGCACCGGCCTGGTGGGCGTGGTGCTGCCGTCGCTGGCCAACCCGGTGTTCGCCGAATGTCTGCAGGGCATCGACGAGGGCGCGGCGGCGAGCGGCCAGCGCGTGATGCTGATGACCACGGCCTACGACCGCGAGCGCGAGGCCCGCGCCATCGAGACCCTGCTGCAGCAGCGCGTCGACGGCCTGGTCCTGACGGTGGCCGATGCCGCCGCCAACCCCCACCTGGATCGCCTGGACGCCGAGCGCGTGCCTTACGTGCTGGTCTACAACGACACGCAGGGACAGCCGCGCATGCCCGCGCGCTGCAGCGTGACGGTCGACAACCGCGCCGCGGCGCGCGACGCGATCCGCGCGCTGCTGGGGCGGGGGCACCGGCGCATCCGCATGCTGACCGGCACGCTGGCCGCTTCCGACCGGGCCGCGCTGCGCCACGCCGGCTATCGCGACGCGCTGGAGGCCGCCGGCATCGCCGCGCAGCCGCCGGTCGAGATCGACTTCAACGCGGAAGCCCTGGCAAGCGCCGAGCTGGACCGCCTGCTGGCCGCGCCGCGGCCCACCGCCGTGTTTTGCAGCAATGACCGGCTGGCCCTGCTGGCCATCGGCGCACTGCGCACGCGCGGCCTGCGCGTGCCGGAAGACCTCAGCGTGATCGGCTTCGACGGCCTGGCGATGGGCCAGTGGCTGTCGCCGACGCTGGCGACGGTGGCGCAACCGCACCGGCAGATCGGCATCGATGCGGCCCAGGCGCTGGCCCGGCGCATCGCCGGCGAGACCGTGCCGCCGATCACGCTGCCGCACCGCCTGCTGCCCGGCGGCACGCTGGCCGAGGCGCCCGCCACGTCGGCCGATCCAGATTCCGATTCCACCGGTTTTTTCCCCACGTCTGATACGCAAGGAGCGTCTCGATGAAACGTCTGATCCATTGGCTGCGTGCATGCGGCCTCGTTGCGGCCGGCGCCTTGGCCATGGCGGCGCCGCTGCATGCCCAACCCGCGGGCCAGCAGGTCGCCATCTGCTACAACTGCCCGCCGGAATGGGCCGACTGGGCCGGCCAGATCCAGGCCATCAAGAACCGGACCGGCATCGCCGTGCCGTTCGACAACAAGAACTCCGGCCAGGCCATCGCGCAGATGCTGGCCGAGAAGGGGCACCCGGTGGCCGACGTGGCCTACCTGGGCATCACCTCGGCCTACCAGGCCAAGGAGAAGGGCCTGGTCGCCGGCTACAAGCCCAAGCACTGGGACGACATCCCGGCCGGCATGAAGGACCCGGACGGCGCGTTCTTCTCGATCCACTCCGGCACGCTGGGCTTCTTCGTCAACAAGGACGCGCTGGAAGGCAAGCCGGTGCCGCGCTCGTGGAAGGACCTGCTCAAGCCCGAGTACAAGGGCATGGTCGGCTACCTCGACCCGAGCAGCGCCTTCGTCGGCTATGTCGGCGCCGTGGCGGTCAACCAGGCGCTGGGCGGCACGCTCGACAACTTCGGCCCGGGCATCGACTGGTTCAAGCAGCTCAAGAAGAACGCGCCGATCGTGCCCAAGCAGACCGCCTACGCGCGCGTGGTGGCCGGCGAGATCCCGATCCTGCTCGACTACGACTTCAACGCCTACCGCGCCAAGTACAAGGACCACGCCAACGTGGAATTCGTGATCCCGCAGGAGGGCTCGATCGCGGTGCCGTACGTGATGAGCCTGGTGGCCGGCGCGCCGCATGCGGACAATGCGAAGAAGGTGCTCGACTTCGTGCTCTCCGATGAAGGCCAGGCGCTGTGGGCCAACGCCTACCTGCGCCCGGTGCGCGCCGGCGCGATGTCGAAGGAGGCCGCCGCGCGCTTCCTGCCGGCCAGCGAGTACGCCCGCGTGAAGACGGTCGACTTCAACCAGATGGCGGCGCGCCAGCAGGCCTTCGGCACGCGCTACCTGGACGAGGTGCGCTGAGCATGGCCGCCGCCGCACGCTCGCTGCCGGACGACGCCGTGCTGCCCGCGCGGTGGCGGGCGGCGCTGCTCGCGCCCGCCGTCGCGCTGTTCTGCGCCTTCTGGCTGCTGCCGATGGCGGCGCTGCTGCGCGTGAGCGGCAGCGAGGGGCTGCTGGCCACCTACACCGCCGCGCTGACCACGCCGCGCTACCTGGGCAGCCTGGTCTCGACGGTGGTGCTGTCGGCGGCGGTGACGCTGGCGACGCTGGTGCTGTCGAGCGTCGCCGGGCTGTTCCTGGTGCGCCACGCGGTGCCGGGCAAGCGGCTGATCACGGCCATGCTGACCTTTCCGCTGGCGTTTCCCGGCGTGGTGGTGGGCTTCATGGTGATCCTGCTGGCCGGGCGCCAGGGCCTGCTGGGCGACCTGACGCTGCGGCTGGCCGGCGAGAAATGGGTGTTCGCCTATTCGATCGGCGGGCTGTTTCTCGGCTACCTGTATTTCTCCATCCCGCGCGTGGTGCTGACGGTGATGGCGGCGGCGGAAAAGCTCGACCGCTCGCTGGAGGAGGCGGCGCGCTCGCTGGGCGCGTCGTCGTGGCAGGTGACGCGCGACGTGCTGGTGCCGGGGCTGGCGCCCGCGCTGATCGCCTCCGGCGCGATCTGCTTCGCCACCTCGATGGGGGCGTTCGGCACCGCCTTCACGCTCGCCACCGACATTGACGTGCTGCCGATGACGATCTACACCGAATTCACCCTCAACGCCGGCATGGCCATGGCGGCGGCGCTGTCGGTGGTGCTGGGCGCGGTGACGTGGCTGGTGCTGGCGGCGGCCCGCGTGGCCAGCGGCGGGCAGGCGGGAGCCGCGGCATGAAGCGCCTGCTGCCGATGGCGCAGTGGCTGGTGACGCTGCTGCTGTGCCTGTTCCTGATCGTGCCGGTGGCGCTGTCGATGGCCGTGGGGCTGACGCGCAACTACATCCGCGGCTTCAAGAGCGGCTGGACCTTCGACTGGGTCGCCCAGGTGTGGGAGACCTATCACGCGTCGATCTGGATGTCGCTGCTGGTGGCGCTGTGCACGCTGGCGATCGTGCTGGCGGCGGGCGTGCCGGCCGGCTATGTGCTGGCGCGCCGCCAGAGCCGCGCCAGCCGCCTGGTCGAGGAGTGCCTGACCTTGCCCGTGGCGCTGCCGGGCCTGGCGACTGCGCTCGGCCTGATCATCGCGTACGGCGGCGTGGGTGCGTTCCGCGAGAGCGTGTGGTTCATCGTCTGCGGGCACGTGGTGTTCACGCTGCCGTTCATGGTGCGCGCGGTGGCGGCGGTCTGCGCCGCGCAGGACCTGAAGACGCTGGAGGAGGGCGCGGCCAGCCTGGGCGCGACGTTCTGGCAGCGCTTTCGCACCATCGTGCTGCCCAATGCGCGGCCCGGCATCCTGGCCGGGGCGCTGACGGTGGTGACGCTGTCGGTGGGCGAGTTCAACCTGACCTGGATGCTGCACACCCCGCAGACCAAGACCCTGCCGGTGGGCCTGGCCGATACCTATGCGTCGATGCGGCTGGAGATCGCCAGCGCCTACACGCTGATCTTCTTCGTCATGATCGTGCCGCTGCTGGTGCTGATGCAGCGCTTCGGTGGCCTGCGCACGACCAACGGAAACCCTTCCCGATGAGTACCGAACCGAGTCCCGAACCCCTGCATCTCGCCCCCGTGCCGATCCGGTTGCGCGGCTGCGGCAAGCATTTCGGCGGCCAGCGCGTGCTGGACCCGCTCGACCTCGACATCGGCGCCGGCGAGACGCTGGTGCTGCTGGGCCCGTCCGGCTGCGGCAAGACCACCACGCTGCGCATCGTCGCGGGGCTGGAGGCGCCCGATGCCGGCGGCAGCGTCCGCTTTGGCGACGAGGAGGTCACCGCGCACCCGATCGAGCGCCGCCGCGTCGGCATGGTGTTCCAGAACTATGCGCTGTTTCCCAACCTGGGCGTGCGCGGCAACGTGGAATACGGCCTGCGCATCCAGCGCCGGCGCAACCGGCTGTCCGACGCGCAGATCCGCGCGCGGGCCGATGCGCTGCTGGACATGATGCACCTGACGCCCTACGCCGAGCGCGCCATCGGCCAGCTCTCCGGCGGCCAGCGCCAGCGCGTGGCCCTGGCCCGCGCGCTGGCGCCCGAGCCGCGCGTGCTGCTGCTCGACGAGCCGCTGACGGCGCTCGACGCCAAGCTGCGCGAATCCGTGCGGGCCGAGATGGACCGCCTGCTGCGCGGCCTCGGCATCACCACCGTCTACGTCACGCACGACCAGGAAGAGGCCATGGCCCTGGCGGATCGCATCGTCGTGATGGACGCCGGCCGCATCGCCCAGATCGGCACACCGCGCGAGATCTACTTCCAGCCGGCCAACCGGCACGTGGCGGATTTCATCGGCATCATGAACCGGCTCGACGGCGAGCGGCAGGGCGGCGCGTTCGTCTGCGCCGGCGGCCGCGTGGCGGTGCCGGCGGGCGGTGGCGCGGCCGATGCGCTGTTCTTCCGGCCGGAGGATGCCGTGCTGGCCGATCCGGCCCAGGCCGCGCTCAAGGGCGTGGTCGAATCCGCCGTGTTCCTCGGTTTCCGCACCCGCGTGCGCGTGGCGGGCGTGTCGAACGCGCCGCTGTTCATCGATGTGCCCGGCCGCCAGCAGTTCGCGCCGGGCCACGCGGTCGGCATCGAGATTGCCGCCGACCGCCTCCTGACCCTGCAAGCCTGATGCACTTCCTGCAACTGACCGACCTCCACATCAAGCCGCCCGGCCGCCTGGCCTACCGGCGCGTCGATACGGCCGCCTACCTGTCGCGCTGCGTCGCGCACATCCTGGCGCAGCCCGCGCGCCCCGATGCCATCGTGCTGACCGGCGACCTGGTCGACGCCGGCGCGCCGGACGAATACGCGCACCTGCGCGCGCTGCTGGCGCCGCTCGACGCCGCCGGCATCCGCATGCTGCCGGTGCTCGGCAACCACGATGCCCGCGCGGCCGCGCACGAGGCCTTCGCCGACTGGCTCGCCCCCATCCCGGCCGAGGCGCGGGACCCACAGGCCTTCCAGTACTGGACCGACATCGGCGAGGTGCGCCTGATCGTGCTGGACACGCTGGATACCGGCGCCCCCGGCGGCCGGCTCGGCGTGCCGCGGCTGGACTGGCTGCACGATGCGCTGGCAGCCGAGCCCGCGCGGCCGGTGGTGATCGCCATGCATCACCCGCCGTTCGCCACCGGCATCGGCCACATGGACGTGCAGTCGCTGGCCGCCGAGGACATCCCCGCCTTCGCGCAGATCGTGCGCGCCGCCGGCAACGTCGAGCGCATCCTGTGCGGGCACCTGCACCGCGCCATCGACGTGCGCTTCGCGGGCACGGTGGCGTCGACCTGCCCGTCGCCGGCGCACCAGGTGGCGCTGGATCTCGATCCGGAGGGCGCGCCGGGCTTCGTCATGGAGCCGCCCGCCTACCGGGTGCACGCCTGGGTGCCGGGGCAGGGCCTGGTGAGCCATCTGGCCTACGTGGGCACGTTCGACGGCCCGCACCCGTTCTTCGAGCCGGACGGGCGCCTGATCGATTGATGCAGGCCCTGGCCGGTGTCCACAGGCCACCGGCCATACCCGCGCCCGAGCTGGATCAAGGGCTTGCGCGCGGCGTGCTCGGCCGACTTCGAACTGCGTGCGCATTCCTCTCCGGGCTTTGACGCTCTGCGCGGATTCAAGCCTGAAATGCCATGGAATCTCGGCTGGTGGTGATCCAATCGCCCGGTTCTCCAAAATGACGCCGTTCCGGTTTTAAAAGGATGGTGAGCTCGACTGCCCGGTCGTGTCTGGCGTGGGCCACATATCGTCGCCTTTCTCACCCCGGGGGCTGAGCTGTCCGGGCACCGCCTGGCGTTGCTGCGCGCGTCGTCCGCGGCGGACATATTTTTCCAGCAGGGCATCGAGGATCGCCGCGGTTTCGATATCCGGCGCGCCATCGTATCGGTCGGGCCGAAAATGCATCTGGAAGGCGGCAACAACGTTGATGGTTTGCGTGTCGAGCACGCCGGTCTGCGGCGTGTCGTAGCCATAGGCGAGCAGCTTCGCCTGCAGCTCGGCGACGTTGCCGCGGAACGGCTGATGGCTTTGGTAATAGTGGATGGCTTCCGCTTCAGGCCATGCGCCGATCCCGAACTGTTCATACAGCGTTTTCCACGGGAACAGGGGGCCCGGATCCAGCTTGCGCCCAGGTGCGATATCGGCGTGGCCGACGACTTTCCGCGGCAAGATTGCGTGCCGCGCGACGATGTCAGCCGCAAGTCGGCCGACCACTGCAATCTGTGCATCGGGGTACGGATACCAGCGGCGATTCATCAGGGGTGCGTTTCCGTCCTGCGCGGGAAAACCGAGATTGACCACCTCAATGCCGACGGAACTCGCATTGAGCATCCGCTCGCCCTGCCAGTAGCTCACGCCGGCATGCCATGCACGACGCGATTCCGGCGCGAGTGAATAGATTCGGAACCGCTCGCCGCCATTGGCGGCATCCGGTACGAGGTAGTGCGAACTGACCTGCTTCTGTGGATCGGTCAGCGATGCGATGGAATCAGCGAGCGATTCGGCGGTGTAGTGCAATACCAGCGTGCGCACGCGCGAATCCTGGTTTGGCGACTGAATCGATGCATCGATGGTGTATTCCGCATTTTGTGCTTCCTGCGCGAGACTGCTTTCGCATCCTGCAAGCGGCAATACCAGTGTGCTCGCTGACCAGATCGGTGTCCGCGCCAGAAAATGGCGGCGCCCCGGGTACACGACTGCATCTGGCTGTGTATTTTTTTCACTCATCTAGTCGCTCTTTGTTTTCGTATTTCACACACAAGGTAAAAGCGGCCCAATTCGCCGGAAAAATAATTCGGTCTCAGCGTGGAGCACGTCCGTCGGAAAAAGGTTCCGTTATCGGGCTGCAATGCGAGCGACGAAACTTCGAATACAAACAGCGAAGAACCGCGTTCATGAGACATTGGCTGACAACCGGCAGGCAGGTCGGCCGGCGCCGCGTCGATGGTTTCCGGGGTCCAGGTGACGGAGCGCTGCCAGCGGTATTTCAGTTGCCGCCGGACGATCCCGACCTTGTTGCACGCGGGACTCTGGGCAAGTCACCCGACAGGGCGCCCTCCGGAAGTTCCGGTCTGAATGGTGTTCAACAGCCGGGGCTGCGATGCCCGGTGCTTCGAGGCATCGGCCCGCAGGATGTGGCGTTCCGGCCGCCGGCCCTGGCGCCCCCGGGCATCCGCCCAGGGCAGGGCTACGCCCGACTTGTTTTCGCCCGCGAAGCGTCTAGTGTTGAACCAGACGCGCGCGGGTGACGCCGCACGCGCCCCTTCCCAAGAAGAACAAAGGGGGCTGCAGTCATGAGCACGGTCGGCAGCTTTCAGATCGACTACACGCAGTACCTTGACCCCGAGGGCCAGCCGGTCCAGCCATTGCCGGCGTTTGCGCAAGACGTGCCGACCCTGCTCGCGCTGTATCGCGCCATGGTGCTGACGCGCGCGTTCGACACCAAGGCCATCGCGCTGCAGCGCACCGGCAAGCTCGGCACCTTTGCCTCGTCGGTCGGCCAGGAGGCGATCGGCGTGGGCGTGGCCAGCGCCATGCGGGCCGAAGACGTCCTGTTCCCGTCCTACCGCGACCACAGCGCGCAGCTGCTGCGCGGCGTCAGCATGGCCGAGAGCCTGCTGTACTGGGGCGGCGACGAGCGCGGCAGCTGCTTTGCCGCGGTGCGCGAAGATTTCCCGAACTGCGTGCCGATCGGCACCCAGGTCTGCCACGCGGCGGGGGCCGCCTACGCGTTCCAGCTGCGCCGCGAGCCGCGTGTCGCCGTCGCGGTGTTCGGTGACGGCGGCACCTCCAAGGGCGATTTCTATGAAGGGATGAACCTGGCCGGCGTGTGGGGCGCGCCGCTGGTGCTCATCGTCAACAACAACCAGTGGGCGATCTCGGTGCCGCGCAGCCGCCAGACCGCCGCGCAGACCCTGGCCCAGAAGGCGATCGCCGCGGGCATCGCCGGGCGGCAGGTGGACGGCAACGACGTGATCGCCGTGCGGCAGGCCGCGCAGGACGCCCTCGACAAGGCCCGCTCGGGCGGCGGCCCGACGCTGATCGAAGCGCTCAGCTACCGGCTGGGCGACCACACCACGGCGGACGACGCCACGCGCTACCGCGATCCGGACAGCGTCAAGCAGGCCTGGGCCCGCGAGCCGATCCTGCGCTTGCGCAACTACCTGATGCGCCTGAGTGCCTGGGACAAGGCCCAGGAAGAGCAGCTCGGCCGCGCCTGCTATGCCCAGGTGGAGGAGGCGGTGGCGGCGTACCTGGCGGTCGGGCAGCCCGGCCCCTCGGCGATGTTCGACCACCTGTATGCCGCCTTGCCGCGCGCGCTGGAGGCGCAGCGCGCCATGGCGCTGGCCTTTGCGCCGCAGGGCGGGGAGGGCGGCCATGGCTGACGTCAACCTGGTCGAGGCGGTGAACCTGGCGCTCGCGCATGCGCTGGAGCATGACCCGTCAGTGGTGCTGCTGGGCGAGGACATCGGGGTCAACGGCGGGGTGTTCCGCGCCACGGTCGGGCTGCAGGCACGCTTCGGCGCCGAGCGCGTCATCGATACGCCGCTGGCCGAGACCGCGCTGGCCGGCGCCGCCATCGGCATGGCGGCGATGGGGCTGCGGCCGGTGGTCGAGATCCAGTTCAGCGGCTTCATCTATCCGGCCATCGACCACGTGCTCAATCACGCGGCCCGGCTGCGGCATCGCACGCGCGGGCGGCTGTCGTGCCCGCTGGTGATCCGCTCGCCGTGCGGCGCCGGCATCCACGCGCCGGAGCACCATTCGGAGAGCCCGGAGGCGCTGTTCGCGCACATGCCGGGGCTGCGGGTGGTGATTCCGTCGTCGCCGGCGCGGGCATACGGGCTGCTGCTGGCGGCCATCCGCGATCCGGACCCGGTGATCGTCTTCGAGCCGACGCGCCTGTACCGCGTGTTCCGCCAGCCGGTGGAGGACAACGGCGAGGCGCTGCCGCTGGACACCTGCTTCACCCTGCGCGACGGCACCGACGTGACGCTGGTGAGCTGGGGCGGAGCATTGCAGGCCGCGCAGGCCGCCGCCGACCAGCTCGCGCAGGACGGCGTGCTGGCCGAGGTGATCGACGTGGCCACGCTCAAGCCGCTCGACATGGAAACCATCCTGGCCTCGGTGGCCAAGACCGGGCGCTGCGTGATCGTGCACGAGGCGCCGCGCACGTCGGGCTTCGGTGCGGAGATCGCTGCCAACCTGGCCGAGCACGGGCTGTATTCGCTGCTGGCGCCTGTACAGCGGGTGACGGGCTACGACGTGGTCATGCCGCTGCCCAGGCTGGAGAACCAATACCTGCCCGGCGTCGAGCGCATCCTCGCCGCGGTCAGGAAGACCCTGGAGGCCGCCTGACGATGATCGTCTTCAAACTGCCGGATCTCGGCGAAGGGCTGCAGGAGGCGGAGATCGTGCAATGGCACGTGCAGGCCGGCGACACCGTCGAGGCCGATCAGCCGCTGGTCTCGGTCGAGACCGCCAAGGCCATCGTCGAGATCCCGTCGCCGCAGGCCGGCCGCATCGCCAGGCTGTTCGGCCAGCCGGGCGACATCGTGCACCTGGGCGCGCCGCTGGTCGCGTTCGAAGGGGCGGGCGGCGGTGAAGCGGATGCGGGCACCGTGGTCGGGCAGATGCAGGTCGGGCAACAGGTGGTGCGGGAGGCGCCGGCCGTGCTGGCCGCCGCGCCCGGGGCGGCCGCCGGCGGCATCAAGGCGACGCCGGCGGTGCGGGCGCTGGCGCGCAAGCTCGACGTGGACCTGTCGATGGCGACGCCCTCGGGGCCGGACGGGGTCATCACGGCGGCGGATGTCGAGCGCGTGGCCAAGGTGTTCTCCGAACTGGGGCCGCCCGAGGTGCTGCGCGGCGTGCGGCGCGCCATGGCGCAGAACATGGCGCGCGCGCAGAGCGAAGTGGCCGCCGCCACCGTCATTGACGATGCCGACATCCACGCCTGGCCGCCCGGCACCGATGTGACCATCCGGCTGATCCGCGCGCTGGTGGCCGGCTGCCGCGCCGAGCCGGGGCTCAACGCCTGGTTCGACGGGCATGCGGGGCGGCGCCACGTGCTGGAGAAGATCGACCTCGGCATCGCCGTCGATCTGCCGGACGGGCTGTTCGTGCCGGTGCTGCGCAATGTCGCGCACCGCGACGCGGCCGATCTGCGCGCCGGGCTGGACCGCATGCGCGCCGACATCCGGGCACGCAAGATTCCGCCGGAGGAGTTGCGCGGCAACACCATCACGCTGTCGAACTTCGGCATGATCGCGGGCAAGTACGCGGCGCCGGTGGTGGTGCCGCCGACCGTGGCGATCCTGGGCGCGGGCCGCATCCACGAGCAGGTGGTGGCGGCCGCCGGCGCCCCGGCGGTGCACCGCGTGCTGCCGCTGAGCCTGACCTTCGACCACCGGGTGGTGACCGGCGGCGAGGCGGCGCGGTTCCTGGCCGCGACGATCGCGGACCTGGAAGCGGCGCACTAGGCCCCAGGCGGGCCGAGCCGGCCCGCAGCCCTGGCCCGGCAACGTGAAGCGGACGTGACCGGCACGCGGCGGCGGCGGGCGGCATCGCTTCGCCGTTCGCTGCCGGAGGCAGGGCTTCGTTTCCGGTGACAGCCGACCCCGGGGCCATACCTACGCTGCCGTTTTCATTCCGGACTCGCGACTCGCAATGGGATACCACTTCTGGGCCGGCTGGCGGCCAACGTCCGTCGCCGACAGCGCGCAGGCTTCGACATCGGCACCGCAGGCGGGCGCGCCTGCGTCCCAGCCGGCAAGGCCGGCCCGGGCGCCGGCTGGGTCATCGATCCTGCGGGGCCTGGCGCGCCTGCGGGCGCGGTGGGTGGCACCGCCGGTGCCATTCTTTCCACCGGAGATCTGGACGGAAATCGCGCGCGGCACCAAGCCCGCGGACATTCAAAGCCTGCGCGCCGTCAGCCGGGCGGTGAAGATGGGCGCCGAGGCCAGCATCCCGCAACTGACCATCACGCACCGGGACAGCGGCAAAAGGCCGCCGTCCGTGGCCGGCTGCCTAGAGCTGAATCGGCTGACGCTCGTCGGCCATTTCACGGATGCCTACCTGCAGAGGTTGCCGGCTTCCCTCACGGCGCTGGACCTGAGCCGATGCGAGGGCCCGATCACGTCCGTCGGGATCGCCCGCCTGCTGGCGCTGCCGCTGGAACGGCTGGATGTCAGCGGCTGCGGGCTGGATGCCGAAAGCGCGCGGCTGCTGGCGAGCCACCCGACGCTGACCGTGCTCAACATCTCCCGCAACGCGATCGGCGACGACGGTGCCGCTGCCTTGGCGGCCAACCCGAAGCTGACCTCGCTCAATGTCGGCCGCAACGGGATCAGTGACGCCGGCGCGCGCGCGTTGGTTGCTTGCGCCGGGCTGACCAAGCTCGATATCAGCGACAACAGGATCGGCGATGCGGGCGCGCGGGCGCTGGCCGGCAGCGCCAAGCTGAACAAACTCGATGCCGGCGACTGCGGGATCGGCCCCGAGGGCGCCCGGGCACTGGCCGCCAGCCAGACGCTCACCCGACTGGACCTGTGCTACAACGAGATCGGGGTCGGGGGGGCCGAGGCGCTGGCCGCGAATCCCCGGCTCACCAGCCTCAACGTCTGCGGCAATGCGCTGGGGAGCGCGGGCGCGGCGCTGCTGGCAGCCAGTGCCGCGCTCACCGAGCTCGACATCGGCAACAACGGTATCGGCAACGCGGGGGCGCGGGCCCTCGGCGCCAATGCCACGCTCGTCAAGCTGAGTGTCGCCAACAACGGCATCGAGGAGGCAGGGGCGCGAGCGCTGGCGGCCAGCACCACGCTCACCGCGCTGGACATCGGCAGCAACCGGATCGGGGATGCCGGTGCGCAGGCCCTGGCTGCCAACGATACGCTCGTCACCCTGGATGCCAGCGCCAACTGGATCGGAGACCCGGGCGCGCTGGCGCTGGCCGACAACACCCGGCTGGCCACGCTCAATGTCGGCGCTAACCGGATCGGCGAAGCGGGCATGCGGGCACTGGAGGCCAGCACCACGCTGGCCGTGCTCAAGACGTGAGGCACCGCCATCGGGCCCGGCCGGGCTTCGGCCCGCGTATGCCCAAGCGCGATGGCGCGCGGCCGGGCATCGGGTGCCGTGCGGCGCATGCGCCGTGCGGCGCCGTGTCAGAGCAGACTGGGCGTGGCGCGTGAAACCTGTCGCTCCTGTTGGCCAGTCGTCATCCGCCGCCGATGGCGTGCGCGCTCCATCGGCCGATGCGCAGCCGGGGCTGCCCGCGCCCGGCCCGGCACGTCCGGCCAGGAGCGCGGCCGGCTCATCGCTCCTGCAAGGGCTGGCGCAACTGCTGTCGCTGTGCCAGCCCAGGCCGGCGAGGCCGCTGCCCCAGCTGCCGCCGGACATCTTTCGGGAAATCGCCCGCCGCTCCGATCCCTTGACCGTCCAGCGGCTGCGGGTCGCCAGCAAGCCGGTGAAAGCCGCGATCGAGGCCGATATGCGGGAGCTGGTCATCAAGGACCGGGCCGGCCTCGCGGGCGTTTTGCGCGCGGGCAACTATCCGGCCCTGGAGAAGCTGACGCTTGCCGGCACGTTCACGGACGACGATCTGCGGGGGCTGCCCGCATCGCTGAAGGCACTGGACCTGAGCCGGTGCCGGGGCCCGATCACGGCCGCCGGCATCGCGCACCTGAGCCGTCTGCCGCTGGTCCGGCTGAATGTCCGCAACAAGCGCATCGGCGCCGAGGGTGCGCGGCTGCTGGCGAATCACCCGACGCTGACCTCGCTCAACGTCAGCAACGGCCGGATCGGCCCGGAAGGCGCGCAAGCGCTGGCCGCCAACACGCGGCTGACCACGCTCAATGTCAGCGGCAACCGGATCGGCGTGGCCGGCGCGAAGGCGCTGGCTGCCAACCAGACGCTGCGTTCGCTCGACGTCAGCGACAACCGCATTGGCGACGAGGGCGCACGCGAGCTGGCCGCCTGCACGCAGCTGACCACGCTCGATGCCAACCGCAACGGGATCGGCATCGATGGGGCGACGGCGCTGGCGGCCAGCCGGACGCTCACCTCGCTCGCCATCGGCGGCAATGAGATTGGCGACGCGGGGGTGCTGGCGCTCGCCGCCAACGCGCGGCTGACCACGCTCAACGTCGAGAGCACCGGGGTCGGCGCCGATGGGGTCAAGGCACTGGCGGCCAGCAAGACGCTGACCTGGCTGCGCCTTGACGGCAACGACATCGGCAATGCGGGTGCCACAGCCCTGGCCGCCAGCACCAGCCTGACCACGCTCCATCTCGAGCACAACCGGATCGGCGCGGAGGGCGCGCAAGCCCTGGCCGCCAACACGAAGCTGACCACGCTCGATCTCGGCTACAACGACATCGGCGATGCCGGCGTGCGGGCGTTGAGCGCCAATGCCACGCTGGTCTGGCTCAGTGTGCGCCGCAATAACCTCGAGGATGCGAGTGCGGTCAGCCTGGCGGCCGGCAAGACACTGACCACGCTCGACATCAGCGGCAACGGCATCCAGGATCAGGGGGCCAAGGCCTTGGCCGCCAACCCGACGCTGACCACGCTCGACGTCAGCAGCAACGACATCAAGAACGCGGGCGCGCGGGCACTGGCCGCCAATGCCCGGCTGGTGTCGCTCGACCTGCGCAACAACAGGATGGAAGAATCTGGTACGCGAGCGCTGCTGGCCAACCGCACGCTGTCGTTGCTCGGCGTGAGCCTCAACTGTTGCGGCCAGCGCCTCATCGCCGAGCTGATGGCGTGGGCGAACCGCAATGGCGTGACGATGCGGCACTGAACATGCCGGTGAGTTTGCCGGCGCCTTGCTTCGCTCGGGTTCAGGGGCGCTGCGTCGCCGGCATCACGCCTGCAGCGGGCAGTGCGTGGCCGGGACGATGGTCTGCTCGAAGGGCGGGTCCGGGAAATACTGCGTGATCATCTGGACGTGCTTGGCGATGTCCTGTCCCGCCACGTGCGCCACGATCGCCAGCGCCTCGTCCAGCCCCGACGAAATGCCGCCGCCGGTGATGCGGTTGCCGTCGATGACGTAGCGCGGGAAGCCGTCGGCCACCTTGATCGCGGGGAACTGCTGGAGGCAGGGGATGAACGCCCAGTGCGTGGTCGCCCGATAGCCGTCGAGCAGGCCCGCGGCGGCCAGCAGCAGGGCGCCCTCGCAGACGGACGAGACATGGTCCGCGCCGGCGCTCTGCGCCTTCAGGAAATCCAGGTACGGGCCGCCTCGCATCAATTTTCGCAGCACGTCGGGGGCGCCGCCCGGCACCCACAGCAGGTGGGTCTGCGGCTGCGGCGCGGCGGCGTCGGCATAGTCGGCGAACTGGCGCTGCGGCGTGAGGGTCAGGCCGTCGCGGGTCTTGAGCGGCGTCAGGTGCTCCGCGGCCAGGGTGATCGTCGTCGCCCGCGCTTTCCAGGCATCGGCCATCCAGCTGAACAGCTCGATCGGCGCCGCCACATCCAGCAGGTCGACGCCGGGATAGATCGGGATCGTGATGTGGAACGGCGGACGCGGTTGCGCCATGGCATACCTCCGGGCGGGTCAGGGAAGGAAGGGGCCCGTGTGAAGCAGCACCGGGCCCATCGTCGCGACGCGCGCAATCGGCCGTTGACCGGAGCGGCGGGCTCGGGCCGCTTTTCAGGGGCCTAGCGCCGCATTGGGGGCGTCGCTGAACCACGATAGGCGGTTTTCCGGCCGCACGCTCCCGGCGCGGGTGAGGGTCCAGGCGGCATGTCGGCCGGGCGGGCGCGGCGTTCCCCGGGGCCGGTGCAATGCCCGGCCATCCGGATGCCGTCACTGCGGAATGACGGCGACCGACCTGCCGGCCGCGCAACCCAGCGGCCCGCGCGGCGGGGCGCCGTCCTGCTCATGGTTGGCGCGAGGGCGGCTCGTCTGGCTTGGCTGCGGTGGAAGCTGGCCGGAATGCCGGCACCTCGGACAAGCGCAGCCCCTCCGGAACCGACGCGCGCTTGGCATGGCCGATGCGCTGCGCGGGATAGATGCCGGTGTGCCCCGAGAAGAGGTAGCTGACCACGCATGCGATGCCGGCAAAGGTGCCGACTTCGGGCCCGAACAGCTCGATGGCCATGATGGTCGATGCGATGGGCGTATTCGCCGCGCCCGCAAAGACGGCGACGAAGCCCAGGCCGGCCAGCAGCGCAAACGGCAGCGGCAGCACGTAGCCGAGCGCATTGCCGAGGGTGGCCCCAATGTAGAAGAGCGGCGTCACCTCGCCCCCCTTGAAGCCGGAGGCCAGCGTCACGATGGTAAACGCGGCCTTGCCCGCGAAGTCGTACGCCGGCAGCGGCTGGTGGAACGCGTCCACGATGACCGGGATGCCCAGCCCCAGGTACTTGTCGGTGCCGAGCGCCGTCGCCGCCGCCGCGACCACGCAGCCGCCCAGCACCGGGCGCAGCGGGCCGAACGGAATGCGCTTTTTCAGCCAGCGCCCGAGCCGATGGGTCAGCTCGGCAAAGGTCATGCCCGCGAGGCCGAAGACGATGCCGGCAACCACCACCGCGCCGATCGCCAGCGGCGTGAGATGCGGAACGAACGGAATCGCATACGGCGTGTGATGGACGCCGAGCAGCGGCGGCACGAGGTCGCCGACGATGGCCGCCACGAAGCAGGGCAGGATCGCGTCGTAGCGCAGGCGGCCGATGGCCAGCACTTCCAGGCCGAACACGGCGCCCGCCAGCGGGGTGCCGAACACCGAGGCAAAGCCCGCGCTGATGCCGGACATCAGCAGGATGCGCCGCGCCTCGTTGTCGAGCCGGAACAGGCGGGTGAGGCCATCCGCGAAGCTGCCGCCCATCTGCACGGCGGTCCCCTCGCGCCCGGCCGAGCCGCCGAACAGATGCGTCACGACCGTGCCGATCAGGATCAGCGGCGCCATGCGTTTCGGCACGACGCGCTTCGGGTCGTGGATTTCGTCGATCAGCAGATTGTTGCCACCTTCGACCGCGCGGCCCGTGTAGTGATAGAGCAGGCCAACGGCCAGCCCGGCCAGCGGCAGGAGCCAGAGCAGCCACGGGTGGGCCGTGCGCGTGAGCGTGGCCCAGTCCAGCGCGAGCAGCAGCGCCGCCGAGCCGAGGCCGGCCAGCACGCCGGTCAGCGAGGCCAGGAACAGCCAGCGCAGCAGATACGGCAGCATGGCCACCTGCTCCGGAAGAGCGAATGTTTTTTTCATGAGAACCAGATTCGAAGCACTCAAACCTGGACGGCGGAACGCCGTATGGGCGCGTGCCTACAACTTCCCTGTCCAGGAACCTGTAGGCATCATCAGCCGATGGGATCGGCGGTTAAGGGAGGCATGCCATCTCCGCAGGCCGGCGATTGTGCCCGAACGCCCGCGGTGCCGCAACACCCGTGCGCGCGTTCAACCCCCGGCGAGCGCTGCGTCCAGCGGGAGGATGCGCAGGGCCGCCCACGGCGTCGCGCTCGCGACCGCGAGATGCACGCCGTCCTCATGCTGGTGATGTGCCTCCCAGGCCGCTTGCGTGCCCAGGTGGCAGCCGTACCGCCCGTTGCCGGCGAACGCGAGGCGCAGCGAGTCGAAGGGCAGGGCCAGGCCCGCGCCCGTGCATTTCGCGACGGCTTCCTTCAGGCTCCAGGCCGCGAGGAAGCGGTCTTCGGGGGTCTCGCACTGCGGGGCGATCCGGTCGAGCGGGTGCATGATCCGCGCGGCCGACGCATGGCATGCGATGCCGCGCGCCTGCTCGATGTCGACGCCCACGGGCGCGTGCCGGCAGACCGCCACGGCAACCCGGTCGCCACTGTGCGACAGGCTGAAATGCAGCGCCTCGCCAATCAGGTAGGGCTTGCCGCCCGCCTGTGCCCCGAAGCGCAGCGATCGCGGTGCGGCCGCCAGCAGCGCGCCCAGCACGCGGCGCTTGGCCCAGTGCGCGGCCAGGTAGCGCTCCCGGTCGGCGTCGAACGCGAAGCGCGCCAGTTGCCGCTGCTCGTCGTCGCTCAGCGCCGCCGGGGTGAGGCGGGCCGCGAGGCTGCGGGGCGCCGTGACCACCAGGATCTCGCCCGGTGCCAGCACGAGGTTGGCGCTCGCGCCGGGGGCGGGCATCCGGCTCGGGTCGCGCGGCTGCTCGGGGGTGCTGCATGGAACATCGGGCACGTCGGCGGTGGTGGTCTGCACTGGTAGGGTCCGCTCGCCGCGGCGCAGGGCGTCCAGCAGCCAGTCCGTCAGTTCCCGGCGCCGCTGCCGCAGGAAAAAGTGGCCGCCGTCCACCAGGCGCCAGTCGAAGCCGGCGCCGGCATGGCGCTGCCAGCGCCGCGCTTCCTCCACCGTGACGAGGTGGTCGTCGCCGGCGGCCACCATGACGATCGGCACGTTGACGGTGGCGTCCTCGGCAGCGACGTAGTGCTCGGCCAGCGCGCTGTCGTTGCGCAGGATCGGCATGAGGGTGCGCATCATCTCGGCGTCGGCCAGCACTTCCGGGGGCGTGCCGCCGAGATGGCATACCTCGCGTGCGAAATCGGCTTCGGCGCGGGTCGAGATCCGTCGGCCCAGCGGCAGGCCGGGCGCGGGGCAGGCCATCAGGAACAGCAGCGCGGGCGGGCGGCCCTGCCGCGCGAAGCGGCGCGCCACTTCAAAGGCGATCTTGCAGCCGAGGCTGCAGCCCAGCAGCGCCCACGGCCGGTGCGCATAGGGGCCGATGGCATCGGCAAGGCGATCGGCCAGCGTGGCCATGTCATCGATCATCGGCTCGCCGAAGCGGCTCTCGCGGCCCGGCAACTGCACCGGGCAGAGCTGCCACGGGGCGGCGCCGGGGCGCCGCGGCAGGGTCCACGCCCGGTAGACCGAGGCCCCGCCGCCGGCATAGGGCAGCGCGAAGACGTTGAAGCCCGCCTGCGCGTCGGGCGCAGTGAACGGGAACCAGGCCGACGCCGAGGCATTGGCCGGCCCCGGTGCGGGGGACTGCGGTGCGGCGGCCGATGGAGCGCGATCCTGCAGCGCGGCATCGAGTCGGGCGGAGCGCGTGGCCAGCCGGGCGATCACGTCGGCATCGATCCGGCCGGCTGCGGGGCGCGTTTTGCGCCAGTGAAAGAGCCGATAGTCGACGCGGCCGTCTTCCAGTGCCTGGAACAGCCCGGACGATGGCGCGGCCAGGTAGCGCTCCAGCTCCCGCCGCAGGCCGGGCGCGTCGAGCGCGGTCAGCGCGGTGTCCAGCCGGCGCCAGATGCCGGGCGAAGCGCGCTCGCGCGCCGCGCGCACCTGCGCAGGGATCGAGCGCTCCCGCTCGAGCGTGAATCCGGCCTGCTCCAGCGCGGCGCGGACCCACGCCACGCTGTCGGCATCGAACACGTCGGCAAGGCAGAAGCGCCCGCCCACCCTGAGGATGCGGTGCACGTGATGGAAGAATGCCCCGATGTCGGGATAGGCGCCGGACGATTCCAGGTTGAAGACCACGTCCATGCTGCCGTCGGGATAGGGCAGCCGGCACGCGTCCGCGATCTGGAAGCGCAGGCGCGGATGCGTGTGGCGCTTGCGGCAGTAGGCGATGTTCGCGGCGCTGATGTCGGCGCCGGCGAGGGCGGCGGGCGCATGCAGGCGGCCCATCAGCGCGAGCGCGCCGCCGCGCCCGCAGCCGACGTCGAGCACGCGCCGGCCGTCCAGCGGCGTGTCGCCCAGCACCTCGAGGACCAGGCGCGCCTGCATCCGGCCGAGTTCGCCCGGCGGCAGTTCGCGGGCGGCCCAGTCCGGCTGGCCGTCAACCGGCCGGTAGCCCCAGTTCAGGTACAGCGCATGCTCGGCCAGGCCGGCGCGCTCCAGCACGTCGGCCAGGCCGGCATAGGCGCTGCGGTTGCGGTCTAGGGCGGCGCCGGCCGCCGGGGGTGTCCGATCCGTCGTGATGGTCATCATGCGTGCTCCCGCAGGTAGGTTTCGGGGTCGGGGTGGGGCGGTGGCGGCGCGGGCTGCTTCACCATCACCGGCTGGCCGGCGGCGCGCATGATGCCCAGCCAGGCCTGGCCGTGCGCGTGCCACCAGGGCGACGTGTGGACCGGCGCTCCGGCCGCGACCAGTTCGTCCAGCGCGGCATGGATCGCCACGGGGAAATCGCTCGCCACCGCCTCGCACAGGCTCGGCCCGCGCGCCGGCCCGAAGGTCAGCGCGGTGGGCTGGCGGTTGAAGCGGCTGGCCCCGTGTGCCTGGGGCGACAGCAGGTACGAGGCCTGCGCATCGCTGCGGGCGTAGTCGGGGGCGTAGATCGGGTGGCTCCAGATCACGGGCCCGTAGCTGCCGACCAGGAGCACATGGCCTTCCGGTCCGCCGATGGCGATGCGGTGCATGACCAGGCTGTGGTGGTCCGGATCGGCGGGATCGAGATAGGTCTGCAGGTTGAGCGAGAACGGCACGCCGCAGATCACGCCCTGGATGGCCCGGAACGGCCACGGTGCATCGGGCCGGCCGGGCAGGGCGTCCAGCGGCAGCGGCCCGGCGCAGGCGAACGTGCCTTCGCCGCCCAGCGCACGGCACACCATGTCGAGGCTGGAGTACAGCAGCTGCAGGCTGGTGGTGATCTCGACGAAGGCGGGCCGGTTGCGGGCCGCGCTTTGCCGCGCGTAGTCGATGAAGCGTTGCCCGGCGGGCAGGTGCGGATAGAACGTGTTGACGTGGTAGCGCCGGCCGTGCCGCGCGGCCAGTTCGCGCAGGCGCACGATGTCGGTCGGGTGCACCGGGTGCTCCTGCAGCACGTGCATGCCGCGCGCGAGCAGCGCGCGCGCCAGCGACGAGCCGTCGCCGCCGACGATCGCGCTGCGGACCACCACGCAGGCGATGTCGATGCCGGCCGGCACTTCGTCCGGCGCACTGAACAGCGGGACCCCGAGCCGCCGCGCCAGCGCCCGCGAGCGCTCGCTGCCGCGCGCGAGCAGGCCGGCCAGCCGGTAGCGCGGCAGATGGGCCGGCCTGGCCGCCCACAGGCGTTCGGCGCAGGTCAGCGCGGCGAGGTAGTGCTCGCCGAAGCGCGTGCCGCACACCAGGACGCTGTAGGTCTTGGGGGCGGTGGACAGGTCATGCATGGCGGCCTCCGGCGGGGTCCGGGGGCATCCTGTTGCGGGGGGCGGGCCGTGGCTTCGTGGCCATGGCGATGCAGCCGCTGCGGTGCGGCGGCAGATCGGCGAGCGTGCGGTGGGTCATGACGGTCGGTCAGGGTTGCGTGCGGGTCGGAACGCCCGCGGCACGGCTGCGCGGCGGAGCACCGGGGCCCCGCCGC
This sequence comes from Ralstonia nicotianae, assembly GCF_018243235.1. Lineage (NCBI taxonomy): Bacteria > Pseudomonadati > Pseudomonadota > Betaproteobacteria > Burkholderiales > Burkholderiaceae > Ralstonia > Ralstonia nicotianae. The sequence continues at coordinate 1,881,660 of NZ_CP046674.1, forward strand.
GCCGGCACGCGGGCCGGGGTCTCTACACCTGGGATTGCTGGCTGCGCTTGCGGCGGCGGTCATTGCCGAGCCGGTGGCGGCGGTGCGGCGCGCGCCCGGTCTCCATACCGCGCGCGCCATCCTGCGCGTGTGCCGCGACCGCGCCGAGGCCACGCAGGTGCGCCGCCAGCGCGGCGATGCTGGTGTGCGTGAACACGTCGGTGACCGGGATCGGCAGCTTCAGCGCCGCCATCAGCTGCTGCCGCAGCCGGATCAGATCGAGCGAGGTGGCGCCCAGCTCGAAGAAGTTGACCTGCACCGGCAGCTCGCCGCGGCCGGTCAGCGCGCCCAGCATGCCGCGCACCGTCGCCAGGATCGCATCGTCGACGGCAAGCGCGGGCCCGGCATCCGCCTGGGGGGCGGCCTGCGCGGCGGACGCCGCCGGAGCGGCCACCGGCCAGCGGCTGGCGGGCAGGTCGCCACGGACCGGCCGTTGCCATGCCTCGGGTTGCTCCGCCAGGCGCAGCAGCAGGTCGCGGTAGGCACGGAACATGTCGTCGAGCAGGCCATCGGGGAAGAGCGCGTCGACCGCGTCCCAGTTGTAGACCAGCGCACCGTTGCGCTCGACCACTTGCTGGTCGATCCACACTTGCGGCGTCTGGCTGACGCCGTAGACGAAGTGGCCGAGCCAGTCCATCTCCGAGTCGCCGTCGCCCGCCACGCCCAGCCCGCTGGTGAACACCACCGGCATCGCCACCGGATCGAGGCGGCGGTTGCGGCGCGCGGCCTCCCGCAGCACGCGCACGGCCGACACCTGCATGTGTTCGAGGTCGGCCCAGATCTGCCGCTGCATGGCCAGCGCCCGCTGCGCGAAGCCGAGCGCGGCGGTGCCGTCGAAGGCGAGCAGCACCAGGGAGGTGAAATCGCCGACCAGCGCGTCGATCTGCGGGTGGACCGCGGGCCGGTTGAACAGGGTCAGGTTCAGCGTGAAGCGCGGTGTCGCGCACCAGTTGGCCAGCACCTCGCCATAGGCCGCGAGCAGCAGCGCGTTGACGGTGACGCCCGCCTGCGCGGCATGGCGCTGGAGCGCCTGCCATTGCGCCGGGGGCAGGCTGGCCTCGCGCCGGGCGAAGTGCGGCGGCGACACCGCATCCGCCGCATGCCGGTCCCGGGGCAGCGCGGGCGCGGGCGGCAGCGTGCCGAGCTTGTCATGCCAGTAGCGCAGCGAGCGCTGGTACGACGGCCGCAGCGCGAGCTGCTCGGTCAGCAGCACGTAGTCGCGGAACGTGGCGGACAGCGGCGGCAGCACGGTGCCGGGCTCCCGCGCGAGCCGCGACCACTCGGCCAGCAGCGTGCGCATGGAGCGCCCGTCGCAGACCAGGTTGTCCAGGCTGATGAAGAGCCGGATGCGCGTGTCGCTCATCCGCGCGGCGCGGACGGTGAACAGCGGCCAGCCCGTGGTGTCGGGGGCTTCGTGCGAGAGCTCCAGTCGCACGATTTCGAGCCACTCGGAGACCTCGGCCGCGCCGCAGCCGCGCAGATCCTGGCAGGCGATGCGGTAGTCGGGCACCTCGGGCAGCACGCGCTGCATGCCGTTCGGATCGATCACGGCGCGCAGCATGTCGTGCCGGTCGATCACCTGCTGCCAGGCGCGTTCGAGCCGTGCCATCGGCACATCGTCGACTTCGATTTCGGCATACAGGTGGGTCGAAACGCCGCCCAGCTCGAAGCTTGCGTCGCGGCCGATCCAGTAGGCCTGCTGCACGTCCGTCAGCGGGAACGGCGCGTGGCGGTTGGCGGGGTCGGCCTCCAGCGCCGGCAGCGGGTCGTCGTACGGCGCGGCTTGCGCGACCCGGCCGGCGAAGGCGCCGAGGGTGGGCGCCTCGAACAGGTCGGGCAATGCGACATGGGCATGCAGGCCATGGCGCACGCGCTCGATCAGCCGCACGGCGATCAGGCTGTCGCCGCCGAGATCGAAGAAGTCGTCGTCGGCGACGAGGTCGGTGACGCCCAGCAGCTCCCGCCAGATGCCGGCCAGGTCGTCCGAGACCGGCGGCGCGCCGGCCCCGCGTGGGCGCCCACGGCGTGGAGCGGCGCCGGCCTCGGGGCGCGGCAGCTGCGCGCGCACGACCTTGCCGGTGACGGACAGGGGCAGGGCGTCGAGCCGCAGGATGGTCTGCGGCACCATGTAGGCGGGCAGCAGCGAGGCCAGGTGCTCGATCAGCCGGCGCGGCGAGAAGCGCGCCACGCGATCGGCCTGGCGCGCGGCCAGGAGGTGCATGCCCGAAGTGTGCGCGGCCTCCGCCGGGTCGATGCCCAGCGCCGCGGCGGCGGCAAAGCGTGCCGCGCTGAAGGCCTCGCACCATGCCGGCGCGCCCAGCAGCGCGTCGCCGCTGGCGTGCCGGCTGTCGTTGAACTGCGTGTAGCCGCTTTCCAGCAGTGCCACGGTGGCCAGCTGGAACGTGCTGTTGCGGGTGATTTCCGGTGCCAGCAGCATGCCGCCCGGGCCCAGCAGCGCGCGCACGCGATCGAGCAGCGCGGGGATGTTCCGGCTGCGGTGCAGCGCGTTGAAGGCCACCACCACGTCGAATGCGTATTCCGGCAGGCCTTGCGCGGTGGCGGGCTGTTCGGGGTCGAAGACGCGGAAGGCGACGGTGTGCGGCGGCTCGGGGTCCGGCGCCGCGTGCTCGCGTTCGGCCTGTTCGATCAGCGCGCGGGCCGGGTCGGACAGCGTGTAGTCCAGTGCGCAGTCATCCAGCAGCGCGAGCAGCTCGCGCGCCGCCGCGCCGCTGCGCGCGCCGATCTCCAGGATGCGGGGCGGCCGGCCGAGCCGTTGCGCGGCACAGCGGATGGCTTCGGCCAGCGCGCCCAGCGCGACGCCGGACAGCGGGTTCATGCGCGTCATGTGTTCCGGCGCCAGCGTGCTGTCGGCGCCGTAGAACAGTTCCAGCGCGCTAGCCTCGCCGCGCAGCACGGCCAGGCGCTGTGCGGCGCCGGCGCGCAAGCGCAGCAGGGCGCCGCGCGGCAGGCCGAAGCGTTCGGCGGCGGGCAGCAACTGGGGCCAGTCGGCGGCGCTCTCCGGTGCGTCGTCGGCACCGGCGGCATCGAGCGTATCGAGCCAGCGCCGGACAAGCGGGGCGAATGCCGGTGCGGGGCGCACGGCCTGCAGCACGGCCTCGGCATCGGGCAGCGCCTGTGCCGCATCGAGGCCGGCGGCGTGCAGGGTGTCGAGCATCATGCGCCGGCCGGCGCGGTCCATCAGCGACCAGAACCGCGCCAGCGATGCGGCGTCGCACGGCGCGCCGGGCAGGGCGCCCGAGCGCGCGCGGTCGAACACGGCCTGTGCCGCCGTGGTGATGGCGGACCAGTGGGCACGGTGCTCGCCGGCATCGCCCTCCAGTGTCTCGAACAGGCTCGCGTCGCCCGGCTTCGGCACCACCCATGCGGCCAGGCGCTTGTTGCCGCGCGCCGGGCCGATGGCGTCGACCACGGCATCGCGCAGGCCTGCGTGGCGCAGCAGGGCGCTTTCGATTTCGCCCAGCTCGATCCGGTTGCCGGCGATCTTGACCTGGAAGTCGCGCCGCCCGAGGAACTCGAGCGTGCCGTCGGGCCAGTAGCGCGCCAGGTCGCCGGTGCGGTACAGGCGCTCGCCGTCGAGCGGATGGTGGAAGAAGCTCGCGGCCGTGCGCTCGGGATCGTTCTCGTAGCCGAGCGCCAGGCCGATGCCGCCGATGCAGAGATCGCCGGTGACGTGGTCGGGGCAGTCGCGCAGGTGCGTGTCGAGCACGCGGTAGCGCTGGTTGCCGAGCGGGTAGCCGTAGGGGATGGAGTGCCAGTGGGCCGGCACCTCATCGACCCGGAACCAGTTCGACCAGATCGACGCTTCGGTGGCGCCGCCCATGGCGATCAGGCGCGCGGCCGGCGCGAGGGCGCGCAGGCGGGCCGGCAGGTGCAGGGGGATCCAGTCGCCGCTCAGGAAGACGTGGCCGATGCCGGGCAGCGTCTGGCCGGCGGCTTCGGCCTCGTCGAGCAGCAGTTCGAGCAGCGCCGGCACCGAGTTCCACACGGTCACGCCATGGCGCGTGGCCAAGGCCAGCCAGTGCGCCGGATCGCGCACGCCGCCGGGCTGCGGCAGCACCAGCGTGCCGCCCGCCGCGAAGCTGCCGAAGAGATCGTAGACCGACAGGTCGAAGTACAGCGCCGACAGGCCCAGCACACGATCGCCCGCGGTGATGCCGAAGCGGCGGTTGATGTCGAGCACCGTGTTGACCGCGCCGCGGTGGTCGATCAGCACGCCTTTGGGCGTGCCGGTCGAGCCGGAGGTGTAGATCACGTAGGCGGGGTCGAGCGGATCGTGCGCGACGGTGGGCGGGGCGTCCGGCCAGCCGGCGACCGCGTCGTGCGAGGCATCGATGACGCGCACGTCGAGCGCCTGCGTCAGCTCGCGCACGATCGGCAGGCAGTCGGCCTGCGTCAGCGCGACGCGGATGCGGCTGCCTTGCAGGATGGCGTGCAGGCGCGCGGCCGGGGTCTGCGCATCGACCGGCACATAGGCGCCGCCCGCGGCCTGGATGCCCAGGCAGGCGGCGACCTGCTCCGCGCCCTTGCGCATCACCACCGCCACGCGGTCACCGCGCTGCACGCCGGCCTGCGCGAGGCCGTTGGCGAGGCGGCGGGACCAGCCGGCCAGTTGTGCGTAGGTCCAGGTGAGGTCGTTGGCGATCAGGGCCGGCGCCTGCGGCTGGCGCGCTGCCTGATCGAAGAACAGCTGGTCGAGGCAGCGCTCGGGCAGCGGCGCCGTGCTGGCATTGACGCGCGCGCGCACCTCGCGCTGGGCTTGCGGCAGCAGGGCGGGCAGCGGCTCGAGCCAGGCATCGGCGTCGGCGGCGAGGCGTTCGAGCATCCGGTTGTAGGCGTCGAACATGGCGTCGAGCACGCCGGGCTGGAACAGCGCGTCGACCGCATCCCAGTTGTAGATCAGCGCGCCGTCGAGCTCGCAGGCCTGGTGGTCCAGCCACACCTGCGGGGTCTGGCTGATGCCGTAGCCGACGGTGCCCAGCACGCTTGCGCGCGCGGCGCCCTTGGTGGGGTCGCTCATGCCGAGCTGGCTGGTGAACACCACCGGCATGGACACCGCATCCTGCCGTTCGCGGCCGCGGTTCCATTCGCGCAGCACGTCCACGGCGCTGAAGGCGCGGTGCTGCAGGTGCTCGAGCACGGCCCCGTTGACGGCGGCGGCGCGCTGGCCGAAGGGCAGGGGCGCGGCGCAGTCCAGCGGCAGCAGCGTGACCGCGGTGAAATCGCCGAGCAGGCGCGGCACGTCGGCGTGCCACGGCAAGCGGTCGAAGGTGGTGAGGTTGAGCGTGAACCGCGGCTCGGTGCTCCAGGCCGACAGGACTTCGGCAAACACCGCGATCAGCAGCGAAGCCGGCGTGCAGCCCGATGCCGCGGCCCGGTCGCGCAGGCTTTGCCACTGCGGCGCGCTCAGGCGATGCTGGCGCCGCGAGAATCGCAGGGCGGCGCGGTGCAGCGCCTCGGCACGCAGGGGCAGTTGCGGCGCGGGGGGCAGGGTCTCGAGCTGGCCGAGCCAGTAGGCCTTTGCCGATTCGCGCGCGGCGCGGCGCGCTTCGCTGTGCACGTACTTCGCCAGCACGTAGTCGCGAAAGCTGATCTCGAACGGCGCCAGGCCGGCCCGTTCGAGGTCGCCGCCGGCGCGGTACAGCGCGGCGAGCTCGTCCCAGATGATCTGGCCGCTGGTGGCGTCGTTGATCAGCATGTCGATGCCGATGTGCAGGCGCGTGGCCCCGCCCGGCAGGTGCGTGGCGCGCACGTCGAACATCGGCCATTGCGCGGCATCGAGCACCTGGTGCGACATGGCCTGGCGCCAGTCGTCGCAGTGCGCGGCCAGGGCCTGCGGCGTGGCCGCGCCCAGGTTTGCCACGCGGATGCGGTAGGCCGGCACCCGCGGCAGGATGCGCTGCTGCCCGCTCTCGTCGATCACCAGGCGCAGCGCGCCGTGGCGCGCGACCAGCGCATTCCAGCAGCGTTCGAGCAGGCCGAGGTCGAGGCCGTCGGCGGCATCCGCCTCGAGGTAGGCGTGGCAGGCCACGCCGCCCAGCGCGTAGTGGCCCTGGCGTCCGATCCAGTAGGCGTGCTGCAGCTCGGTCAGCGGGAAGGGCAGATGCGCGTGGTCCGGCGCATGCACGATGGGCTCGGCTGCCGCCGGTGCGGGCACGGCGCCCTGGGGGGCGTGCTCCAGCCGTTCCAGCAGGTAGCTCGCCAGCCCGCCCGGCGTGTTGCGCTCGAAGATCGCCTTCAGCTCGCATTTGACGCCGAGGCCCGATTCGCAGCGGCGCGAGAAGTCCATCACGAGGATGGAGTCCATGCCGAGCTTGAGCAGCTCGATGTCCGGCGTGAGCTGCGACGGCGCGACGCGCAGCGTGCGCGCCAGCTCGGCGATGACGAATGCGCGCACGGCGTCGGCCCGGGCGCCGCTGTCCAGCGCGATGAGCGCGCTGGGGGCGGCGGCGGCGTGCGTGGCGGTGTCCGTCCGGCAGCGCTCGAAGGTGCCGATCGGGTTGTAGAGCGCGAACAGGGGAATGAACTGCTGCCAGTCGACCTCGGCGACCACGCAGGTGCCGTCGGCGGGCAGGCCATCCGCGTGCTCGGCGTGGCCCAGCAGGTGGTCGAGCGTGGCCAGGTAGCGGCTCGGCGCCAGGCGGCGGATGCCGGCGGCGCGCAGCAGCTGCAGGAGCGCGTCGTCCACTTCGGACATGCCGGCGCCGCCGCCCCACGGCCCCCAGGCGACAGCCAGCGCGGGCAGCCCCTGCGCGCGGCGCAGGCGCACCAGGGCGTCCTGGAAGGCATTGGCCGCACCGTACGGGATCTGCAGGCGCGAGCCCCAGACGCCCGAGATCGACGTAAAGCAGACGAACCAGTCGAGGCGGCGCGCGCGGGTCTGTTCGTGCAGCAGCCAGGCGCCGGTCATCTTGGCGCCGGTGACCGCCGCGCAGTCGTCCGGCGTGAGGCCGGCGAGATCGTTGAAGCGGCTGGTGCCCGCGCAGTGGAAAACGCCCGCCAGCGTGCGGCCGGTGGTGGCCTCCAGCGCGGCCACGGCGTCGAACAGGCGCTCGACATCGGCGGCCTCGGCCAGGTCGGCGTCGACAGGGTCGATGCGCACGCCCTGCGCGCGCAGCAGCGCGAGGCGCGCTTGCCAGCCGGCCGGCGGGGCGCGGCGGCCGGCCAGTACGAGGTGCGTGGCGCCGTGCGCGGCCAGCCAGTCGGTGGTGTGGCGGCCGAGCGCGCCGTAAGCGCCGGCGACGAGGTAAAGGCCGTCCGCCCGCAGCGTGACGCACGGGGCGCGCTCGGGCGCGGCTTGCGGCGTGAGGCGCGGGCGCAGCCAGCCGCCGGCCCGCAGTGCCACGGCCTCCTCCTTGCCGAACAGCGGCAGCAGCGCGGGCAGCGCATCGGCAAGGGTCTCCAGCGGCGACTCGCCGGCGCAATCGGCCAGCAGCCACGCAGGGCCCGGGTATTCCAGCGACAGCGGGCGCGCGGCGCCCCACAGGGCGGCCTGCAGCGGGTCGCATGGCGCGCCGTCCGGGCTCTGCCCGTGCAGGGTCGGCAGCAGGATGCGCGGCGTCTTGCGCAAGCGCTGCAGCGTCCGCACGCATTCCGTCAGTTGCCAGACGTGCCGCGATCCGGCCACCGCTGCCGCATCGCTGGCGCGCGCCGGCCAGCCCGCGAGGGAGATCACGACGTCGTCATCGGCGATGCGGTCGGCGGCATCGGCCCACTGCGCGGGAGACAGCACGTGCACATCGCGCGCGGGCCCGGACAGCCGCGCGGCCAGGCGCCCGGCGTCGGCGGGCCCGGCATCGGCGGCAGCGGCGGCAACGATCCAGTAGGTGGATGCGTGCCCGTCACCGGCCGACGGCGCGAAGGGCTCCCATTGCACCGCATAGCGCTCGACCGGGCGCGGCGCCGCGCGCTCGGGCTGGGGCTGCATCGGCAGCGGCGTGCGCGGCGCGTCTTCGTCGTATTCGAGCCAATGGCTCTGGCGGTCGAACGGATAGCGCGGCAGCGCGCGCGGTGAGGGCAGCGGGCCGGCGAACAGGCGGTCCCAGTCGAAGGGTTGCCCGCGCAGGTAGAGCTCGGCGCAGGCTTGCGCAACCGCGCGGCTGTCGTCGGTGCCGCGCCGCAGGCTGGCCACGCAGGCGACCGGGTGCGGCCACGGCTGCGCCAGCTGGTTGCGCTGGGCCAGCGCGCTGAGCACGGCGTGCGCGCCGATCTCGAGCAGGACATCGCAGTCCGCGCCGGCGCGTGCCAGTGCTTCGGCAAAGCGCACGGGCTGGCGGGCGTGGGCGCTCCAGTAGGCGGCATCGGGCGCCGTGGCCATCGGCGCGCCGGTGAGGGTGGAGATGACCGGGATGCGGGGCGGCACCGACCGCGCATCGGCGCAGGCCTCGGCCCAGTCCTCCAGCATCGGTTCCAGAAGCGGTGAATGGAAGGCGTGCGAAACCGCCAGCGGGCGGGCATCCAGTTGCTGCGCGTCGAGCCGGGCACGGACGGCGTCGATGCCGGCGGCGCTGCCGGAGAACACCACGTCCTGCGGGCCATTGATGGCGGCGAGCGACACCTCGGCCGCGACGGCCGGCGCGAGCGCTGCCAGCAGGTCGTGGGCGTGCCGCGGCGTGGCGCGCGCGGCCAGCATGGCGCCGCCGGCGGGCAGCGCCTGCATGAGTGCGCCGCGGCGCACGATCAGGCGTGCGGCATCCTCCAGCGTCATCGCTCCGGCAACGACCATCGCCGCGAACTCGCCGATGGAGTGGCCGACCAGGACCGCGGGCACGACGCCCCAGGCCTGCCACATGGCGGCCAGCGCGTAGCCGCAGGCGAACAGCGCCGGCTGCGCATGGGCGGTCTGCTGCAGGGCATCGCGCTGCGCGTCGTCGTGCATCAGCGCAAGGATGGAGCGCCCCAGGTGCGGCGCGAGCGCGGCGTCGGCGGCATCGAGCGCGGCGCGGAAGTCCGGCTGCGCGGCGTACAGCGCGCGCGTCATGCCGGCGTACTGGGAACCCTGGCCGGTGAACAGGAAGCCGACGCGCGGCGCGCGCGTGACGGCCTCGGGCGCGGCGGCGTCCGGCGCGGCCAGGCGGTCCAGCGCGCGTGCGCATTCGTCGTGGTCCGATGCCACGACGGCGGCGCGCAAGGCGTGATGCTCGCGCTGGCGCGCCATGCCGTTGGCGAGCACGGCCAGGTCGGCCGTGCCGGCGAGGGTGTCGCGATAGGCGGCAGCCAGCCGGCGCAGCGCATCGGGGGAGCGGGCGGACAGCAGGAACAGGTGCGGCCCGCGCGTCGGTTCCGTGCCGGCTACCTGCGCCACCGGGGCCTGCGGTGCCTGCTCCAGGATCACATGCGCGATGGTGCCGGCGAAGCCGTACGACGTCACGCCGGCGCGGCGCACGGCCTGGCGCGCCGGCCAGTCGACCGTGTGCGCCGGCGCGCGGGCCGGAATCGCATCGAGATCGATCAGCGGGTTGATCCCCTTCAGCCCCACCAGCGGCGGGATGCGCGCCTGCTCCAGCGCCAGCACGGTCTTGACCAGTCCGGCCGCGCCGGCGGCGGATTCGAGGTGGCCGATATTGGTCTTGACCGAGCCGATCCACAGCGGGTCGTCCGGGGCGCGGCCGCCGAACACGTCGGCGACGGACTGGTATTCGATCGGGTCGCCCAGGCGCGTGCCGGTGCCGTGCAGCTCGATGTAATCGATCTCGGACGGCGCGAGCCCCGCGCGCGCCAGCGCGAGCGACAGCAAGCGCTGCTGCGCCTCGCCGTTCGGCGCGGACAGGCTGCTGCCGGCGCCGTCCTGCCGCACGAGCGTGTCGCGGATGACCGCGCGGATGGCGTCGCCGTCGGCCAGCGCATCGGACAGCCGCTTGAGCACCAGTACCACGCACCCCTCGCCGCGCACGTAGCCGTCGGCGCTCGCGTCGAGCGTCTTGCAGCGGCCGTCGGCGGCGAGCATGCCGGCCTTGTGCAGCACCCGATCGATCTCGGGCAGCAGCTGCAGCTTGACGCCGGCGCTCAGCGCCATGCCGCATTCGCGCGCGCGCAGGGCCTGCACGGCGAGGTGCAGGGCACTGTGCGAGGCCGAGCAGGCGGTGTCGACGGCCATCGACGGGCCCTCCCAGCCGAACGTGAACGACAGGCGCCCGCAGGCCGCGGCGAACGAGGTGCCGGTGCCCCAGTAGGCGTCGAAATGCGCGTCGTCTCCGCTGATGAAGGGGAGGTGTCCGTAGTCCGCGGTGCCGATGCCGACGAACACGCCCGAGTCGCTGCCGCGCAGGTCGCCGGGCGGTAGTCCGGCGTCTTCGAGCGCGTGCCATGCCACCTCGAGCAGCAGGCGCTGCTGCGGATCGGTGTTCATCGCTTCGCGCGGCGACATCCCGAAGAAGGCGGCGTCGAAGCGGTCCACCTGGTTGAGGTAGGCGCCGAACCCCGGTATGCCGGCCGGCGCGCGGAAGCGCTCGGCGGGCATCGGCCGGATGGCGCAGCCGGCGCCGTCGAGCAGGCGCCAGAAGGCGGCGTCGGTGTCGGCATCGCGCCCGCTTTCGCCGGGCAGGCGGAAGGCCATGCCGATGATCGCGATGGGGTCCTGGCCGTCGCCGTGCCGATGCGCGGCCGGGCGCGGCGCGGGCATGGCCCTGTCGCGGCCGCCGGGCGCGGGCGGCAGGTGCCGCGCCTGCTCCATGGCTTGCAGCAGCCAGCCGGCGAGGCCGGCGAGGCTCGGATGGTCGAACAGCAGGCTGTCGGGCAGCGCCAGGCCGCAGGCCGCCGCGGCAACGGCGGCTAGCCGCGTGGCCGACATCGAGTCGAGACCGTAGCCGAACAGGCTGGCCTCGGGCCGGATGGCACGCGCGGCCACGGTACCGAGCGCGGCCGCGGCCCGGGCGGCGAGCCATTGCACCAGGTGCTGCTGGCGCCGGGCGGCATCGAGCGGCGCCAGCGCGGCAAGCAGCGCCGCGTCGGCCGGCGCGGCCGCGGTCTCCTGCGCCGGTGTCGGCGGCACGGCGAGGTTGTCGATATCGTCCTGCCACAGCGTCTGCAGGGTGCCGGCCAGCCAGGCCTCGCGCACGGCCGCGCGCCGGACCTTGCCGCTGGTGGTGCGCGGCAGCGTGCCCTTGCGGATCAGCACGACGGCGTGGACGCCGAGCGCGTGCCCCTCGGCCACGGCCGCCCGCACGGCGGTGGCGATGTCGCGAGGGTCGATGCCCGCCTGCTTGCGCACTTCCTGCACGATGACCAGCCGTTCGCCGGCCTCGTCCTCCGCCTGGATCGAGAAGGCCGCGCCGCTCTCGGGAATGGCGGCCGCGTGCGCACGGCCACTGGTGGCTTCGATGTCGTTCGGATAATGGCACTGGCCGCGGAACAGCATCATGTCCTTGAGGCGGCCGGTCACGAACAGGTGGCCGCCGTGGAGAAAGCCCATGTCGCCGGTGCGCAGGTAGCGTCGGTCTTCGGCCCCGGGGGTCTCGGCCATGAAGATTTCGCGGTTCAGTTCGGCCTTGTTCCAGTAGCCGCCGGCGATGCAGGGGCCGCTGATCCAGATCTCGCCGACCGCGCCCTCGGGCAGCGTGGCGCACGTGCGCGGATCGACGATGCGGACATCCTGGTCGTCGAACTCGCGGCCGTTGCTGACGTAGCGGCGCCTGCCGGCGGCGGGCATGGGCGCGGCAGCCGGGTGCACCACGGCGCGCCCCTGTTCGAGCGGGGCCGTTTCGACGTCGATGCGGTGCGGCGGCGCATCGTCGACGTTGGCCGACACCAGCAGCGTCGCCTCGGCCAGCCCATAGGCCGGCCGGATCGCCTCGCGCCGCATGCCGTGAGCGGCGAAGGCGGCCTGGAACGCTTCGATCTGGCTGGGCAGCACCGGCTCCGCCGCGGGCATCAGGCATTGCACCGACGACAGGTCGATGCCGGCAAGGCGCGCCGGCGCGGCGCTCCGCGCTTCGTCGGCGCACAGGCGCAGCGCGAAGCTGGGGCAGGGCAGCGCGGTGGCACGCTCGGCGGTGGCGATCTCGAGCCAGCGCAGCGGGTCGGCGACGAAGGCCATCGGCGCCATGTAGACCGCGCGGTTGCCATAGGCCAGCGGCAGCAGGATCCCCATGATCAGCCCGAGATCGTGGAACAGCGGCAGCCAGCTGGCGACGGCGGTGTCTTCGGGGGCGCGGTCTTGCGGCCGGGTCAGGCGACCGAGGAACTGCAGGTTGCGCAGCAGCGCGCCATGCCGGTTCACCACGCCCTTCGGGCTGCCGGTGGAGCCGGAGGTGTATTGCAGGAAGGCGATCGACTCCGGCGTGAGCGCCGGCCGGACCCAGGCCGCCGCCTCGCCGCCCAGCGTGTCGAGGTGCAGGATATCGAGGCCATGTCCGGCCGCGAAATCGCGCAGGTCGTTGCCGGAGGCGTGTTCGATGGCGGTGTGGGTCAGGACCACCGAGGGCCGGCAGTCGCGCGTGATGTCCCCGAGCTTGGGCAGCACGCGCCGTACCCGCGACACGCCCGGCAGGTTGACCGGCACGCCGGTCACGCCCGCGTAGAAGCAGGCCAGCAGCGCCACCACGTAGTCGATGCCCGAAGGGAACAGGATCAGCGCGGTGGAGCCCGCCGCCCCGCGCTGCTGCAGGGCCGCGGCGCAGCGGCGCACGCGCTCGGACAGCGCGCCGTAGCCGAGCCGCAGGTCGTCCGCGCCGTGGCCGCAGAAGAAGAGCGCTTCGGCCAGCGGCCGCGCCCGCGCGTGATGCTCGATCCAGTCGACCAGCGTGGCGCGTTCGGTCAGTGCATGCGTCGTCATCGATCCCCCCAGCGATTCCATGGCAATAGGTCGGAAGCCGCGCTGGACGGGCCGCCACAGCGGGCCTGACCGCCCGGCCCGCGATGCGCGGGGGCGGGCGGGACGCACCATTGCGCGCGCTCCGAATGAGCCGATGACTATCTTGTAAATGAGAATTATTATCAATAAAAAGTGCGGGGCGCGACAGTTCCGGCATCGATCGCGGTAGTGGCCTCGGTCCCCCCCAACCAATAATGCGCAGGGTCAAAACAGACCAAAGAAGGGGATGTGGGTATGGGGGTGAGTACGTTGAGGGGCCTGCTGCTGGCGGGCAGCACGCTGGGCGCGGTGGGGGCGGCCGGCGCGCAGGACAGCGCCACGGCGGCCGAACCGGCGGACGTGGCGCAACTGGCGCCGGTGGTGGTGACGGGCACCAAGCTCGATGCCAGCGGGCAGACCGCCGACAGCGCCACGTCGGTGGCCAGCGGTGCGCGCCTGCAGGCGGCCGGGGTGGCGCGCACCGACGAACTGGGCAAGCTGTTTCCCGAGCTGACGGTCACGCCCCGCAGTTCGCGCGCGTACACGCTGTTCGGCATGCGCGGGACGCCGTCGTCCGACTTCTACAGCCCGGCGGTGACGGTCTACGTCGACGGCGTGCCGCAGGACATGGCCTACTTCACGCAGCCGCTGCCGGACGTCGAGCAGGTCGAGGTCCTGCGGGGGCCGCAGGGCACGCTGTATGGCCGCGCCGCGCAGGGCGGCGTGATCAACATCGTGACGAAGAAGCCGAACAACCGCTTCGGCGCCCAGGCGAGCGTCGACGTCAACAACCTGACGCGGCGCACCGATCTGTCGGTGCGCGGGCCGCTGGTCAAGGACCTCCTGTATGGCGACGTGTCCGCCTATTTCGACGACCGCCCGGGCACGCTGAAGAACCCGGCCACCGGTGCCGACCAGCTCGATTCCGGCCGCGAGGCCCTGGGCCGCGCACGGTTGCGCTGGACACCGCGGGACACCGACCTCGACGCCACGCTGTCGGTGAGCCACGACCGCTACCGCTCGCACGAAGAATACTTCCAGGCCTATGACCTGAAAGACCGGCACGCCATCGCGTCATCGCCGTTCGACCTGACCGAACCGTCGCTCACGCGCACTGTCACGCAGGCGGCGCTCAGCGTCGACTACTACCTGCGGGGTTGGAAGCTGTCGTCGGTCAGCGCCTACCAGGACCGCCGGCTCGAGCGCGTGCTGACCACCGGCAACGCCGATCCGGAAAACCAGAAGACCTTCTCGCAGGAACTGCGCGTCGCCACCTCCGGCGACGTCAAGCGCCCGGTGGATGGCGTGTTCGGCCTCTATTACGAGAAGCAGGCATTCGAGCGCGATCGGGGCATCGCGGTGCCTGGCGTGTCGGCGTTCCTGTTCCCCGGCCCGAGCCGCAGCGAGTCGAACCTGCGCTCGATGGCCGCCTTCGGCGAGGGCGTATGGCACGCCACCGAGCGCCTCGACCTGACGGCCGGGCTGCGCTACGGCATCGACAGCGCCGACATCCACTACAACCGCACCGGCGCGGCCGCGCTGTCCTTCGCCGGCGACAAGACGTTCCGCAGCCTGACCCCGAAAGTGTCGGTGGGCTACCAGGCCGCGCCCGGGTGGCGCGTGTACGGCCTGTACAGCGAAGGCTACAAGGCCGGGGGCTTCAACCGCATCGCCGACAACAGCGCCGGCAGCATTCCGTACAGCGCCGAGCGGCTGCGCAACGTCGAGGTCGGCTTCCAGGCCGATCTGCTCGGCAAGCGGCTGCGGCTGGACGGTGCGCTGTTCCACAGCCGCACCAGCAATCTGCAGGCGCAGGTCGTCTCGGGCCTGTTCCAGATGCTGAGCAACGTGGGCGATGCCCGCGCCACCGGCGTGGAGCTGAACGGCACCTGGCTGGCCACGCCGGACCTCACGCTGCGCGCCGGCGGCGCCTGGACCACCAGCAAGATCTACCGCTACAGCGCGCCGCAGGGCAACCTCGACCTGACCGGCAAGCGCGTGCCCTACGTGGTGCCGCTGAGCCTGCGCGCCTCGGGCGAATACCGCTTCCGTCCGCAAGGGATGCAGGGTCGGCTGCGATGGAATGTCGGCATGACCTACTCGGGCGACATGTGGTTCGACGCGGCCAACACCCTGCGCCAGCCGGCCTATGCCCTGCTCGACACCTCGCTGAGCTGGGACATCAACAAGCATCTGACGGTGGTCGGCTATGTCGACAACCTGACCGACCGCGCCGTGCGCACCTATGCGTTTGCGCTCGGCACGTTCGGCACCTTTGCCCAATACGGGCAGGGCCGCACGATCGGGCTGCGCCTTCAGGCCAGGCTGTGATGGTGCCGGCGCGGGCGGAGCACCGCGCGCGCCGCGCGAAAACCGGATCGACTCCAGCCACGCCGGACACGGGTGTCGCTGGGCATTGCATTGCAGGAGGATTCCGTATGAGCTCAGTTGAAATCGCTGAATTGCAGGCCGCCGCGGGCGAGGCGGCGCAGGACGCTGCCGCCGCGCCGCGCAAGACCGGCCTGGCGGCGCTGCTGGCGCTGGCCGGCGAGCGCAAGGGCAGCCTGGTGCTGGCCGCGGCGCTGTCGGCGCTCAGCAGCGTGCTGTCGCTCGCGCCGCTGCTGGTGATCTATGCCGTCCTGATGTTGATCGGGCAGGACCGGGTGGCGGCCTCGGCGCTCTGGCCGATTCTCGGCTGGGGCGCGCTGGCGATCGGGCTGCGCTGGCTGCTGTTGGTGGCCAGCGGCGTGGTGGCGCACCTGGCGGCCTTCGACATCCTGCTCGACCTGCGGCTGAAGGTGGCCGCCAAGCTGACGCGGCTGCCGCTGGGCTGGATCACGAAGCAGAGCGCGGAGGCGACCAACAAGGTGCTGCGCGAAGATGTCGACCGCCTCGAGCTGTTCATCGCGCACCACCTGAACGACAGCGCGGCGGCCGTGGCCCTGCCGCTGGCCAGCGCCGTCGCCCTGTTCTGGTTCGACTGGCGCATGGCGCTGGTGACCCTGGCCACGGTGCCGGTGGCGGTGCTCGTGCAGATCCTGCTCTGGAAGAAGATTCCCGAGGTCATGGCGCAGTACAACGAGGTCAACGCCAGCCTGTCGGCCAGCGTGGTCGAGTATGTGCAGGGCATCGCCGTGCTCAAGACCTATCACCGCGGCGCGCTGGCCTCGAAGCGGCTGACGCGCGTCATCGACGCCTACCGCGCCGTCATCGCGCGCATGGTGAGGATGACGGTGCCGGGGTGGTCGGCCTTTACCGTGGTGATCGGCGCCAACATGCTGTCGATCCTGCCGTTCGGCGGCTACTGGTATCTGCGGGGCTCGCTGAGCCTCGAACTGTTCGTCCTGTGCCTGCTGCTCGGCCTGGGCATCACGCGGCCGCTGTTTGCGCTGGCCTTCTTCGGCAGCCTGCTGCGCCTGATCCAGGACAGCCATGGCCGCGTGCAGAACCTGATGCAGGCGCCCGAGCTCACGGACGCGCCCGCGGCGGGCAAGCCGGCCGACAGCACCGTGGCCTTCGAGGGCGTCGGGTTCGCCTACGGCGACAAGGATGTGCTGCACGAAGTCAGCTTCACCGTGCCGGCCGGCAGCTTCACCGCCATCGTCGGCCCGAGCGGGGCCGGAAAATCCACCCTTGCCCAGTTGCTGGCACGGTTCTGGGACGTGGGGCGGGGCGCCATCCGCATCGGCGGCGTCGATGTGCGCGCCTTGCCGCTGGGCGACATGCATCGCCAGGTGGCCTACGTGATGCAGGACGTCTTCCTGTTCAACGACACCGTCCTCGAAAACATCCGCCTCGGCCAGCGCGAGCTCGACGAAGCGCAGGTGATCGCCGCCGCCAAGGCGGCCCAGGCGCACGACTTCATCAGCCGCTTGCCGCAGGGCTATCACACCGTCCTGGGCGAACGCGGCGCGCGGCTGTCGGGCGGCGAGAAGCAGCGGCTGTCGATCGCCCGCGCCTTGGTCAAGGACGCGCCGATCATCGTGCTGGACGAGGCCACGGCCTTCACCGACCCGATGAGCGAGGCGCAGATCCTCGACGCGCTGGGCGTGCTGACGCAGTCCAAGACGGTCATCGTGATCGCCCACCGCCTGTCGACCATTGCCGACGCGGACCAGATCGTGCTGCTGGACCACGGTCGCGTGGCGGCCGCCGGCACGCATGCGCAACTGCTGGCCGGCAGCGACCTGTACCGCCGGCTATGGCGGATGCACCGCGACAGCGCCGACTGGCGCCTCCCATCGGCGCACGCCACGGCGAGCGCAGACCAACCGCTTGAAGGAGTGTCCCAATGAACATGCTGCGTGCGGTGTTCGAACTCACGCGCAGTGCCGACCGCGGCCGGGTCCGGCGCGGCATTGCATGGCGGATGGCGGAAGCGCTGTTCGCGACCGCGCCTTACGCGGTGCTGTTCCTGGCGTTCAACGCGATGTTCGCGGGCCGCTTCGACGCCGCGCTGCTGACCACGCTGACGCTGGCCCTGCTGGGCTGCGTGCTGGCGCAGCTCGCGTGCGCCGTCGCCGCCAACCTCGACGGCTTCATCGGCGGGACCGGCATGATGTGCGACCTGCGCCTGCAGATCGCGGAGCAACTGCGCCGCCTGCCGCTGGGCTTCTACGCGCGGCGCCAGACCGGAGACCTCAGCGCGGTGATGGCCGAGAACGTGGTGCAGGTCGAAGACGCCTTCACCCACCTCACTGGCGAGCTGTGCGGGCGGCTGGCGATCGCCGGCCTGACCGGCGCGCTGCTGCTCTCTATCGACTGGCGCCTCGGCCTGCTGGCGTTCGCGAGCGTGGCGGCGGGGCTGCTGCTGTTCCGGCTGTTCAAGCGCGCGGCCGGCCGCCTCGGGCGGGCCAAGCTCGACCAGAAGGCCGAGACCAACAGCCGCCTGCTGGAGTTCGTGCAGGGCATCAAGGTGATCCGCGCCTTCGGTCTGTCGGCGGAGCGCTTCGACAAGGTGTTCAATGCGCTGACGCGCCTGCGCGCACTGTCGGTCCGCATCGAAGTGGTGGCCGGCGCGGCGGCCATCGGGTTCTCGGTGCTGCTCGAAATCGGCTTCCTGCTGGTGCTGGCGCAGGCCTTCCGCTTCAGCCTCGCCGGGCATCTGACGCACGCGATGCTGGTGATGTTCCTGATCATGAGCCACCGCTTCTTCAGCATGATGAGCGAGTCGGCCATGCTGATGGCGCAGCTGGCGTTCTACAGCAGGAGCTTCGACCGGATCGCCGCGCTGATGGGCGAGCCGCTGCTGCCGGAGCCCGACGCCAGCACCGCCGCGCGCGGCTGCGCGGTCGAGTTCCGCGACGTATCGTTCTCGCACGCGCCGGGGGAGCCGACGCTCCGGGGCGTCTCCTTCGTCGCCCGGCCGGACACGGTCACCGCGCTGGTGGGGCCGAGCGGGGCGGGCAAGTCGACGCTGGCCCACCTGGTCGCGCGCTTCCATGATGTCGAGGCGGGCCAGGTGCTGATCGGCGGGGTCGACGTGCGCGCGATGCGGCAGGACGACCTGCTCGACCGGATCGCCATCGTGTTCCAGGACACCTACCTGCTGAACGACAGCATCGAGAACAACCTGCGCCTGGCCCGGCCGGAGGCCAGCGATGCGGATCTGGTCGCCGCCGCGCGGGCGGCGTGCTGCCACGACTTCATCATGGCGCTGCCGGACGGCTACCGGACCGTGATCGGGGAAGGCGGCGGCCGCCTGTCCGGCGGCGAACGGCAGCGCCTCTCCATTGCGCGGGCCCTGCTCAAGGATGCGCCGATCGTGCTGCTGGACGAGGCCACCGCCTCGATCGACTCCGGCAACGAGCTGGCGATCCGGCAGGCGCTGGCGGCGCTGGTGCGGGGCAAGACGGTGCTGGTGATCGCGCACCGCCTGCACACGGTGGCGGACGCAGACCAGATCCTGGTGCTGGAGCGGGGGCGCGTGGTGGAGCGCGGCCGGCATCCCGACCTGCTGGCAGGCGGCGGGCTCTACGCCCGGCTCTGGGCGCAGCAGGCGCGCACGCGAAACTGGCGGTTCCGCGCGGCGGCCTGAGGGATCGAACGCCGCCCCGGAGGATGCGGCGGGTGGCGTAGGGTGGTCTGTGGCGCGAGGCGGCCGGCCGGGAACGGAGCCGCCTCGTGCTGCATGCCGCAGGCCGCATGGCCTGCCCGCCCGGCGGCGCCCCATTCGGCTCGGCGATTTCGCATGGGCGCTTGGCGTTCTGTCGCGCGCGTACATCCGATCGCGTAGTGCCCATCATGACGCCGTCACGCTGAAGTCCGGCACGATGGCCTGGCAGCCGTGCTGCCGCGGGCGCGGCGACGCCGTCCAGCGCCGCCGCGCCCGCTGTCCTCAATCCCGGGCCACCGCCTCCACGGCCATGCCCCCCGCATCGAGCAGGCGCGTCATGGCCGCGGCGAACCCGGCGATATCGGCATCGGCGGGCACCAGCTCCAGCGGCGCCGCATGCCAGGCGGCGGGGGATTCCGCCAGCGCATCGAGCACGAGCCGCAGGCGCAGCATCACCGTTTCCCCCAGTTCGTCGGGCAGCCAGTCGGCGCGCTGGTCGATGTTGTAGAGCAGCGCGCTGGCCTCTTCCAGCGCCTGGAAGTGCAGCCAGGTATCGGGCTGGCTGGCGTATTCGTGGGTCGGCATGCCGAGCAGCGGGTCGGACGTCTCCGGAATCGAATAGGCCGAGCGCACGCCGAGCAGGCTGGTCATGGCCACCGGCGGCAGCCGCGCCGGATGCCCCGCGCCCAGGTGCTGCGCGCAATGGGCGGACAACAGCGTTTCCGTCCCGACCAGGTCCGCCGCGAGCCGGCCGGCGATCGCCTCGGCGCAGGCACGCGCCAGTGCGATGAAGCTGCCGGCGTCGAGCGCGCACGGCACCAGCGCCGAGGCCGAGGCGTCGAGCATCACGTTCATGGCCTGGGCGTGCACCGGCCGGCGGTCCGGATAGTCGAGCCGCAACGTGAAGGCGCGGCGATCGCTCCAGGGGGCCAGCGCCAGCGCATAGGCCGCCAGCAGCACGGCCGTGCCGCTCAGCCCGGCCTGCTCGGCGTAGGCGCGCAGCGCCAGCCAGGCATCGCGCGGCAGTGCATCGCGCCAGATGACGAACCGCCGCGCGCCGGTGCCGGCCTCTTGCCTGAGCGGCAGGTTGGGCGGCGGGGGCAGTTGCCCGACGCGCGGGGCGTAGGCCTGCCACTGCCGCGCATGCGCGTCGGTCGAGCGCAGCGCCGCTTCGCCGGCGTAGTAGTCGCGCGCGGAAAACCGCGGCGCCGCAAGCGCGCGCGCCGGGTCCTGCACCCACAGGAACAGCTCGCGCAGCAGGATGCGCAGGCTTTCGATGTCGACCAGCGTGGTATCCAAGCGCAGGTGCAGCCGCAGCGTGGCCTCGTCGAGCCGGCTCGCGCGCCATTCGGCATGCGGCCACTGCGCCAGGTCGAGGGGCTGCCGCGACAGCGTCTCGCGCAGCGCGGCCAGTGCCGCGTCGCGTTCGGCTGCGGGCTGGCCGCGCCAATCGGTGTACGCGATGACGGTGCGCGGGGCCTCGGGCAGGATGCGCAGCAACCCGTCCGCACTGACCGTCGCACGCAGCATCGGATGGCGTTCGACCACGCGGTTCCACGCCTGCTCGAAGCGCGCGAGCGGGAAGTCCGCCGGCATGTCGTATTCCACGTACAGCTGCTGCGGGACGTCGGATTCGCGCAGCTGGCGGCGCAGGCCCCGCAGGCCCGGCAGGGGCAGGGGTGTGCCCGGGGCGTCGGGGCGCGGCAGCATGTCGCCGTTGGCGGCCAGCCAGCCGCCCTGCGACTGTTCCAGTTCAGTGAGCGCCATGCGCAGGCCGCAGGCGCCGGCTGCCGGGGCCTGCGTGCCGGTGCCGCCGCGCCGCACGCCCAGGGCCTGCGCGAGGCCATCGGCCAGCGCCCCGAAGGTGCCGGCCTGGAAGGCGGTGTCGGCCGAGATCCGCACATCGAGCTCGCGCGCGATGGTCTCGCTCAGTTCGAGAAACAGCAGGGAATCGAGGCCGAGCTGGATCAGGTTGGCCTGGTCCGTGACGGTGTCCGGTGCGCAGTGCAGCAGCGTGGCAATGCCTGCGCGCAGGTACTGCCGGACCGCGGCGATGTCCACGGCGCCGCTGCCCTGCCGTAGCCCGGCGGCGAGCGCAGCGGGTGCGGCGGGCGGAGCCTCCGCAGGCAGCGTGTCTTGCCGGCGGACGTCGGTGCCCGCATCGTCCAGGCCGAGCTGCGCGGCGAGGGCCTGCACGAAAGCGTTCAGCGTGTTGGCCTTGAACGCGGTCTCCGCCGAGATCGACACGCCGAACTGCTTGCCGAGCCGCTCGCTCAAGTCGAGGAAGAGCAGCGAATCGAGTCCCAGCTGGATGAGGTTCGCCTCGGCCGGAATGGCCTGCGCATCGCGGCCCAGGACTTCGGCGACACGGGCCCGGACCGTGTCGAACAACGAGTCGACGGGCTGGGCCGTGGCCCGGGCGGGCGATTCGGTGGCGGCGGCGTCCGTCCGGGCGGCAGCCTGCCAGCAGGGGCCGAAGCGTTCCGCCTGTGCCCGCGTGGCCATCGTGGAAAAGCGCGGCCAGTCGATGCGAGCGGGCAGGTAGAACGGCTCGGGCCCGGCCATCGCCTGCGCCATCAGCGTCATGCCGTGCGCCGTGCCGAGGCCCGCCATGCCCCGCGCGGCCAGGCGGCCGGCCAGTTCGCGGCGCCGCTCGGCATCGATGTCGCCCCAGAAGCCCCAGGCCAGCGCGACGGTGTCCAGCCCCAGGCGGCTGCGGTAGTGCGCCAGCCCTTCGAGCGCGGCGTTGGCCGAAGCGTGCGCGCCTTGCCCTGCTGGTCCGCAGGCACTGGCCGCCGAGGAGAAATACACCGTCATCGCGGGCCGCAGGTGGGCCTCCCGGGCATGCAGCGCCAGCGCGGGCACCAGCTTGGTCGCCAGCGTGGCCTGCCAGTCCCGCCAGTCGGCGGCCGCGAGCGGCGCGTCGCGCACGATGCCGGCCAGATGAAACACACAGCCGACCGGCGCACTACCGCCCAGGCGCATCAGCGCGGCATCGATGGCCGGCGGCTCGGTGGCGTCGGCGCGGCTGTCCAGGCGCACGTCGACGCCCTGTGCCTGCAGCGCGGCCAGCCGCGCTGCCTGTGCCGCCGTCGGCGGCTTGCGCGAGAGGATCGCCAGTTCGCGCGCGCCCCGCGCGGCCAGCCAGTCCGCCAGCGCCAAGCCGAGTTCGCAAAGCCCGCCGATCAGCACGTGGCGCCCGGGCGGCAATGCCGCGAGGCACGGCGCGGGGGCGGCGGGGATGAGCTGCTGCACGTAGTGCCGCGTGCCGCGCAGCGCACCAACCGGAACCGCGCCGCAGGCCAGCCAGGCCGCGAGCGCCGGCACGAAGGCCATCGGCGCCGACGCGCCGCTGTCGAGCAGCAGCGTCTGGAGCGCGGGATATTCCTGCTGTGCCATCGCGAGCAGCCCCGACATGCCCGCCGCCTGCCAGCCGGCAGCGGTGTCGCTGTCTTCGACCGCGAAGGCGTGCGGCGCCAGCACCGCCAGCCTGGGCGGATCGGAGCGGGCGCCGAGCGCGGCAACCAGCATGGCCAGCGGGCGCAGCGCCTCGACCTGCTCGTCGAGGATGGCCTCCGCGTGTGCTTGCGCATGGTAGAGCGGGGCGTAGCAGATCGCGTCGGCCCGGTCCGCGCCGGCCAGCCAGTCCGGCAGGCGGGTCTCGTCCCGCAGCAGGTCGGCGGGGTTCCCGAACGTGCAGGCGATGCCGAGGCAGCCGAAGGCCTCGGTCAGCTGCTGGCGCTCCGCGATGCTGTTCTGCCCGAGCCACATGACACGCCGGATCGCGGTGGCGCAGGCCGGCGCGGAAACCGGCGTCCAGCGCCACCGGTACAGCATGCCGGCCGCCTCGCCGCCGCGCCAGGGGGCGGAAAGCGGCGGTGCATCCTGCCAGCCCTCGATGGCCAGCAGGACGGTGCCGCCGGCGTCGCAGACGGTCGCGCGCTCGCCTTGCCGGAGCAGCCGCGCGTCGCGCGCCGGTCCGGTCGGGGCCGGCCAGTAGAGCGACTTCAGGTTGCGCAGGGTGTGCGGGCGGCCGTCCGGCGCCTGCACGGCGGACAGCGCCGCGTCGAGCAGGGCGGGGCCCCGTGCATCGTCGCCAAGGCCGAGCGTCGTGCCCGCCATCGCGTGCAGCCGGGCCGGCAACGCGCGCGGCCGTGCCAGCGATGCGCGCAGCAAGGGCTGCATGCCGTGGGGCGTGCCGTGGATGCCGACATGCAGCACGTCGTCCGCGACCAGCAGGCTCAGGCGCAGCGGCAGCGGCGCACCCGCGGGGTCGAGGCGCCATTGGAGGTCGTCCAGGCGCAGCCGGCCGGGCTCGGGCAGCGCCGCGAGGATGCGCGCGATCAGCTGCCCGGGGGCCGGATCCTCCACGGTGAGATCGATCTGCCGCACCCCGCCGGATAGTGCCGCCGTCTGCGGTACCGGCGCCGGCGCCGTCGAGACATCGTGACGTGCCACGGGCCCGTGCGCGATCAGGATCTGCTCGCCCAGCGCGCCGGCCGGGCTGGCGCGGTCCGGAAACGCCTCGGCGCGCGTGAACCCCGCATCGGCCAGCGCGGCCCGCCAGACGGCTTCGCTGGCGAACAGTTCGCCATCGCGCGCGGCGGTGTCGTCGATCGGCGGCACCAGCGGGCCGAACACGAAGTCGAAGAGCTTCTTCGGCGCGGTGATCTCGCGCATCAGCAGGGCCCCGCCCGGGGCCAGCACCGTCCCCAGATTGGCGAGCATGCGACGCAGGTCGGCCGCGTTGTGCAGCACATTGGCCGCGACGATCAGGTCATAGCCGGCCGGATCGAGCCCCTGGGCGACGGCCGGCGCGTTCATGTCGAAGATCTGGAATTGCATGAACGGCGCGTCCGCGAACTTGATGCGCGCGCGCTGCAGAAAGAGCGGCCCGACATCGGTGAATGTGTAGCGCTCGCAGGCGCCCGGCGGCAAGTGCGCGAGCACGTCGCGCGTGGTGCCTCCCGTGCCGCCGCCCACCTCGAGGATGCGCAGCGCGCGGCGCTCGGCCAGGGCCGCGGCCGTCGCGGCGGCGATGCGGTTCAGGTAGACCGAATTCGGCTGCTCCTGGTACATGTGCTCGACGTCGTCGGTGGCGGCCCCGGGGAACACCACGCCGACGGGATCGAGCTTGCCCGTCAGCATGTCGGCGAGGCGGGGGCCGGTGCGCTCCACCAGCGGGGCAAGCTGCCCGTAGCCGAGGGCGCGCATGGCCTCGAGCCACGGCTGCGCGTCCTGCATCGGCCGCGGGCGCAGGTTGCGGTAGTGCGGGCGGCCGTCGATGCGCCGCGCGTCCAGCGCGCCGGCCGATGCCAGATCGCGCAGCAACCGGCCGAGCAGATCGCGATGGCGCGCGGGCACGCCGCCGCGCGCCAGGCAGGCCTCCACGTCGAGCCAGGCGTCGGTGTCGGCGAACACGCCCAGTTGGGCAAACGCCTGACCGACGTAGGTGGCGTGCAGGGCATCCACGCCTTGCGCCTCGCGCGGCAGGCCGGACAGATCGAGCTGCCCGCCGAGCGTCGCGGCCGCATGCCGCCCCGCCTGCACGGCGGCCTGCCAGTGCGCGGGAGCGTCCTCAGATGCGGGCGAGGCCGGGGGCTGCTGCGCTCCGTGCCCCTCGAACCAGCAGCGCTCGCCCTCGAACGGGCAGGTCGGCAGCAGCACGCGGGTGGCCGGCGGCGGGCAATGCCGGCTCCAGTCCGGGCATGGCTGCACGGCCTGCGCGCGCGCGAACGCCAGCAGCGCATCATCGTAGGCACCGGCCATCCAGGCGCGGACGGCGCAGCCCGCCGGCGCCTGAACGGCCTGCGCCTGGCCATCGGCCTGTTCGGCAAAGGCATGCAACTGCGCGATGAACGACGCGGCATCGGTGGCGACCAGCACCAGGCGCCAGTCGAACACGCTGCGATGGTGCACGGCGGTGGCGCAGTAGTCCGACAGGGCGACCTGGCTGCCCAGGTCGTCGAGGCGCCACGCGTGGCGGCGGGCGAGTTCGCGCAGGGCGGTTTCGCTGCGCGCGCTCAGCACGAGCAGCCGCGGCAGGCCGGTCTCGGCCGCGCCGTCATGGGCGACGTGCGGCGCCTGTTCGAGGATGGCGTGGCAGTTGGTGCCGCCGATGGCGAACGCACTCACGGCGGCGCGGCGCGGTGTCGGCGTGTCGGGCCAGGGCAGCAGCGTCTGCGGGACGAAGAAGGGGCTGGAGGCAAGATCGAGCGCGGGATTCGGCGTCTCGAAATGCAGGCTCGGCGGAATCTGCCCATGGTGCAGGGCCAGCGCCGCCTTCAGGAAGCTTGCCACGCCGGCCGCCGTGTCGAGGTGGCCGAGATTCGATTTCACCGAGCCCAGCGCGCAGTATTGCGTCTGCGCCGTAGGGCCTCCCCACGCCCGGCGCAGCGCTTCGACCTCGATCGGGTCGCCCAGCGGCGTGGCGGTGCCGTGCGCTTCCATCAGCTGGATCGAGGCCGGATCGACTTCCGCCAGCGCCAGCGCATCGGCGATGACGCGGGCCTGCCCCTCGGGCGAGGGCGCGGTGTAGCCGGCCTTGGCGCGGCCGTCGTTGTTGACCGAGCTGCCCCGGATGACGGCGAGGATCGGGTCGCCGTCCGCGAGCGCGCGGTCCAGCGGCTTGAGCAGGACCACGGCGGCGCCGTTGCCGATCGCGGTGCCGTCGGCGTGGGCATCGAACGGCCGGCACAGGCCGTCCGGCGAGAAGATCATGCCTTCGCGATGGAAGTAGCCGCTCTCCTGCGGAAAGCCGATGCCCGCCCCGCCGGCCAGCACCATGTCGCATTCGCCGCTGGCCAGTTGCTCGCAGGCGAGGTGGATCGCCACCAGCGAGCTCGAGCAGGCGGTCTGCACCGTCATGCTGGGGCCGGTCAGTCCGAGCTTGTAGGACACCCGGGTGGCGAGGTAGTCCTTGTCGTTGCCGAGCAGGCGGCCGAAGGTGCGGGGCGACGCGATCTCCTGCGTGTTCTCGATCCGGGCCGCCGGATAGCTGCTCATCTTGCACGCGCCCAGCACGCCGATGCGCGCGCCCGGGCATGCGGCCTCCAGGGTGGCGCTCGGGTAGCCGGCCATCTCCAGCGCCTCCCAGGCGCACATGAGGAAGATGCGCTGCTGCGGATCGATCGTCTCGGCCTCCTGTCGCGAGTAGCCGAAGAACGACCACTCGAAGCGGTCGGCCTGCTCGATCACGGCGGCGGCGGGCACATAGCCGGGCCGCGACAGCAGCGCGGGGTCGATGCCGGCATCAGCCAGTTGCCGCGCATCGAAGCGCGCGATCAGGTCCTCGCCGTCGGCCAGGCGGTGCCAGAACGCGAAGATGTCATCGGCGCGCGGCATCCGGCAGCCCGCGCCGATCACGGCGATGGGCAGGGTGTCGCCATAGCGTTGCTGGAACGCTTCGGGAGAGAGAGAAGTCATGGTCGTCATCCGTGAGTGCGGTGATACGGTCCTGTCGCCGGACGTGCGCGCGCCCCTTTCCGCCATGCGATCGCAGGCATGCGCCGCCGGCCGGCGCGGGCCGGCGGTGCCTTCGCGAGGCGCCGCCGGGTCAGCCTCGGCGGGGCCCTGACGGGGTGGAGGGCGGCCCGCCGGGCCTTCCATCCTTGGAAGCCGCCATACCGATTGCGCGTCGGGCAGGCGCTGGCGGTCGCCTTGCCGGCGTGATGCCGGTCATGCGCGGCGCATCACGTCGATCGGCAAGGCAGGCGCGTCGTCACGCGAGCCGGGCGGCGCAGGGTGCCGCCGCCCTGAGGCGCCGCAGTCATCGCAGGGTTTTCGCGCGGCTTCCGATTGTGGATGCTAATATAAATGAGAATCATTTTCATCTGCAATGTTCATCTATGCGCAGTTTGCATAGCGATTCCATCCTGCCGGCCAAGCAGGTCAGCGCAGCGTGGTTGCATGACCGCGGCGCCGGCAAGGGGATCGGTATGCGGCCGGACCGGGACGGGAACATGAGGGAAGCGATGGCGTCGATGGAAGGCGATCACCAGCACCGCAGGGCGGTGGAGCGCGCGGCCGGCTTTGAGCGCGCGCTGCGGCAGATTCAACTGGCGGCGCCACCGGCGGAGACCGCCTGGCTGCAGGTCGGCTGGCACGATACGGCGATGCTGCCCGTGCTGGCGCGGCGCTACGGCGCGCACGGCCGCTACTGCATCGAGGTGGATTCCAGCCTCCAGGCGAGCCGCCTGCGGCGCGAGCATCCCAGCGTCGAGTGGCGGGTGCCTGCCGTGCGGCCACGGCCCGACGGCCACCTCGCGGAGCCCGGCGGGATGGGGATGCCGCGCGAGCGCTACGACATCGTGCTGGCCGACCTGCGCGAACTGGCCGCACCCGCGCGCGGGCCGATGCTGCGGCGCCTGTCGTCGCTGCTGCATGACCACGGCAAGCTGGTGGTCTGCCAGGCGCAGGCCCAGCCGCAGACCACACCAGGGGCCCGCCCGGAAGATGCGATCGTCGCGCGCGGTGACCCGCGCGCGGACGCCGCGCACTGGGTCGTGCTGGACCGATCCGACGCGGATGCCACTCCCGGCGCACCGTCCGCCCAGGCCGGCCCCGGCGACGACACCTTCGCCCTGACCGACATCCAGCACGCTTACTGGATCGGCCGCGGCCAGGCCCTGGCGCTCGGCGGCGTGTCATGCCACGTCTACTTCGAGTGGGTCTCGCCAGACCTGGACCTGCAACGCTTCGAGCAGGCCTGGAACCGGATCGTGGCGCGGCACGGCATGATGCGCGCCGTGCTGACGCCGGATGGGCGGCAGCGCATCCTCGGCACCGTGCCGCACTACGCCATCGAGACCGAAGACCTGCGCGCGCAGCCGCCCGATCGCGTGGCGGCCAGGCTCGCGCAGAAACGCGCCGGCATGTGCGGGCAGGTGCTCGACGCCGAGCGCTGGCCGCTGTTCGACCTGCGCGCCACGCGCGAGCCGGCCGGCGTGACCCGCCTGCACCTCGATCTCGACCTGCTGATGTTCGACGTGCAGAGCTTCCACATCCTGCTGGCCGAGCTCGAGCGCAGCTACCGCGACCCGGCCGCGCAGCTGCCCGCCATCGGCCTCAGTTTCCGGGACTACCTGCTGGCCGGCCGGGACGCCGCGGGCGAAGCAGCCTATCTGGCCGACAAGGCCTGGTGGCAGGCCCGCCTGTCCGAGATCGCGCCGCCCCCGCGGCTGCCGCTCGCGCGCGTGGCGTCCGACGTGGCGCGGCCGACATTCCGGCGCCTGCAGCATCGCTTCGACCCACAGGCGTGGCAGCGGCTGTCGGCCTTTGCCGCCGAGGCCGGGCTGACCGGCTCGTCCGTGCTGCTCACCGCGTTCTCGGAAGTGCTCGCGCGCTGGGCCGGCGACGGCCGCTTCACGCTCAACCTCACGCACTTCAACCGCCGCCGCGTGCATCCGGATGTCGAGCGGCTGGTCGGCGATTTCACCTCGGTGCTGCTGCTCACGGTCGACTGCAACGCGCCGCTGGCCTTCGCCCAGCGTGCCGCCGCCACCCAGGCCCAGCTCTGGGCCAGCCTGTCGCACACGCGCTTCGGCGGCGTGGAAGTCCTGCGCGAACTGGCCCGCCACCGTGCGCAGGACGGCGGCGGCATGGACGCCGGCAGCCTGATGCCGGTCGTGTTCACCAGCCTCCTGGGCATGGATCTCGACCTGCTGGTCCGTGGCGCCGACCTGCTCGGCGAGCCGGAATTCCTCTACACCTGCACGCCCCAGGTCTGGCTCGACCACCAGGTGATGGTCCGCAAGGGCACGCTGGAATTCAACTGGATCGTGATCGACGACCTGTTCCCGGAGGGCATGGTCGATGCGATGTTCGAGGCCTATTGCCGGCGGCTCGACCATCTGGCCCAGGATGCCGCGCATTGGCAGCAACCGATGCCTGCTGAACTGCCCGCAGCGCAGCGCGCGGTGCGCGAGGCCGTCAACCGGACCGCGCTGCCGCTGCCGCAGTCGCCGCTGCACGCGGGCTTCTTCCGGCAGGCGGTGGCGCAGCCGCACGCGCTGGCCTGCGCCACCGCGCATGCCAGCGAGACCTATGCCGGACTGGCCGCCCGCGCGCTGGCGCACGTGCGCACGTTGCGCGAGGCGGGCGTCATGCCCGGCGATCTCGTTGCCTGCGCCATGCCCAAGGGCATTCCCGCGCTCGCCGCCGCCATCGGCATCGTCGCGGCGGGCGCGGTGCTGGTGCCGTTGGCCAGCGACATGCCCCCGGCGCGCATGCAAGCCATTCTCGATGGCGCAGGTGTCAAAGCCGCCTTTATCGCGCAGGCGGACTTCACGCGGCCGGCATGCGCCAGCCCCGTCGCGTGGCTGGTGTCGCCGGAGTCCGAGCCGGCCGTGCACGCAAGCGCCGCGCTGCAGCGGGAGATCGACGCGCACGTCGCATCGCCCGCCCTCGATGCGCTGGCCTACATCATCTACACCTCGGGCTCGACCGGCACGCCCAAGGGCGTGGCGATCACGCACGGCGCGGCCGGCAACACGCTGGAAGCCGTCCACGCGCGGCTCGGCCTGACGCCGGACGACCGCGTGTTCGGCATCTCGGCGCTGGGCTTCGACCTGGCCATCTACGATGTCTTCGGCATGCTGTCGCGCGGCGGCGCCGTGATCCTCCCGGACGAGGCGGGCATGCGCGATGCCGCGCACTGGCTGGACCTGGCGCACCGGTACGGCGTCACGGTCTGGAACTCGGTGCCGGCCCTGCTGGCGATGCTGGTCGAGCGCGCGGCATCCAGCGGTCGGGGCCTGCCGGCATCGTTGCGCTGGGTCATGCTCAGCGGCGACTGGATTGCGCTGGACCTGCCGGCACGCCTGCGCGCACTGGCGCCGCACACGCGCCTGGCCGCCCTCGGTGGCGCCACCGAGGCCGCGATCTGGTCGAACTGGTTCGAGGTCGGGCAGGTCGATCCCGCCTGGCGCTCCATACCGTACGGGTTTCCGCTGGCCAACCAGTCCTACCGGGTGCTCGATGCCCACCTGCGCGATTGCCCGGACTGGGTCGATGGCGATCTGCATATCGGCGGCGCCGGCCTGGCTTCGTGCTACTGGCGCGATCCGCAGCGCACCGCCGAGGCCTTCATCACCCACCCCGCCAGCGCAGAGCGCCTGTACCGCACCGGCGACCGCGCGCGCTACTGGCCGGACGGCTGCATCGAATTTCTCGGGCGCGTCGACAGCCAGGTCAAGCTCGGCGGCCACCGCATCGAGCTGGGCGAGATCGAAGCCGCGCTGACGCAGCACGACGGCATCCAGGCCGCGGCCGCCACGGTCTGCGCCACAGCGGGCGGGGGACAGCAGCTGGCCGCCTTCGTCGTGCCGCGACGCGCCCCGGCTTCTGCCGACGGTGCCGCGCGCGATGCCGCCTGGCAGGCCCTGGCGGCGGCCTGCGCGTCCGCGGCGGCGGCGCTGCCCGCGCCCGCCAAGGTGGCCTCGCTGCAAGGCTTCCAGCAGGAGACGGAACGGCTCGCGCCGATCCTGGTGCTGCGCAATCTGCGGCAACTGGGCGTGGACGTGCCGCAAGGCACCGTGCTCGAGCGCGATGCCGAGATGGCACGTCTGCACATCGCCGCGCACTACCGGCGCCTGTTCGATGCCTGGCTGCGCATGCTTGCCGAACAGGGGTGGCTGGCGGCCGAAGGCGAGGGGCGCTGGCGCGTGCTGCGCGCGTTCCCGGCGCTGGCGCGGTGCGAACGCCTGATCGCGGAAAGCCGGGCCATTGTCACCGCGCAGATGGACTGGGTGCACGACTCGCAAGGCCTGACCGACTGGATCTTCGACAGCGCCGCGCGCGTGCCGTCGGTGCTGCGCGAAGCGGCCCATGCCGCCGGGCTGGTGTTCCCCGAAGGCGATCGGCGCGCGGCGGAGAGTCTCTACCAGCGCAATATCGTCGCGGACTATCTTGGCGCGGTGGCGGGCGCGGCCCTCGCGCCGCTGGCGCGCGAACGCAAGGCTGCGCTGCGGGTGCTGGAGGTCGGCGCCGGCGTCGGGGGGCTGACGGCGCATACCTTGCCGGCCCTGCACGCCGCCGACCCCGACGCCGAATATCACTACACCGACGTCAGCCGGTTTTTCGACGACATCGCCACCGCCAAATTCGGGCACTACGGCAGCCTGCGGCTGGGCCGCTACGACATCAACCGGGGCGCAGCCGAACAAGGCCACGCCCCCGCCAGCTTCGACGCGGTGCTGGCGGCCAACGTGCTGCACAACGCGCGCGACGTGACCTGGACCCTGCGCGAGCTGCGCGGCCTGCTGCGTCCGGGCGGCGTGCTGATCCTCCACGAAGCCACGCAGGACAAGCGCTTGCAATGGGTGACCGCCGCCGCCGTGCTGGAAGCCGCCGCGCATGCCGGCCGCAGCGCGCCCGGCGCCGGCCAGGCGGGCCGGGCGGATGATTCGCCGCTGCTATCCGCGCAGGCATGGGAACAGGCGCTGCAGGCAAGCGGGTTCGATCGCAGCCGCGCGTTTCCGGCGCCCGACAGCCCGATGGCATTCGTCGGCCAGCAGGTCTTTCTCGCCTGGGCGCACACGCCGTCCGGCGCGGTCGATCTGGCGGACGTGCGCCGGCACCTGGCCGAACGGCTGCCGCGTTATATGGTCCCGGCCCACCTGGCCTGCATCGCGCAGTTGCCACTGTCCGCCAACGGCAAGGTCGATCGCAAGCGCTTGCCGCACCCGATGCCGCACGACGCGCCGGCAGGCCAGCCGGGCGCGGCCGGTGAGCCGCCGGCGCCCGGCATGGAAAGCACGCTGGCGCGCCACTGGGCCGACACGCTGCACCTCAGCCTGGACACCCTCGGCCGCGACAGCGATTTCTTCCTGGCCGGCGGCGACAGCCTGCTCGTGACGCGGCTCGCTGCCCGCCTGGGCGATGCGCTGGCGTGCGCGGTCCCCATCCGGATGCTGTTCCAGCACAGCCGTCTCGCAGCGCAGGCGGAGGCCCTGGACACCCTGCGCCGGCAGCCGGCGCAGGCCGGTGCCGGGTCACCCGTCTTCCCGCTCGGTCCGCCCGCGGCGCGCACGCTGGTCTGCGTGCACGCCAGCGACGGACATGCCGCCGCGTACCGACCGCTGGCGGCGGTGCTCGCGGGCACGGTGCAGTGTGTGGCCCTGCAATCGCCAGGGCTCGAAGCGGGCCAGGCCCCGCTGCGCAGCGTGGAGGCCCAGGCCGCGTGCTACCTCGCGGCGCTGCGCGCGGGCCGCGAAGCCGGAGCGCAAGCGCCGTGGCATGTGCTCGGGTGGTCGATGGGCGCTTACGTGGCGGTCGAGATGGCACGCCAGCTGGCGCAAGCCGGCGAGTGCGTGGCGCAGTTGCTGCTGGTCGATCCGGCACCGCAGGAGGCGCTGCGCGCGGCCGCGCGCAGCGAATACGACTTGTTGCTGTCGCTGGCGCCGGAGGCCGTCCGGCGGGAGCTGGCGGAGCAGGTCGGCAGCGTCGATGCCTTCGCATCCCTGCCGCCGGCCCGGCGGCTCGCGCACTGGCGCGCCGGCCTGCGCCTGGCAGCGCCGTCGCCCGCTGACGATGACGCCGCGCTGGAGCGGATGGTGGCGGTGCTGCTGGCCAACGTGACCGCGATGGTGGATTACCGCCTGCCGATCCTGGACCTGCCGACCGTGGCGCTCTACCAGGCCAGCGAGCATCCGGCCGGCTGGGGCGACGTCATCGCGCCATGGCGCGACGTCTTCCCGCGCGGCATCCAGGCCGAGACCCTGGCGGGAACCCACTGGTCCGTCGTCGGCGCAGAGGTGCTGGGGCCGGTTCTGGCACAGCGCCTGCGGGAGGGCGGGGCGGCAGCACCAGCCGCGCCGCCCCGCGAAGCGCGGCAACGGCATCCGGACAGCGCCCCTTGAACCGGCACGCCACGCCGCCGCGAACGAAACATCGCCCCGGCCGTGTGCGTGCCCGCACTGCAAACCACCCTGACACAGGAGAACCCATCATGCCCGATATCCTGGACACCGCCGCCTGGCCCATCGTCCACTACACCATGCCGAACCATGTGCCCGCCGCCGAGGCCGGCCGCCACATCGCCGCGTTCGATGCGTTGCTCGCGCGCGGCGAGCCCTATGCGCTGATCTTTTCCGGCGCCGAACTGCCGCAGGACTCGAAGCACTTCATGACGCTCTATGCCCGATGGGGAAAGCAGCATTTTGCCGAGCAGAAGCGCCTGTGCCGTGGCGCGATCCGCGTGGAGCCCGACGTGAGAAAACGCGAGTCGTTCTGGCGCAAGGCGATGCTGTATCTGATGTCCAGCCGCGCACCGTATCCCTACCGCATTGTCGCGACGCTGCCCGAGGCCAGCGCGCTGGCGCGCACCTGGATGGCGGGCGATGGCGACAAGCCGGCCGGCCATTGAACACCCTTGGCCCGGGCGGCGCGCCACGGGCCCCGGCGAGCGGGTCCGAAGCCTCGTGCCGCCCCGGCCGGCGGCTAGAGGTTCTGCCGGGCGTATTCCCGTGGCGACATGCCGAAATAGCGCCGGAACAACTTGGAGAAATGGCTGGGATTGGCGTAGCCCGTCTGCAGCACCACCTCGGTGATGCTCAATTCGGTCTGCGCCAGCAGATGCGCGGCAGCCTGCATGCGCTTTTCCTGCAGATAAGCGTGCACCGAATTGCCGTACAGCATCCTGAAGCCTTCCTTGAGCTTGCGCTCGTTCAGGTTGACCGCCTGCGCCAGCTCGGCCAGCGACCAGTTGTGGTGGAGCCGGGCCAGCATCAGCTCGCGCGCGCGGTCGAGCTTGCGGTAATCGCGCCGCTGCATGGTCTGCGGTTTGCCGCCTTCGAGCGAGGTCAGCAATGTTTCCACCGTCAATGACAGCAATTCGAATGCCTTGCTGTGCATAAACAGTTGCTGGACACCCGCGAGCGCGCGGCACCGGAAAATCTGTTCGGCAATCGCGCGGATCGCCGGCGACGCGCAAAGCTGATAGAGGTAGCTGTCCGGTCCCGCCGGCCGGATGCTGGCCGCGGCGGCAATCCGGGTGAAAACCTGGCGGATCTCCGCCATCTCGAATTTGCCCAGCGCCTCCGCTGTGAAATGGGCGTCGATCGCGCGCAGTTTCTGCTGGCTGGGCAGATAATTTTCCGACACGCTGGCGGTCGGTGAAAACGACAGCAACACCTGGTCCGAGGTGAACGGGATGCAGGTGCGGTCGGCCAGGATCGAATGGCCGCTGGCCTCCAGCAGCACGCACAGCGTGAGGCCGGGCAGCGATTCCGCCACGACCAGCTGATTTTCCTGCGGCGTGCAATCGATGTCGTTGAGCTTGACGCCGGCACCGGTGCTGGTCTGCCGCAGCGTCTGGTGAAACAGGCGGAAATGGGATCGCGGGCAATTCATCACGAAACTCGCTTGGCGAAATGGCACGGACGCCCAGCCTGCGTGCGTCCGGATCACGACATTCCAACGGGGGTAAAACGGTCGGTCAGTGGCGGCCCACCGCGACGTATTGAAGCGAATCGGTTTCGACCGCCCCGGCAGACGGCGGGTGTTTTGCCGTGCGCGCCGGTTTCGGGCGGGCATTCGGCCTGGAGCGGTTTTCCGGCGCCGGACCGATGCTTGATTGATTTGATAATGATAATCATTATCAATAAAGACGTCCACCTTCGCTTCAAGGTTCATCTCGGGATGTCGCGAACTGCCACGCAGGAACCGGGGCAATGCCAGGCTGCGATGGACCTGGACTGCGCGCAAGGGGTAAACGTACTCCGTGCAAAATCCTGCGCTTTCCCCGCAAAGCCTTTCCCCACAAGGATTTTCGAGCGATTCCGATCATTGTTTCCGCTGCTCGGCCAAGGCTGGGCGCAGGATACCGGCTTGCGATTTCGGGCAGGTGCCGATGCGCGCACGAAGAGACAACAGGTTAAGGTCACGTCGATATTGATGGCGGCCCGCCAGACGCAACGCGCGCGCCGCTCAAATCGATCAGGGCGATACGTATTTGGCAGCCTTTTTTCGCTTGGCAGGAAACCTTTGTACGGCCAGATTCCTATAAAAGGCACGCGGTCCATCACAGGGATGGCATTGGCAATGGGCTTCGTGTTTCCAACAGTCGCTCAGGGAACAGCTCGGGCTCAGAACCTGTCACGCAGGTTGAACCGTAAGCGCGGGCAGTTGGGGAAAGGTTTGCGCACCAGGATGAGTCTCTGCACCAAAGCGGCCTTGGCCAGAACCGGAGCATCCGGCGCACACGCAAGCCGATATTTCTGGACGAGCGTATGAGGTGCAAAACCGCCCGAGCAGACGGGGCAATCGGCTCTTTCATGCTGCACACGGCGCTGCATTCGCTCCAGACTTCGCATCGTTTGCGCCTGATCGGCTTTGCGCCGATGGCTCGGTGCGACGGAACGCGTTCTGAGCACCATCCTTAGGAATCAGGATGCAATGAGAATAGGCAAATCAAGCGGTTGGTTGAACGAGTCCGTGTCTCTTGAATATGAACACGTGTCTCCACCGACACGGCCTCGAGATACCCGTCGCCGGCCTCGCGCCGCCGGCGGCGGCGGGCTCGCGCATCTGCCTCGCCGGCTCGCGGTCGGCTACGCGGAGGACACGCCGAGAACCGGGGCTCGGTCTCCGGCGCCGCGCCGCTCGCTCCCTGTGGCACCTGCATCCGCACCGCCTGCACCGTCCCTCGTTCCGGAACCCCCTATGCCGGTCAGCCTTCCTGTCGTATCGAGCCCGCGCTTCTCTGCCGGCAGCTCGGCAGCCATCACCGATCCTTTTCCGAGCCTTCCGCCCACGCCCGTGCTGGATGCGATGACTCGCGAACTGGAGGCGCTGTCCGACGCTACCTGGCAGCCAGCCGTACCGTTGCCCTCCGAGCCGCCCACTGATGCGCGGCGCGGCAACACGGTATTTGACGAAGCGTCTGCATCATCGCCGGTGATCGCCTCGGCCTGCCCTCAAGCGTTTGCCAGCCCACCGCGAGCACCGCGCTCGGCGCGAGCCCGCAGGGCTCGGACAGGCGGTGATGCTTGGCCGGCCCCGACTTTTCTTAGCCGCCCCTCGTCATCCCGCATCGGCCGTGACGTGTTCGGGAAACTGGTCGCACTCGGCTATTCCCGTGAGCAGATCCGGAAGCTCAAGCAGGAGAGCCTGAGCGAAATTGCGAAGTATCACACCACCTTGACAGGACAAGGGTTCGCGCACGCCGACATCTGCCGGATCAGCCGCAGACGGCAGTCGCTCCGGGTGGTCGCCAGGAACTACCCGGAGTTGGCTGCGGCGCTCCCTGAGCTGACCAGGGCCCACATCGTGGACATCGCTCGGCAGCGATCGGGCGACTTGGCGCTGCAAGCGCTGCTACCCGTGGCGACCGCACTGACAGCGGCCCCCCTGAGATTGAGCGCCTCGCAAATCGCGACCGTTGCGCAGTACGGCGAGCGGCCGGCCATCCAGGCCCTTTATCGGCTGCGCCGGAAGCTCACGCGAGCACCGCTGCATCTCACACCGCAGCAGGTGGTGGCCATTGCCAGCAACACTGGCGGCAAGCGGGCGTTGGAGGCGGTTTGTGTGCAATTGCCCGTGCTGCGCGCGGCCCCCTATAGACTGAGCACCGAGCAGGTGGTGGCGATCGCCAGCAACAAAGGCGGCAAACAGGCGCTGGAGGCAGTCAAGGCGCACCTGCTGGATCTGCTCGGAGCACCCTATGTGCTCGACACCGAGCAAGTCGTGGCCATTGCCAGCCACAATGGCGGCAAGCAGGCACTGGAGGCGGTCAAGGCGGACCTGCTGGATTTGCGCGGAGCACCCTATGCGTTGAGTACCGAGCAAGTCGTGGCCATTGCCAGCCACAATGGCGGCAAACAGGCACTGGAGGCGGTCAAGGCGGACCTGCTGGATCTGCGCGGAGCACCCTATGCGTTGAGTACCGAGCAGGTCGTGGCCATCGCCAGCCACAATGGCGGCAAGCTGGCACTGGAAGCGGTCAAGGCGCACCTGCTGGATCTGCGCGGAGCACCCTATGCGTTGAGTACCGAACAAGTCGTGGCCATTGCCAGCCACAATGGCGGCAAACAGGCGCTGGAGGCGGTCAAGACACAACTGCTGGAACTGCGCGGAGCACCCTATGCGTTGAGTACCGCCCAGGTGGTCGCCATCGCCAGTAACGGTGGCGGCAAACAGGCGCTGGAGTGGATTGGCGAACAGCTGCTGAAACTGCGGACTGCACCCTATGGGCTGAGTACCGAGCAGGTGGTCGCCATCGCCAGCCATGATGGCGGCAAACAAGCGTTGGAAGCGGTCGGTGCGCAGTTGGTGGCGCTGCGCGCGGCGCCTTATGCGCTGAGTACCGAGCAGGTGGTGGCCATCGCCAGCAACAAGGGTGGCAAGCAGGCACTGGAGGCGGTCAAGGCGCAACTGCTGGAACTGCGCGGAGCACCCTATGCGTTGAGTACCGCCCAGGTGGTCGCCATCGCCAGCCATGATGGCGGCAAACAAGCACTGGAAGCGGTCGGTACGCAGTTGGTGGCGCTGCGCGCGGCGCCTTATGCGCTGAGCACCGAGCAGGTGGTGGCCATCGCCAGCCATGATGGCGGCAAACAAGCGTTGGAAGCGGTCGGGGCGCAGTTGGTGGCGCTGCGCGCAGCGCCTTATGCGCTGAGCACCGAGCAGGTGGTCGCCATCGCCAGCAGCCATGGCGGCAAACAGGCGCTGGAGGCGGTCCGGGCACTGTTTCCGGATCTGCGCGCGGCGCCTTATGCGCTGAGTACCGCGCAACTGGTGGCCATCGCCAGCAACCCTGGCGGCAAACAAGCGCTGGAGGCAGTCCGGGCACTGTTTCGGGAGCTGCGGGCGGCGCCCTATGCGTTGAGCACCGAGCAAGTGGTAGCCATCGCCAGCAACCATGGCGGCAAACAGGCGCTGGAGGCCGTCCGGGCACTGTTTCGGGGTCTGCGAGCCGCGCCTTACGGACTCAGTACCGCGCAGGTGGTGGCCATCGCGAGCAGTAATGGCGGCAAACAGGCGCTGGAGGCGGTCTGGGCGCTGCTACCGGTGTTGCGCGCCACACCCTACGATCTGAATACCGCGCAGGTGGTGGCCATCGCCAGCCATGATGGCGGTAAACCGGCGCTGGAAGCGGTCTGGGCGAAATTGCCGGTATTGCGCGGGGTGCCCTATGCGCTGAGCACCGCGCAAGTGGTGGCCATTGCCTGCATCAGTGGCCAGCAGGCGCTGGAGGCAATCGAGGCGCACATGCCTACATTGCGCCAAGCCCCCCACAGCCTGAGTCCCGAGCGGGTGGCGGCGATCGCGTGCATCGGCGGCCGATCAGCCGTGGAGGCCGTCAGGCAGGGGTTGCCGGTGAAGGCGATCCGGCGGATACAGCGCGAGAAAGCCCCTGTAGCCGGGCCGCCACCAGCCTCTCTTGGCCCAACCCCGCAGGAACTCGTGGCGGTCCTGCATTTCTTCCGTGCACATCAGCAGCCCAGACAGGCCTTTGTCGACGCACTGGCAGCGTTCCAGACCACCAGACCGGCACTGTTGAGGTTGCTCAGCAGTGTTGGGGTCACCGAAATCGAGGCGCTCGGCGGCACGATCCCCGACGCCACCGAGCGCTGGCAGCGCCTGCTTGGCCGGCTGGGCTTCAGGCCGGCAACCGGCGCTGCCGCGCCTTCGCCTGATTCCCTGCAAGGGTTCGCCCAGTCACTTGAGCGCACGCTCGGGTCTCCCGGTATGGCAGGGCAATCGGCTTGCTCACCACATCGCAAGCGGCCTGCCGAGACGGCCATCGCACCGCGGTCGATACGGCGCAGCCCCAACAATGCGGGCCAACCCTTCGAGCCATGGCCCGATCAACTGGCATGGCTCCAACGCAGGAAACGTACCGCTCGTTCGCACATACGGGCCGATTCGGCGGCAAGCGTGCCGGCAAATCTCCACTTGGGCACGCGAGCCCAGTTCACGCCAGATCGTCTTCGGGCCGAACCGGGACCCATCATGCAGGCTCACACATCGCCGGCATCGGTCAGCTTCGGTTCTCACGTTGCTTTCGAGCCTGGTCTGCCGGACCCCGGTACGCCCACCCCAGCAGATCTTGCATCGTTCGAGGCTGAGCCGTTCGGCGTCGGGCCGCTTGATTTCCACCTCGACTGGCTTCTGCAAATATTGGAAGCGTGACAGTCGCCAACGTTGCGCCACCAGTTTTTTATTCCGAATGTCAGAATCAAGAAATTTTCAGGTGTTATGTTTCATCATGGCGGATAGCATAACTGCCTTTAGCAATGCGTTTATCAAATCATGAAGCACCATCAACATTCATCATCAATGTGATGGCGACACCATTTTTAAATCAATTTCTGAAGGCGATCGCCTGCCGCATGACTCGTCGCCCTGGAGTGGGGCACCAGTTGGTTGCCGGCGGGATAACAACCCATGACCATCAGACACTACGAACCGCGCGATCTTGGCGAAATCATTCGATTGTTTAATGATTATCGGGTGTTCTACGAGCAGGACTCAGACATCAAGCTTGCCGAGCGGTTTATTCGCGAAAGAATAGAAGGCGATGAATCGCTGATATTCGTGGCGGACGCCGGCAACAATGCGCTGGTCGGTTTTTGCCAGTTGTATCCGACGTTCTGTTCGGTGGCTGCTGCACCGATCTACGTTTTATATGACCTGTTTGTGTCGCCCACCGTCCGGCGCCAAGGCATCGCGAAGCAGTTATTGCAGGCTGCGGCGTACCAAGCGAAGGTCGATGGCAAGGCCCGCATTGATCTGACGACGGGCAAACAGAATGTCAACGCACAGGCGCTTTACGAAATGCTTGGCTGGAAGCGCGACGAGCGCTTCTACACCTACAACCTCACGATTGCGTAGTGGGCCGGTGCGGCATCGCCGCGTGGAATACCGGCTGCTCCAGGAATGGCCCGTCAATATCAACCTGAATTCCCGGCGCCCCTGGCGTGTACCCGCCGGCGTCTGCTTCAGACTCCGGGCACCGCACCCGGGCGCCGGCATCCGCCACGCGCTTCACCCGTCGGCGGCATATCACCTGTTCAATCAGGGCCGCGTCAACCTCGCCGTTTTGCGTCGCGGCGGCGGCACCCACTTCAAATGACCTTGTTGAATCCGGCGACCGACATGTCACATACCACTGTACTCATGCTGTCTCTAACACGCCTTGCCGCTGAACCCAGCCTGGAGCCGCTGCGATGAAGCCGACTGCTTGCACAACCCCAGCCGGCGAGATTCTCGATGTGGTCGGCATCGGGATTGGCCCGTTCAACCTGAGCCTGGCTGCGTTGCTCGCCGAAGCCGGATACGACCGCACCGTATTTCTCGAACGCAAGCCGTATTTCAGCTGGCATCCCGGCATGCTGCTCGAGGGGACAACGCTGCAGGTGCCGTTTCTTGCCGATCTGGTCAGCCTGGTCGCGCCAACGAGCCGCTTCAGCTTTCTGAACTATCTGCAGGCCCACGACCGCCTTTACAAGTTCCTTTTCTTCGAGAACTTTCATATCCCTCGGCGGGAGTATGACCACTATTGCCAGTGGGTCAGCGGTCAATTGCCCAGCCTGCGGTTCGGTAGCGAGGTCACGCGTGTCGACGTGGTGGACGGTTGCTATCGCGTGACGGCGCGCGCAGGCAACAGCGAAAGCATCCACTACGCGCACAACCTTGTGCTCGGCACCGGCACGCAACCGTGGTTACCGGCGTGCCTGCATACGCTCGCACAGCGCTTCCCGGAAAAGGTGATGCACACCGCCGACTACGCGCGACACTTCGATATCGCAGGCAAACAGCGTGTGCTGGTGCTGGGCTCCGGTCAGTCTGCCGCGGAAGTCATCCAGGCCCTGCTCAATCGACAGTGCGACGACGAGGCGCCGCAATGCGAGCTGGACTGGGTCACCCGGGCCCCGGGTTTCCTGGCGATGGAATACTCGAAGCTGGGGCTTGAGCATTTCACGCCGGACTACACCGCTTACTTCCACGGGCTTGCGCAGAGCGTCAAGGATCGGGTAGTGCCGAAGCAGGGCCTGTTCTACAAGGGCATCAGTTCCAAAACGATCTCGGCGATCTACGACTGCCTGTACCACCGCAGTGTCGGTGACGCCCCGCTGCCGGTTCACCTGCGCGCCTTGAGCGAACTGCGCCACGTGGAGCCGACCGCGAATGGGCGGCTCGATGCGCGGTTCACTCACCTGCAGACAGGCCACACGTTTTCCATTGTGGTCGACGCGATCATATCGGGCTCGGGCTACCGGTATACGTTGCCGTCGTTTCTCGATGGCCTGGGCGACCGTGTCCATTACGACGACATGAAACGGCTGAAGATCGACGCCGGTTATCGGGTCGAGCATCGTGGTCCCGGGCAGATCTTCATGCAGAACGGCGAACTGCACACGCACGGCATCGGTGCGCCCGATTTGGGCCTCGGTGCTTGGCGGGCGGCGCACATTGCCAACCGGATTGCCGGGCATGAGCTGTATCGCCTGCCGTCGCGGGTGGCATTCCAGACGTTCGGGGCCGGCGCGGAAACATCACCATCGACCGCCGGCACGACACCCAGCCCCTCACATCAGACCATCGAGGCGATTTGATGAAAGCTCGCAAAACGTACGTGCTCATTCCGGTGATGCCGACACCGAATGGCCCGCTGCATCTTGGCCACATCGCGGGCCCGTTCCTCAAGATGGACATGCTCGCGCGGCATCTGCGGCGCAACGGCAACACGGTCGCGCTGGTCTCCGCGACGGATCCTTATGAGACCCATGTGCTGCCCCGCGCCGACGAACAGAACAAGCCCGTCGAGCAGATCTGCGCCGAAAACCATCGGGCGATTCACCGTTGCCTGCAGGCACTCGACATTCGCTACGATGCTTTTATCGATCCGCTCGCATCGCCGTACCGGGCACGCCTGAACGGCATTACGCGCGAAGTGCTCGACGACCTGCATGCGCAGGGACGGCTGCACGCGCGCAACGAGCCGGTCCACATCAGCCGCCGAACCGGGCGGATGCTCGTCGGCAGCCGGATCGTCGGCACGTGTCCGTGTTGCGGCGTCGAAATGGGCGGCTACCATTGCGAAGGGTGCGGAATGGAGGTCTCGCCCCGCGACCTGATCGCCCCGCGCGCCGAACCGGCGGACGACACGGTTGAGGTGGAAGCGCGGGCCAGTGTTTTCGTCGACGCCGATCTCCCCGCGCTCCAGCGGCGGATGCTCGAAGCGCGGGTGCCGGCCGACTTCCGCCGCATCGCCGAACGGTTCATGCATGCAACGGGCAGCGCGGTGCGGCTCTCGAACCCGGGCGAATGGGGCGAGATCTGGCCCAATACGCTGGCAACCGCACCATCGGTGGTGTTCTCCTACACGGCGCTGTTCATGCTGTCGGTACTGTGCGGCGAGGCGGCGCGTGAAATCCTCGCGCTCGACCACAATCCGTTTGATCGGTGCTCCGACGCGCTGATCGTCACCAGCTTCGGATTCGACAATACGGTGCCTTTCTGCGTGGGCGTGGAGACGCTCGCGCAACACAGCAGGCGCTACCGCGGCTTCGACCGCTGCTTGACGAACTTCTTCTACACGCTCGACGGCCGGAAGTTCTCGACGAGCCGCCAGCACTGCATCTGGGCCGACCAGGCGGTACGGGAGCTGGGCGTGGCCTCGGACGTGCTGCGCTATTTCCTGGCCAAGACCAGCCCGGAAAGCGGACCGAGCGATTTCTCGCGCGACGGCTTCGACGCGTTCCGGCGCGCGATCGAACCCCGCCTGGCGCAGATGAAAGCCGCGGTTGAATCCGGCATTGGCGGCGATGCAGCCGTTCCCTATGCGGACACATTGGCGCGACTTGTCGCGGACATGGACGCGGCTTTCGACGTCGATCATTTCAGCCTGCGTGCCGCGACACGCTGCATTGATCAATGGCTCGCACTCCCATGGCAGCCGGCGCATGCCGCCGCGTATGTGCGCGGCTTTTGCATGCTGGCCTATCCGGTCATGCCCGAGCTGGCCTCGACCCTGTGGAGCCAACTCGGCCACGAAGGCCTG
The DNA here is from genome assembly GCF_018243235.1 of Ralstonia nicotianae. NCBI lineage: Bacteria > Pseudomonadati > Pseudomonadota > Betaproteobacteria > Burkholderiales > Burkholderiaceae > Ralstonia > Ralstonia nicotianae. The sequence goes on from NZ_CP046674.1 coordinate 1,924,569, forward strand.
CCTCGCTATCTAGCCGCGACCGAACTGGAGGAAGCCGCATGACACGTTCGCCCATCCGCCTGGCTTTCCGGGCAACGCAGGTCTCGGAGACGGGGCTGAGTGTCGATGAAATCGATTTCGGTTGTTTTCGCGCGGGCGCGACGTTCGAAGCGTCGCGCTTTGAAGTCGCCGTCGGCGGGTTTTCGCCCCCGGAGAAACATCCCGAGCGCGAGATCTGGATGATCGCGGCCGGCTCGGGCAGGCTTCATTATCGCGGCGAGGTGACGGACGTGCGAAGCGGCGATTGTCTGACATTCGACCCGAACACCGAGCACAGCGTGCATAACACCGGTACCGAGCCCATGCGCATCTTCTCGGTCTGGTGGACCGAGCGCGCACCGTGACGCGAAGCGGCTATTCTCGGCCGCATCGGGGGTGAGCATCGGCCGAGCCCGGGGCCGCTCACCGCATTGGTGACGACGCCCGTGATGGCACGGATCGGCCAGTGTGGCATCGGGTTCGTGATCCTGCAGCTTTGGCTCATACAACACACCGCGAGCGCCACGATTTCGCAACGTGCGGCGGGCGGGACGGCGGGAGGCCGATACACGCCCGCCGATGGACAAGCCGAGCCGGACCATGCGGCCCAGGCGATGGCGCTTGCATTGCGTGAGCGGGGGAGCCGGTTCCCCGACACGGCAGCGCTTGCGCAACGGTACGCCCGCGCAACGCAGCGGTGCGCTCGCCTCACGCAAGGCCGATCCGCTATCCGATCTCTGTCCTGCCTAGCCGGTTCTGGCCGATTGTCGGCCGTACCGCGCCTGCCCGCGCGCCGGTTGCGGTAAGTTGGCGGCAACGCGATTCCGCAAGCCCGCAGCATCCCTGGCACATGTGCACTGACGACGTTTTCAGCTACCCGATACAGGCCGGTCACGGCCTGCCGCATGACCCCATTCCCGCGATTCTCGGGCCGCGGCCGATCGGCTGGATTTCCACGCGCGATGCCGAGGGCCGGCTCAATCTGGCGCCGTACAGCTTCTTCAATATCTTCAACTACAAGCCGCCGCTGGTCGCGTTCTCGAGCGTCGGCAAGAAGGACAGCATGCGCAATGCCGAAGCGACCGGCGAGTTCGTCTACAACCTCGCGACGCGCCCGCTGGCGGAGCAGGTCAACCAGACCAGCATCGACGCGCCGCCGGGTGTCGACGAGTTCGCGCTGGCCGGCCTGACGCCCGCGCGCTGCATCGAGGTGGCCGCGCCGCGCGTGGCGCAGAGCCCGGTCTCGCTCGAGTGCAAGGTGACGCAGGTGCAGCAGCTGGCCGGCATCGACGGGGTGGCGCTGAATACGTGGATGGTCTTCGGCGAAGTCGTCGCGGTGCACATCGACCGCGCGCTGCTGCGGGACGGCATCTACGACACCGCCGCGGCCCAGCCGATTCTGCGCGCCGGCGGGCCCGCCGACTACTTCGAGGTCTTGCCGCAGGGACGCTTCAGGATGTACCGGCCGAGATAGGCGGCCGGGCTCAGTCCTGGGGGGCGTGCCGGCTGATGAGCTCGTGCAGGATGTCCTTGAGCGTATCGATTTTCTGCTGGCTCATGGGCTCCAGGATCGCGCGCTCATGCTCTTCGGCCAGCGCGATCAGGCCGGAGACCAGGCGCCGGCCGTTGCGCGTGACCCGGACCAGGGTGTAGCGGCGGTCGTCGCGGCTGGTGGAGCGCTCCACATGGCCTTGCGCCTCCAGGCGCAGCAGCAGCCGCGTGACGGTCGGCTGCTTGCTCACGGCCTTTTCGGCCAGCACCGAGATGCTCATGGGGCCGTTGCTTGCCAGGGTCGACAGCACGCGCCACTCCAGCACCGACAGCCCGTGCTGCTCCACCACCGCGTGGAACTGGGTCGAAACCAGGTGCCAGGCCCGGCCGAGGAGGGCCGGCAGGTAATCGTCGACAAATGCCTTGGTTCGGGTCATGCCCTTCGCTGCCTCGTCATCCGCTGGAAACAGCGGCGATTCTACCTGCCCCTCCCCGGTGGAGGCGGGCCGATCCGCCCCCCGCGCCATGGTCAGTACGCTCCCGACAGCAACGAGCCGAAGCCGGGCACCTTGGTGTCCAGGCCCAGCCGCTTGAGCATCAGGTAGGTGGTGGCCACGGACGAAGACAGCACGGGCAGGCCGGTGCGATCCTCGATGGCCTGCACCGACGGCAGCGATGGCATCTGCACGCACGCCGAGGCGACGATGGCATCGACGCCCGTGGTCTTGAGCCGCTTGGTGATCTCGATGGGCGCGCGCGGGTCTTGCCGGCCCACCTCCAGGTTGTCGGGAATCTCCAGCGAGATGCTGTCGACGACCTCGATGCCTTCGTTCTCGATGTAGTCGATCACCAGCTGCGTCAGCGGCTTCATGTAGGGCGCCAGCAGCGACACCTTGCGGGCGCCGATGGCCTTCAGGCCGTCGACCAGCGCGCCGGCGCTCGTGACCACGGGGGCGGGGCCGCCGTTCTCCTGCGTGCGCTGGTGCAGCCGCGCTTGCGAGACGCGGTGATAGCCGAGCCCCATGCTCATGATCGCCACCAGGCAGGCGTAGCCCAGCACGTCGACGCGCGCGTCGGAGAGCTCGAGCGCGCAGCGGTCGCTGTCGGCGTCCATCGCCGCCAGCTCTTCCTTGGTGACGTGCTTCATGCGCATGCGGCTGGAGTGGAACGTGAAGCGCTCCGGCTGCGTCAATTCGCGGGCACGCAGGATGGCCGGAATTTCGGTCTCCATGGTGGTGTTCGAGGACGGCACGATCTGGCCGATGCGGTAGGCGCGAGCGGTACTCACGAGAGATTCTCCAGGTTCGAGTCGGGGGCGGATTCAGCGGCGATGGCGCCGCTGTCCGGGTCGATGGCGTCGTCGAACTGCGCGGCCCGCAGCGGCTTGCGGTTGACGCGCAGGTCGAAGATGTCGAAACGGTTGTAGTGGCCGGTGATGTCGTGCATCTGGCGCGGCTGGATGCAGCGCGAGAGGTCGATGTCGGCGTAGACGATGCCCTCCTGGTCGATCAGCGGCTGGCCGATGACGCGGCCGTCCGGCCCGAGGATGCCCGAGAAGGCACTGTTGCGCCGCGCCAGGAGCGCGCGCGATTGCGGATGGGTGGCGGCCATGGCCTCGATGATCTCCTCGGAGACGGTCGAGCAGGACACCACGGTGAAGACCTTGCCCTCGAAGCAGTGGGCCGCCGCACGGACCTTGATGGCTTCGGCCATGTCGTAGTCGGGCGGCGCCACCGGCAGCGAGATGTAGCTGGCCACGTGCACCAGCTCGCCCTGCGCGAGCAGCGCGAAGCGGGCCAGCGTGTTGGTGTTCTCGCCGCAGGCCAGCGCGCCCAGCGGGCCGATGCTGGTGTCGTGCACGCGCAAGGCGGAGGCGTCGCCGGGGGCCCAGGTCAGCTTTTCGGCCCAGGTCGGCACCAGCTTGCGGTGGCGGCCGAGGATGCGGCCGTCGTCCGCGATGGTGACGATCGTGTTGTAGAGCGTGCCGATGCCGTAGCGGCTGCGCTCGTTGACCCCGATCACCACGTTGATCCGGTGGCGCGCGGCGGCCTGGGCGATCTTGGCGATCTCCGGGCCGGGCAGCTCGATGGCCGAGCGCGCGAGCTTTTCGAACCACGGGCTGCCCTCGACCGGATTCATGATCCAGCTCCAGTAGGGGTAGCCGGCCACGAACACTTCGGGAAAGGCCACCAGGCGCGCGCCGTTCTCGGCGGCTTCCTGGATCAGCCTGCACACTTTGTCGACGGTGGCATCGGTGTCGAGAAAGACCGGCGCTGCCTGCACGGCGGCCGCCTTGAATTGCGGGAGTTCAAGCATGATGGTGTCCGGAATGAAAAGCGCGGAGGCGCCTGATGCGCCCTCGCGGCGGGCAGAGCGGGGGTTCGACAGCCCGGGCACAGGTTTGGGCGCCCGGGCGGTGGCAGGGCGCAGGCCGACATCCGCCTGCCGCCCCTGTTTCGGTCAGGCCACGCGCCGCACCGGCTGGCCGGCCTCGACCTGCGCGCTGTCGCCGACCGCGACCACGGGGTGGCGCAGCGCCCCGATCTTTTCCAGCTGCGCCTCGATGATGTCGCCGGGCCAGACCCATTCCTGCGGATCGCGGCCGGCGCCCACGCCTTCCGGCGTGCCGGTCGCGATGATGTCGCCCGGCTCCAGCGTGATGCCGGCGCTGATGTCGGCGATCAGCGCCGGCACCTTGAACAGCATGTGGCGCGTGTTGGAATCCTGCTTGGTCACGCCGTTCACCTTCAGGCTCAGGTCCAGGTTGTGCGGATCGGGAATCTCATCGGCCGTGACGATGACGGGGCCGAAGGGGGCGTACGTATCCTGCCCCTTGGAATAGATCCACTGGCCGGCGCGCCGGCAGTCGCGCGCGCTCATGTCGATCAGCAGGCTGTAGCCGAACACGTGGGCGAGCGCGTCGGCCTCGCCGACCCGCTTGGCGCGCGTGCCGATGATGACGGCCAGCTCCACTTCCCAGTCCAGTTGCCGGGTGATGGCGGCGTTGTGCTCGATGGCATCGCCCGGGCCGATCACCGTGGTCGGCGGCTTGCTGAAAATGACGGGCTGCTTGGGCAGTTCCTTCGCGGTGTCCAGCGTGCGGCTCGACTCGGCCACGTGTTCGACGTAGTTGAGGCCGATGCCGAAGATGTTCTTGCGCGGCCGGGGAATCGGCGCGAGCAGCTTGACGTTGGCCAGCGGCACGGCGGTGCCCAGCGGCCAGTTGCCGCGGTATTCGTCGAGCAGCGCGGTGGTTGCCGCGACCGCGTGGGGCCCAAGGTCGATGAACGCCAGCATGTCGGCGGGCAGGTCGCAGCCGACATGCTCGCCGAAGCGCTCCAGGTCGACGACGAGGTTGTCCACGATGGCGCCGAGGCGGGCGGCCGCATTCACGTGGGCGCGGAAGGTTACGAGTCGCATGGTGTCTTCTCCAAGGAATGTTCAATGTGGCGCGGGCCAGCCGCCGCCGGCTTACTTCGCTGCGGGACCAGGCAGCGGCTGGTGTCCATCGTTGTCGGCCAGGGCTTCCTCCCGGTAGAGGCCGAGCTTTTCCATCACCGGCAGGTCGCTGAAGCAGAACAGGCAGGCGTCTTCGCTGGCGCTGCCGTTGACGTGCTCGTGCCAGGCCCACGACGGGACGCAGAAGATGTCGCGTTCGCGCCAGTCGAAGCGCTGGCCGTTGATGATCGAATAGCCGCTGCCCTTGGCGACCTGGTAGAGGAAGCTGCCGGTGTGGCGGTGCGCCTTGCCGACGAAGCCCGGCCGCAGCAACTGCATGCTGGCGCCGATGGTCGACATGACGTGGCCGCCGGTCACCGGGTTGGCGTAGTGCATCAGGGCGCCGTCGAAGGGGCTGCCCTCGACGGTGTACGCGTAGCGCTGCAGCGCTTCGTACGTCGGCCCCCACGCATACTTGAACAGCGGCGAATAGGGCTTGCTCCAGCGCGCGTCGTGCGGGCGCAGGCCGGGCGCGCCCCAGAGCGCCGTCGAGTCGTTGACCGGGTATCCGACGGCCTGGTGCAGATCGGGGTGGACGGCGTAGAAGCCGGCCTCCAGCGCGTTGACCAGGGGAATGTCCAGGCCGTCCTGCCAGATGCACGGCAGGCCGTCCGCCTCGACGCCGTGCTCGTGCCACGTACCGTTGGGCGTGAGCACGAAGTCATTGGCGTCGAGCGTCATCTTGTGGCCGTCGACGATGGTGTACGCGCCGCGCCCTTCCATGATGAAGCGCAGCGCCGACGAGGAATGCGCGTGCGCCGTGGCGACTTCGCCGGGGTGCATCACCTGCAGCCCCGAGTACAGCCAGCCGACCGCCGCGCTGACCTCCTGCCGGCCGGGGTTGTTCAGGTAGATGACGCGACGCCCCGCCTTTTCGGGCGAGACGAGGGCCACCGAGCGCAGCACGTGGTCGCGCAGATCCCGGTAGCGCCACAGGACCGGCACGGAATCCGACTTCGGCTGCCAGGGCTCGATCTTGTTCGCCACCGTCCACAGTGCGCCGGCCTGCAGGCGCGCCAACTGCTGGTAGTAGGCCAGCAGCTCCGGGGTGTCCGCCACGTCGGCACGGCCGGCAATGCTTTCCCGATAGGCGTCGTACGCGGTTGTTGTCATCGTGGATCTCCTTGGTCTGGTTCAAGCGAATGCCGGCATCACGCGCGGCTGCGGGCAAAGCTGCGTTCGAGCGGTTCCTTGCCGAACCGGTAGGCGGGCGGCCATTCGACGTCGTGCCAGCCCAGCCGGGCGCTTTCCCGCAGCACCCAGGCCGCGTCCGCCAGGTGCGCTCGCGAGAGGGCGCACAGGTCGGCGCGGCCCGAGGCGACGATGCCGTTGACCTGGTCGGCGTCGCTGATGGCGCCCACCGCGATCGTCGGCACGCGGGCTTCGTTGCGGATGCGGTCGGCGAACGGCGTCTGGTACAGGCGTCCGTAGACCGGCTTCTGGTCGGGCGTGACCTCGCCGGACGAGACGTCCACCAGGTCCGCGCCGCCCAGGTGCAGGCGCCGGGCGATCTCGACCGCCTCGTCGACCGTGGTGCCGCCCGGCGCCCAGTCGGTGCACGAGATGCGCACCGAGATCGGCAGGTGCGCCGGCCAGGCCGCGCGCACGGCGGCCAGCACCTCCAGCGGGAAGCGCAGCCGGTTCTCCAGCGCGCCGCCGTAGGCGTCGGTGCGCCGGTTGGTCAGCGGCGAAATGAAGCTCGACAGCAGGAAGCCGTGGCCGGCCTGCAGCTCCAGCCAGTCGAAGCCGGCGGCCGCGGCGCGGCGCGTGGCCTCGACAAACTGTTCGCGGATGCGCGCCAGATCGTCCAGGCTGGCCTCGCGCGGCAGCTGGGAGCGGCCAGGCAGATAGGACAAGGCGCTGGCGGAGACGAGCGGCCAGTTGCCCTCGGCCAGCGGCTGATCGGGCGTGTCCCAGCCGACCCGGGTCGAGCCGCGGCGCCCCGCGTGGCCGAGCTGCACGCCGATGCGCGTGTCGCCGTGCCCGTGCACGAAGTCGGTGACGCGCTTCCAGGCGGCGGCCTGTTCGTCGTTCCAGAGCCCCGGGCATCCCGGTGTCATGCGCGCCTCGGGGGCCACTGCCGTCATCTCCGTCAGCAGCAGGCCGGCGCCGCCCAGCGCCCGGCTGCCCAGGTGCACGAGGTGGAAGGCCCCCGGCACGCCGTCCTGGCTCGAATACAGCAGCGTGGGCGACACCACCACGCGGTTTTTCAGGGTGATGCCGCGCACGGTGTATGGCGTCAGCAGGGGCGGGCAGGGGCGCCCGCCGTCGGCGGCCGGCACGCCGGCGCGCTGCGCCAGCCAGCGCTCGTAGTCTTCGAGCCACTTCGGGTCGCGCAGGCGCAGGTTCTCGTGCGAGATGCGCTGCGAGCGCGTCAGCAGCGAATAGGCGAACTGCTCGGGCGCCAGGCCGGCGTAGCGGGCCACGTTCTCGAACCACTCGGTCGAGTTGCGCGCGGCGTTCTGGATCTTCAGGACTTCCACCGAGCGGACCGCCTCATAGTGCTGGAGCGCGGCTTCGAGCGGGCCATCGACGTTCTTGAGCGTGCGCGCCAGTTCGATGGCGTCTTCCAGCGCGAGCTTGGTCCCCGAGCCGATCGAGAAGTGCGCGGTGTGGGCCGCATCGCCCATCAGCACCACCGGCACGCGCTTGCCGTCGATCTCGTTCCAGTGCACCCAGCGCTCGCAGATCACGCGCGGGAACTGGATCCAGATCGCGGAGCCGCGCAGGTGCGAGGCGTTGCTGATGAGCGGGTGGCCGTCCAGGTAGGGGGCGAAAAGTTTTTCGCAGTAGGCGATGCCTTCTTCCTGCGACATCTGGTCGATGCCGGCCGCTTTCCACGTCGCTTCCGGCGTCTCGACGATGAACGTGGAGGTGCCGTCCTCGAAGCGGTAGGCGTGCGCCTGGAACCAGCCATGCTCGGTGGGCACGAAGATGAAGTTGAAGGCGTCGAACACCTTCTTCGTGCCGAGCCACACGAAGCGGCACTTGCGCGTGTCGATGTCCGGGCGGAAGGTCTCGGCGTAGCGCTTGCGCACCAGGCTGTTGAGGCCGTCGGAGGCCAGCACCAGGTCGGCGCCGTATTTGCGGGCGATTGCCTGATCGTCTTCGACATACTGCTCGAACACGAGCTGGACGCCCACTTCCTCGCAGCGGGCCTGGAGGATGTTGAGCAGCTTCTTGCGGCCGATCCCGATGAAGCCGTGGCCGCCGCTGCGCACCGCTTCGCCCTTGAAGTGCACCTCGACGTCGTCCCAGCGGTTGAAGGCGTCGCCGATCGTCGCGCCGGAAACGGGGTCGGCCTCCCGCAGATTGCCCATGGTGGCATCGGAGAACACGACGCCCCAGCCGAAGGTGTCATAGGGGCGGTTGCGCTCGATGACCACGACGTCGTTGGACGGGTCCTGCAGCTTCATCAGCAGCCCGAAATAGAGGCCGGCGGGGCCGCCGCCGAGGCAGACGATTTTCACGATGCGCTCCTTGTTGCGTTGAGGGGGGCCGCGGTCAGGGCTTGCCGCAGGGCCTGCGGGATATCGATGGCGCGGTGCGTCGTCAGCGAGGTCGACACCACCACTTGATTGACGCTCATGCGGACCTCGCCGTCGCTGCCCGTGCAGGCAAGGGCCAGCGTCAGCGACTTGCCGCCCAGGCGCACGACTTCGAGGCTCAGCGTCACGTCATCGCCCATGCGGCTGATCGCGCGGAAGTCCGCTTCCAGCCGGACCGTCGGCAGCCCGTAGCCTTGCTTGCCGATGTAGCCCGCGAAGCCGTCCGGCAGCAGGCTGTCGATCCAGGCCTCGAGCAGGTTGTTGAACATGACGAAGTACTGCGGGTAGAACACGATGCCGGCCGGGTCGCACTCGGCGAACCGGATGCGGTGGGGGCGGCTGAACTGGCATGGATTCGGATGCATGGCGTTATCCCTCGACGGAAAAGGCATGGCGTTGCAGGCACGCGCGCAGCTGATTGCCGTGCTCGTCGGCCAGCGCCGCGTCGCGCAGCTCGCGCAGGGTCTGCGGCGGCAGGGTGTCGGCATGGCGGTCGACGACCGTCATCAGCGTTTCGTAGTGCTTCAGGCCGCGCGCGTGGGTGTCGCCATAGCCCTTGACCAGGCGCTGGCACTGCGCGGTCTCCAGGGCCAGGGCGGGGTTGATGGCGGCCACGGCGCGCACGCGCTGCAGCCAGGCTTCGATGCGCGCGTTTTCGAGCGCGTAGCGCAGCGTCGTCCGGCGCCAGCGGCCCCAGCGGGCCAGCGTGTAGAGCAGCAGGAAACCGCCGAGCGAGCTGGTCTTGACGACCCGGCCCTGCCGGGTGAAGCGCGCGACCAGCCGATGCGCCCAGTGCGGCCGCGCCAGCCAGCGGCCCAGGCCCGCGGGCAGCGTCTCGCAGATCTCTTCGATGCGCGGGTGCATGAACTCGTTGATTTGCAGCAGCTGGTCGGACTTGGCCCGGACCTCGCCGCGCACCCGCTCGAACCGGCTGCCGCGCGTCTTGAGGTCGGCGACCCGGATGGTGTCCTCGTAGGACATCCACAGCGCGAGGTGGCGCGCGGTTTCGCCCAGCAGGTCGGGCTGGCTGCCGCCGGGCGCCGCGGACAGCGCGTCGAGCCGGTCCAGGTACAGGCCGGCGTAGGCCGGGTCCTGGTAGTCGATCAGGCGCCGGACGCCCTCGATGGCGATCGCCGACACCTGCGGCGCGAACCGGCGCGCGCGTTCGAGCAGCGCGGCGACCGCCGGATCGCGGGGCGCGGGCGCGGCATCGGCGGGCATCGGCCGGGGCGCGTCGGCCGTGCCGTCGGGCTGGCCGGGCCGGGCGCGGGCGTAGCCGGCATCGAAGGCCTTCAGGCTGGGCTTGACGCCGACGCCGCCGCGCTCGATGGTCGCCTCGAACTGCTCGCGGCTGAAGGGCAGGACCCCGCTGCCGCTCAGCGCGCCGAACAGGACGGCGCTGACCACGCTGCCCGCGCGCTCGGCGGCCTCCGCCATATCGAAGCTGAAGAAGTGCCGGGCGGCCTCGCGGGCCTGGCGGGCCAGCTCATCGCTGTCGACGCGCCCGTCGCCCATGGCCGACTTCTCGGCGATGGAGTACACGCGATGGCTGGAAGCGATCAGTGTGGTGCGCTCCCGGGTGACGAAGCCGCGCTGCACCGCGCGGCCGGCCTCCATCAGTTCGGATGCCAGCACCACATCCACATCGCCCGGCATGGGCATGAGCGCGAGCACGGGGGCACGCGCGGGGGCATCGGCCGCGCCCGGGAACAGTTCGACGTAGTAGATCGTGGCGCCGGTGCGCTGGGCGACCCCGGGGACCGAGGTCGTCTGGGCGAAGTAGCCGTTGGCCTCGCCCAGGTCGACGATCCAGTCCGCGAGCACGCCGCCGCCTTCTCCACCCATGGCGAGGATGGCGATCTTGATGGGCTCAACAGTCATGATGGGGCTCCGATGGTGCGGTGATGCGGGGCGCCGAGCGCGCACGGGAAGTCGTGGCGCGTCGGTGCGAAAGGAAAAGCAGGGCGGTGGCCGGATGCGCGCCGGCCGCGCGGCGTCAGAACGCGTACCGGACCCGGCGCCTCGCGTCGCGGCGCTGCAGCCAGCCGATCACGCCCTCGCGCACGCGCTGGCGCAGCCGGTCCAGGCGCGTCGGGTTGCTGACGATCTCGGCGCGGAAGAACGACGGGCAGAGCACGGCGGCATGCGAGACCTCACCGCACAGGCCGCAGCCCACGCAGCTGTCGATCACGGTGGCGACGGGGTCACGGCGCAGCGGGTCGGGGTTGGGGCGGATCGACAGCGACGGGCAGCCCGAGAGCCGGATGCAGGAGTGGTCGCCGGTGCAGGTGTCCGGGTCCACGCCGAAGCGCTCGCGCACCACGCGCTCGCCGGCGGCGGCGGCCTTGCGCGCCCGGGGCTTCTCGCGCCGCTGCTTGTTGAGCATGCATTCACTCTGGGCGATGAGCACCTTCGGCCCTTTCACCGGAGTGGTCAGCGCTTCGCGCAGCGTCGCCGTCATGGTCTTCAGGTCATAGGTCCGCTTGATCGTGCGGACCCACTCGACGCCGACGCCCTTGACGGCCTGCTCGATCTCGTGGCCCGTGCTGCGCGTCGGGTTGAGCGCGGTGGACGAGAGGATGTCCTGGCCGCCGGTGGCCGAGGTGTAGCTGTTGTCGACGATGATCGTCAGGTTGTCGCTGCGGTTGAACACCGCGTTGGCGACGCCGCTGGTCAGGCCGTTGTGCCAGAAGCCGCCGTCGCCCATCACGGCGATGGCGCGCTTGCCGGCCGGTGCGTTCAGCGCGGCCGCGCCGGCGGCGCCCAGGCCGTATCCCATCGTGGTGTTGCCGAGGTTGAAGGGCGGCAGGATGGAGAACAGGTGGCAGCCGATGTCCGCGCTGACGTGATGGGGCCCCAGCTCGCGCTCGACCAGCTTCATGGCGGTGAAGATCGGCCGCTCCGGACAGCCCGTGCAGAAGCCGGGCGGCCGGGCATGCACCACCGGCTCCAGCGGCGGGAGCACCGCCACGTCTTCGCCGGCGCCGGCTTCCCCCGCAGCCTGCTCGGCGGCGATGCTGGCGGCGGGAATGGCGTTGCCTTCTCCGTTGTCATCGTCCCCAGTGCCGACGGCCAGGGCCGGCTGGCGGGGCGTGTCCGCCGCGCTGGCCGCAACCACCGTCAGCGGAATGACGCGCTGCTTGCGCGCCGGCTTGGGCTGCGGCTCGAGGTAGCCGTAGCGCTCCAGGAAGGCGCGCACGCCGGTGAGCACGGTGGCGGTGTTGTACTCGCCCGCCATGGGCAGCAGATCCTTGCCGTGCAGCGCGGTCGGCACGCCCAGCTGGCGCAGGATATTGGCGACGTTCTGCTCGACGAAATTCGGCTGCCCTTCTTCCAGGACCAGGATGGCGCGCTTGCCCTGGCAGAAGCGCTCGAACTCGGCGTCCACCAGCGGGTAGGCCACGTTCATGACGTACAGCGGAATCTTCGACTCGCCGTACACGTCGGCCAGGCCGAGCTTCTGCAGCGCCCGGATCAGGGTGTTGTAGTTGCCGCCCTGCAGCGCGATGCCGACGTCGGCCGCGTCTTCCGAGAAGAACTCGTTGAGCTTGCGCGCCTGGATGAAGCGGATGGCGGCCGGCCAGCGGTCATGCACCTTCTCCTTCTCGTGCTGGAAGCTCGCGGGCGGCAGGACGATGCGGCTGAGGTCCCGCGTGGGGTTCTCGAGCGCGTCCTTGACGGTGAAGGCCGGCCGCCGGTTCGCCGACGTGACGAACTGGCCGTGCACGTGACACGACCGGATGCGCATCTGCAGCATCACCGGCGTGCTGCTGGCCTCCGACAGATCGAAGCCGTCCTTGACCGCCTGCACGATGCAGGGCAGGTTGGGGCGGGGATCGAGCAGCCACATCTGCGACTTCATCGCGAAGGCGTGGCTGCGCTCCTGCATGATCGACGAGCCCTCGCCGTAGTCTTCGCCCACGATGATGAGCGCGCCGCCCAGCACGCCGCCCGAGGCCAGGTTGGCCAGCGCGTCCGACGCGACGTTGGTGCCGACCGTGGCCTTGAAGGTGACCGCGCCGCGCAGCGGATAGTTGACCGACGCCGCCAGCGTGGCCGCCGCGGTCGCTTCGCTGGCGCTGTTCTCGAAGCGGATGCCGTGCTCGCCCAGGATGTCCTGCGCGTCGGCCAGCACGTCCATCAGGTGCGAGATCGGCGCGCCCTGGTAGCCGGCCACGTAGGCGACGCCCGATTCCAGCAGCGCCTTGGTCACGGCCAGGATGCCCTCGCCGCTGAAAACCTCGCCCGCGCCCAGGCGCAGCTTCTTCACTTCTTCGACAAACGACCGCTCGGCCATGGTGTTCCTCTTTCCGGTTCATCCGGCAGGTAGTGCCCTTGGCTTTCACTTTCGTTGCGCGATGAAGGCGCGTCAATACATGATTAATCATGCAATTTCACTTTCGGCAGAGGGTGGATAACAGCCGCAAAAAGGGGATAGGGGACCGTTGGGGGGAGCGGGTTTTCCTCAGGTGGGCTCGGCGCGGATGGACGGGTACGATCTTGGAACTCGCTGTTCGGGAAGACTTTTTTTCCAGGACCGCAACGCAAGGGGCGGATCGTGCCCCGAAACGGCGGACCGCCACGAACAGCGAGGGTGATGACCTGCATGAAAAATCATGCATCTTGGTATGGGTCTTGCAAGTCGTGGCGGCGTCCACGGGCCGGGTCGGCCCGAAGGTGAAGCTGCCATGATCGACGCGACACTCGGCCCCAGCCCAGGAGGCAAAGCCCATGTTGAACACAACGCCCCCACTGACCGCAGCGCAGCGTCCGGCTGGGTTGTCGGCCGCCCTCGATCCGTTTCCGTGCGCGCCGGAACGGTTGCTGTTCGCCTCCGCCGACCTCGATGAAATCCGCTCCATGGTCGGACGGGTCATGAAACCGCACCGCCTGGCGCTGGTGGGCGGCGCGGATCGCCTCGATGCGCGCATGCACTACACGCCACTCGGCGACATCTCGCTCAGCCGCTTGCGGTACGGCGCGGCCGTCGAGATCGAGCCCGGCCCCCTCGACAGCTTCTTCCTGGTGCAGATGCCCATTTCGGGGAGCGCGGAAGTCGAGAGCGGTGCACAGCACATCGACTCCGGTCCGGATGTCGCCTCGGTCCTCAGCCCCGAAGAGGGCACCAAGATGCGCTGGTCCGCGGGCAACGAGCAGCTGATGCTGCGCCTGTCGCGCTCCCTCGTCGAGCGGACGCTGGTCGGCCATTTCGGCCATCCGCTGGAGCAGCCCCTGCGTTTCGAGCTTGGCTTCGAATGGCGGGGCTGCGCGCAGTGGCGGTGCCTGCTGAGCTATCTGATCGATTGCTCGGCGCAGGGCCTCGACCTGGCGCAGCACAAGCTCGTCATCGCGCAGATCGAGCAGTTGGCCGCTTCGGTGCTGCTGGCCTCGCACCAGCACAACTACAGCGAGGCTGCGCCGTCGCGGCGGGGGACGATCCTGCCGCGCCACGTCAGGCGCGCGCAGGACTATCTGCAGGCCCATGCCCACGAGCCCGTCTGCGCAGACCAGCTGGCCCAGGTCGTGGGCGTCAGCGTGCGCAGCCTGTACACGGGCTTCAAGGAGTTTCTCGGCGTCAGCCCGATGCACTATCTGCGCGACCTGCGCATGGAGCGCACACGGACCGAGCTGATGAGCGGCGAAGCCACCAATGTGGCGGGCGTTGCCCTGCGCTGGGGATTCGCCCACATGGGCCGTTTCAGCAACGACTACAAGCAGCGCTACGGAGAAACCCCCAGCCAGACGCTGCGCCGCAGATAGCGCGGCGAGATCGGCCGGCGCTGCCTGCCGCACGCACACGCGGGCCGCGCATGGCGGGCGGAAAGCCGCCGGGGCAATGCGCCGGCGGCTGCGTGCCGACATCGCACCAGGGTCCGGCCGCGCCTGCGCCGGGCGCCCGAGCAAAAAAGGGAAGGGCGGCATCGTTGCGATGCCGCCCTTTTTCATATCAGAAGGGAATGGAAGCCTTGACGTAGAACTGGCTGCCGGAAGGCCGGTTGCGCACTTGGAATTCCTTCTGCCACTTGACGGTCAGGAGCCAGCCCCGATCGTTCGCATAGCGGATGGAGGGGCCCACCGCCAGCGCCCGGGCCTTGCCCTGGGCGGCGGCGGGGCCCTGGTCGTTCGTGGTCTGCTGGTAGACATACCCGCCCACCCCGAGCACCCAGCCGTTGCCGATACCCCAGCCGGCGCTGTAGTCGGCATGGATGGCCTGGCCCGAGCGGGTGTCCGTCCGGGTGTTGCGGAAGTTGAGGTCGTACATCACCTTCAGGTCGCCGTTGAAGCCGGTGGGCTGCATGTAGGTGATGGCGGCCAGCGGTTGCGCCGTCCAGTAGTTCTTGCCCAGGCTCGAGGGGTCGGTCGGATCGTAATGACCGGTCGGCGCAAACACGTCGAGGCCGATCACATAGTGGAGCGCCGGTGAGACGTGATACCCGAGGGCCGTACCGAGCGTGATGTCGCCCAGCCCCGAGCTCTTGAAGCGCGCGCCGTTGGCGCGGAAGTCGACGTCGAGCAGGGGGGCGATGGCGTGGAACGCCAGTTGCCCGCCGAACACTTGCGCGGGCGTCACCCAGATCAGGCGCGGCGCCAGTACGTTGACATCAACCTTGAAGTCCTGCAGCAGGGATTGGCCGCTGTTGCCGCGCAGCGTGTCGTAGCGCGCGGCGCCGGCGTAGACCAGGGCATGCACGCCCGGCGGCGGCAGCGCGCCGACCAGGTAGTTCTCCAGGCCATCCGGATAGATGGCGAGGCCACCGCCTTCGGTGGCATGCGCCGCGGTCATGCTGGCGGCACAGGCCAGGACGCCCAGCAGGGGGTTCTTGAGTGCAGACTTGCGCATGGCGTTTTCCTTGACCATGGTTGAGAAAAAAACGGACGAGGCCGGCCCCGTCCCGGCCGGGTCGGACCGGGACGATCGACGGATGACAGCGTGTGCGTGGCCCGCTAGCGCGGACTCAGGTGCTGGGCCACCATGAACCCCGAGCCGGCGCCCAGCCCCGGTCCCGGGTGCGTGCTGGCGCCGATGTGGAACACGTTGGCCAGCGGCGTGCGGTGCGCGCGGGCGCCCTGGCTGCCCGCGAACGGACGCAGCCAGAAAAACTGGTCGGGCGAGCAGACGCCGGAGTAAGGATCGCCGCCGACCAGGTTGCAGTTCAGCGCCTCCAGGTCCGCCGGCGAATAGGCGCGCCGGCCGACGATGCGTTCGGCGATCCCCGGCATGACACGTTCGAGCCGTGCCTGCACGCGGTCCGCGAACGCTTCGCGCACCGCTTCGTTCCAGCGGCCGTCGGCGGGCACGGGAATCTCGCCCGCCGCATCGCCCTTGAGCCGCGTCGGCAGCTCCTGCATCTGGATCCACAGGATCCAGCCGCCCGTGGGCGCGCGCGATGGGTCGGCCACCGTCGGCTGGCCGATGCCGAGGGTGGGGCGGCTCGGCAGCAGGCCGTTGTTGGCTTGCGTGACCGAGGCGCAGACCTGCTCCAGGCTCTCGGTCAGGTGCACCAGCGGCACCTTGCAGAGTTCCGCCTCGCGCCAGGCGGGCGGCGCGTTCAGCGCGAAGTGGATCTGCATGTCGCCGCGCCCGTAGCGATAGCCTTCGGCGCGCTCGCGCAGCGGCTGCGGCATCTCGGGCAGCAGGCGGCCGTACAGCTGCTGGGGCGTGACGTTGCAGACGACGGCTTGCTGGGCACGCAAGCGCCGGCCCCCGGTCACTGCCACCCCGGTGGCGCGCCGGCGGCGGCCCTGGCCCTCGGTCAGCACCTGCTCGACCGGCGTGCCGGTCATCAGCGTGCCGCCGTGCTGCTCGATGACCCGCGCGAGCGCTTCGACCAGCCGGCTGCCGCCGCCCTTGACCACTGGCATGCCGCCGCTGACCACCGAGGCGAAGGTCAGCTTGCCGATCAGGGCCGATCCGGCGTCATCGGGGCCGAGCCCGGAGTGCAGCACCCACGGCGCGATCAGCGCGCGGGCCAGGTCGGAGCGCAGCGTGCGTTCCGACCAGCGCCGGAAGGTCTCCAGCGCGTCGGCCGCGAAGGCCGCCAGGCCGTCGGTGCCGCGCTGGCGCCACTGCCCGAACAGCAGCTTGAGCATCGCCCAGCCGTACGGATTCTGGCCCAGCAGGCCGAACGTGAGCGCGGCATCGGGGCCGAACAGGCGCGCGGCCATGGCGCCCAGGGCCGCGCCATCTCCGGGCGCCAGGGCCTCCAGGCGTTGCACCGCATCGTTCAGATCCTGCTTGAGCGCCAGGCCGCGGCCGTCCGGCCAGACCAGGCCCGTGGTGTAGTCGGGGCAGAGGAACGCCAGCCCCGCCTGCTCCAGCGCGGGCTTGAGCTCGGCATAGCCCGGGCTGCCGACGAACAGCGGGTACCACGAAGACATCACCTCATGGTGGTAGCCGGGAAACAGCTCTTCGGTGCGGATGCAGCCGCCGAGCCGGTCATTGCGCTCGAGCACCAGCACACGCTTGCCGCGCGTGGCCAGCAGCGCCGCGCTGACCAGCGAGTTGATGCCGCTGCCGACGAAGATGACGTGCGGATCCGACGATGCGGTCATGGCTCACTCCACCAGCGCGAGCACGCGCAGCGGGCTGCCCGAGCCGCCCTCGATCTTGAGCGGCGCCGCCAGGATGAACGCCCCCCGCGGCGGCAGCTGATCGAGGTTCTTGAGGCATTGCAGGCCGTACCGGTTCGCCCCGTGCATCAGCGTGTGGCAGGGATAGGCCAGCGGCCACGCATAGGACTGCCCCGCATCGGTGTTGATGGTCTCCACGCCGAAGCCGTGCACATTGCGCTCGCCGATCAGCCATTCGACGGCTTCCTGCGTCGGCCCCGGCGTGTGGGCGCCGTCTTCCCGGATGTTGAGGAAGGCCGCCGCATCGCCCACCCGCAGCGACCAGTCCGTGCGGAACAGCACCCAGGCGCCCGCCGGGATGCGTCCGTGGCGCTGCTCCCAGGCCTGCAGGAAATCCACCGTCAGCAGCCAGTCTTCGTTCTCGCGCACCTGCGCGCTGGCATCGATCACCACGGCCGGCGCGACGAAGTTCTCCGGGGCGATGGTGTCCACGCTGTTGCCCGGGTAGTCGCGCCCCGTGATCCAGTGCGCGGGGGCATCGAAGTGGGTACCGGTGTGCTCGCCGCACGAGAAGTTGTTCCAGTACCAGGCAGGACCGGATGCGTCATAGTGCGAGATGCGCTCGATCTTGAACGGCTGGACCTGCCCGAACTGCGACGGCAGCTGCAGGGTCGGAAACGACGGCGACAGCGTCTGGGTCAGATCGACGACGCGGATGTTGCCGCGGGCCAATCCCGCGGCCAGCGCGGGCAGGATCGTTGGGGTGGTGGACGTCATGGGCTGTCTCCAGCGGTGCGCGATGAACGGGGCGGCCTACGAGGCCGCATGCAGCGACGTGAAGCGGCCGGCATGGAAGACCAGCGGCGTACCGGGCTGATTGGCGGTGCGCACCACGCGCCCGACCAGCAGCAGGTGATCGCCGACGTGCCGGCAGTGGTCGTGGGCGCAGACCAGGGTCGTGACCGCGCCGTCGATCGCGGGCACGCCTTCCGGCGTTTCCTGCAGCGCCACGCCGTCGAACTTGTCGAGCACGGCGGCGCTGGCGAAGCGCTTGGCCAGCGCCTCATGTCCGTTCGCCAGGATGTTGATGGCGAAGTGCGAGCACGCGCGGAACGCGTCCAGGTTGGGCGAGCGATCGACCAGGCTCCACAGCACGAGCGGCGGGGCCAGCGACAGCGTGGCGAAGGAGTTGATGGTCAGCCCCACGGCACGCCCGTCGGGCGTGCGCGTGGTGACGATCGCGACCCCGGTGGGGTAGCTGCCGAACAGATTGCGCAGCGCCTTGGGCTCGAGGTCGACGTTGCCCCAGGTGTGGTGGTGGTTGGCGCTCATGGCGGTGGGATCGGGGGCGAGGCATTGCAACATGGGATCCTCCTCAGGCCGTAGCCGTAGCCGTAGCCGTAGCCGTGGCCGGGGTGCGCTGGTGCTGCGCGATGAAGCCCTCGCAGGCTTGCGCGTCGGCCCACCACGGGAAGTAGCTCGGCGGGTGGTTGAAGCCGTTCGCGATCGTGCTGGCCAGCGAGGGCGCTTGCTCGGCCGTGCCCAGCAGGCCGAGGATGTGCGGCGGGGGCGGGGTCAGCAGCGAGTTGGTCCACTGCACGACCCATTGGGCGTAGTCCCAGAACTGCTCGAACGTCGCGTCCATCCAGTCGCGCGTGTAGGGCTGCTCGCCGCGGGCCAGGATGGCATCGAGATAGACCTTGCATGCCTTGGTCGCGTTGTTCGCGCCCTGGCCGGTGATCGGGTCGTTGGTGACCACGGCATCGCCCAGGCCGAACACCAGGCGGCCGGACGGCAGCGTCATCACCGGCTTGCGCACGGTCGGCGCGAACGCACCGGCCAGAATGCCCTTGTCGTCGGTCAGCTCGACATTGCGGGCCCGGTCCGCCTCCCACGGCAGATAGGTCTGCAGGAAGCGCCGGCTCGCGGCCAGGTGCTCCTGCGGCGTGCGCACGTCGCGCCAGCAATCCAGCGGGCCGCCGGGAACGCCTTCGAACACCATGATGTCGCACGGGCCGCTGAGCGTCAGCGCGGGGAAGACGAAGTACTCGCCCACGCCGGGAATCAGGTTGAACGCCACGCGGGAGTAATCCGGCGCCGGCTCCAGCCCGTGCACGTAGGTCAGCGCCAGGGCGCGCTGCGGCTTGTCGAACGGCGAGCGCGCGGCGTCGCGCTCGAACAGCTTGACCACCTCGCCCTTGCCGGCGGCGAGGATGACCAGGTCATGGCTTTGCGCCAGCGCTTCGAGTTCGGCGATGCCCGCGTCCTGGAGCAGCAGGCGGCCGCCGCGCGCTTGGACCTGCTCCAGCCACGCCGGCATCTTGACGCGCTGGTCCACCGACTGGGCCGGGCGGTCCAGCCGGGCGCTCCATTCGATGGCTTTCGCGCCGGCCTGCTCGGAGTGCGGCACGGCAAAGCCGATGCCCTCGACGGGCGGGCAGTCCGCCTCCCAATCGTTGATGCCGAGCTCGCGTTCGATCTGCAATGCCGGATCGAACATGCACTGGCTGGACATGACCTTGCCGCGGCGGATGTCGTCCGGTGTCCGGTTGCTGACGACGGTCACCTCGTAGCCTTTGTCCAGCAGCCCAAAGGCCAGCGGCAAGCCGGCCTGGCCACCGCCCACAATCGCGATTCGACGCATGAGAGTTCTCCTTGATGAAAGATCGGGCCCGGTCGGGCGGGTCTGCGTTATTCGGCCAGGCGCGCAATGGCCTGCTTGGCCTGCTCCGGCCCCATCGCCGAATAGCCGCCGTCGACCGCGTAGTCGGCGCCGGTCACGAAAGCGGCGTGCCCGGAGAGCAGGAACGCGACGACCTCCGCGACCTCCTCGGGATCGCCCACGCGCCGCAGCAGGTGGTAGTCGGCGGCCACGCGGTCCGTCTTGGCGCGGTCGCCGTGCGTGAGCGCATCCATGACGCGCGACCAGGTCCAGCCCGGCGACACGGAGTTCACCCGGATGCCATCGGCCGCGTAGTCCATCGCCATGCCCCGGGTCAGCTGCACCAGGGCGGCCTTGGAGACCGGGTAGAGCCAGCGTCCGGTCTGGGCGACCTTGGACGAGATGCTGGTGAAGTTGACGATCGCGCCGCCGCCCGCCGCCGCCAGGTGCGGGTGGACGGCGCGCGCGGCCATGACCGCGCTGACCAGGTTGACGTCCAGCGCCTTGAGCCAGTCTTCTCGCCCCGACTTCGCGCCGTCGTCGAGATAGGTGGCGGCGAGGTTCACCAGGAAATCCACCCGCCCGAAGTGGGCCGCCGCGTCGGCAACGCCGCGCTCCAGTTGCCGGTCGTCCGTGATGTCCACCGGCCAGAAGCGGGTGCCGTCGGAGTCCTCGGCCGCGACGCGGTTGCCGCTGGCCGCGTCGATATCGAACAGCGCCACCTTGACCCGGTAGCTGCGAAGCGTGCGGACAACGGCCGCGCCGATCAGGGTGGCGCCGCCGGTGACGATGGCCACCTTGCCTTCAAGACCTTTCATAGGAATCTCACCTTGCTCACGAAAATCGCTGCGGGACGGTCCGCCCGCCGCCAGGCGGCGGCCGGGATGGAGCGGTCATCGAGGTCGTCGCGATTGCGCGATCCGCCGGCCGCAGGGTCCGCCCCGGGGGCCGCGTGGGGCGCAATCGGCGCGACGCTTGACTGCATAATGGACCGCCGCACGACGGTGGGCATATCCACTTCGTGCTGCGGCTATCCGTCGCTTGCCGGTATTCGGATCGCGTGCGCACCAGGGCAACAACGATGGCGGATGGCGGTTCCGGCCGTGGATCCGGGGCGGAACGCGGGGCGGGGCCGTGCCAGCGGTGAGAGCGCTGGCGCGGTCTTGAGCGCGGCGTCCGGGCCGAGCTTGCGTGCAGGCCAGCGCTCCGCGCCGCGTTGTGGAGACGTTGCGTGCGGCCGGTATGGGCCCGGCTTCACACGCGCCAGGGGCGTGCGCGGCGCTTGCGGCCGCCCTGCGCACGAGGCCGGCAGAATCATGATCCGCTGCCGACCCAGGCGGGCGGGCCGCATCGCTCCGGGAACGATGCCGACGCCCGCCCGTTGCCGCGCCTGGGCTATGGCCGATGGCCGGCACGCTTGCCCTGCTGGGGTCGCTCGGGCCGCTGGGGCCGATGGGGTGACGTCGCACGAGGCGGCGCAGCGTCGCGCAAGGCGTCGAAGTCTACGATGCTCTTGGCGCCCGTGGGCAGCGCAACCTGGGCGGCACGCTCCCGGCGGAGCTGCTGCCGCTGCGCATTGGCCTGCTGGAGCCGCAGCCGCTTGGCGGGATCCTGCTCGAGCCCGATCCTCAGTTCCTGGTCCTGCCACGCGCGGTACAGCGGGTGGCTGGTGTTTCTGGCGCGCAGGCTGTCTTCGGTATGGAACTGCATCTCGAAATCCCGCCCGGCGGGCGAGCGCACGATGACATTGAGGCCGGCGTAGGTCGTGCCGGGAACGGCAAAGCCGTTCCGGATCCGCATGATGCGCAGCCCCTTGGCCTCCAGCGCCTGCCGCGCCTGCCTGAACCCGGCGCCGAACTGATCGGCCGGCAGCAGCACGACCCAGCGCATCGCATCGCGTACGCTTGCCGCCGCCTGTTCGAGCGACAGCCCCTTGAGCGCCTGGTAGCGCTCGATCTTCTTGCGCACGGAGCTGGCTTGCTTCGGCGTGCTGTGCTGCTTGGCGATGGCCAGGCCGATCGCTTCCAGCAGCGGCGTGACCTCCCGCTGGATGGCCCGGGCCTGGGCGGTGACCCGCTCGACGTGCCCGGCCAGGCCATCGCGCGCGGGGTGCGTGCCGGCGGCGGGCGCGCGCGGGCGCTCGGTCCGCAGCGGCGCGCTATCCCAGTCCAGGATGTGCTCGCCGCCCGGGGGCGTGGCGACCGGCGCAAAGGCCTCCCGGGCCTGGTCCAGCGCGGCGTGGCGCTGTTCGGTGTCGGCGCCCGCCAGGTACAGCGACTGCGCTTGCTTGTAGTCGTCGTGGAAGCGCGCTTTGAGCGCGAAGGTCTCCTGCGTATGGAACTGGATCTCCAGGCGCACGGCCTTGTCGTCGCCATCGCCCGCCGTGAAGCCGACGTTCACGCCCTTGAAGGCGGTATGGTTGAGCACGAAGCTGTTGCGGACCTGCGTCCTCGTCAGCCCCAGGGTGTCGAGCCGGCCCAGGATGTCGGCATATCGCTGCACAAAGGTCTGCGCGTCCAGCACGATGCTGTAGCGCAGCGCATCCTCCACCGTTGCCGCGGCGGCTTGCGGCGACAGACGTCCCTTGTGCATCAGCCTGAGCAGCTTGTCGAACAGCGACGACGCCGATTTCAGGCGATGCGCCTCGCCGCGCGATTCGCCGATCCCGTCGATGGCGCGCTCGACCATGCCGGTCACGCGCGCCTCGGCCTGTTCGGCGGCCGCGTGCAGCGCATGCGCGAGCTGCCACACGCGGGATGCGGTCTCGGCGCTCACCGCTCCCGGGGCCGGGGCCGTGTCGATCAGCCCCAGCGGCTGCAGCTCTTCGAGCGCCATCTCCATCAGCCCGGCCGCGAGCGTGGGGTTGTCGCGCAGCAGCAGGCGTTCGGCCGGCACGTCGATGCCCTCGCGCAGCTTCTTCACCAGTCCGTTCTTGGTGTAGGGCATGAGGCGGATGCGGTCGGGCTCGCTGCGCAGCGCACGGTCCAGCCGCTCGGCGATCTTGAGGTACACGTCGGTCTGCGTCGCCGCCTTGGGCGCGTCGGTGCCGACCTTCACGCCCAGCGTGAGCAGGTTGCGCAAGGTCTCCATCGGCGCGGCGGGTACGTAGCCGAGCTGCATCTCCGGGAGGGGGAGGGGATCGTCGGCGCAGTCTTCCGGCAGGGCCGTGCCGGGGTGGGGCAGCAGGGCGGTCGGGTAGTGGCTTGCCAGCGCCTCCAGCCGCTCGCGCGCCGTGCCGGCCTGCGCATAGGCATCGGCAAGCGAAGTGAAGCGTTGCGCGAGGGCGCTCGGCAAGGCCTGCGGCTGCCCGGCGGGGGCGGGCGGCGCGTCCGGTGCCTGCACAAAGGCTTCCAGCTGGTCCCGCAGGGCTTTCGCCGCCTGGCGGGCCACCGGGTGCTGGGCATGCGCCGCGCCCAGGCGCGCCCGCTCGCACAGCGCCTGCAGCGATGCCGGCGTGGCCGCGCCCGGGTTGTAGAGCAGCCGGCGCAGGCCGCGCCGGAGTTCGCGCCGGGTGCCCTCGAAGGTGCCAAAGATTGCCTGCTCGGCGATCCGTTCGCGCAGCGCCTGCGGCTGGCCCCAGAAGTGGAACTGAAAGGTGCTCATGCGCCGGACCAGCTCCTGCCCGCGCACCGCCGAGAGCACCTCCACGGCGCGGCCGGCATGGTACTGACCCGCTTCGTCCACGGCCGCGCGGGCCGTCTTGACCGGCTTGAACGAGGGCATCCTGCCGATCCGCCGCTCCCGCGCGGCGAAGAACCCGTCGATCGCCTGGGCCATCTTCGGCGCGCCGGCGTACACGAACACCTTGTCGCCGTCGCAGTCGGCATCGCGCTTGCCGAGTTCATCGATGGGCACGGCGATCAGCGCGCCCGGCGCAAAGATGTCCTTGACACGCAGGCTGCCCACCGTGTTCATGCACGCCGGCAAGCGGTCGCGCTCGCGGCGCCGGGTCCAGCTCGAATGGATCTTCATGTCTTCCGTCGACCAGACCCACTGCGCATCGTTGCCCTTTGGCCAGAGCGCATCGGGCACCACGATGGTGACGCCCTTGCCGTGCAGCATCGGCGCATCGTCGCTGGGGGTGCGGGTCCGGCTCTCGTCCCAGGCGGTGTAGCTGTACTGGAACGCAAAGGCGGTGTCGAGGAAGCGCGCGGTGGCATCGCCTTGCCCGGGCGTGCCGACGCGCTCGGCCGGTATCGGCATCAGGTTGGGCTTGTCGTAGGGCGGCTTGCCCAGCAGCACAGGCCCGCCGGCGCGATCGAACGGGCCGCTTTTTTCGCCGGGCAGGTAGACCTTGCTGTCGGCCGAGGGGACGGCAATGCCCTGGACACCGGTGATGCCCGCGCCGACGAGCAGCTCGTAGAGCCTGGTCGTGCCGAGCCGGTGCGTGCCATCGGGCACCTCTGCCTGCCAAAGCGTCGCGTCCTCTTGCAGTGTCCGGCGCAGATGCGTGCGCGCTTCCTCGATCGCTGCAGCGTTGCGCGGATAGTGATGCGTGGCCTGCGGGGGCAGGCTCGTCATGCGCGGTGCAGGCGGCTGCGGCTCGGCTTGCCGGCGTGAGCGGGCCCATTCGTCCATCGCCGCGGCCATGGCCGGAATCCGGCGCGCGAGCGACTCCCGGATAAAGCCGCAGCCGTCATGGGAGACCAGGTGGATCGGCTCGCCGGTGGGCAGACGCAGCGCGAACGCCGGCGCGGTGCCCTGCGGCCGGTCGGCCTGCAGCGCAAGGCGGACCGGCCCCTCGACCACGTGGTCGCGCGGCACGACTTCGAGCAGTGCGCGCTGCATGCGGTACCAGTCTTCGCGCTGCGGGTTGAGCTTGCGGATCACGTCCTTCATCAGCGGCGCGTGCGGCACGGTGTCGGCCAACCGGATCGCGGGAATGCGGCCATAGCGCTTGGCGGAGCCCTGGGCGCCGGACAGCATCTCGAACACGCGCGTATTGGGCGGCGTCAGGTGGCTGCCGCCGAACAGGTCCATGCGCAGCAGGTCGCCGTTGTGCTGGAGGGTGCGCGCCAGCATGAACGCACTGAGCTTGCCGGGCAGCTCGACCTCGATCAGCGGCAGCTTCCCGCCCGTCAGGCGCGTGAAGAACGAGTAGTTCGCCAGCGCATCGGGGCCGGACCGGATGGGGTTCCCGCGCATGTCGACGACCTGCAGCGCTGCCGCGCCCGCTTCGCTGCCCATCAGGTCCCGCACGGCCGACAGGCCGCGCAGCTCGCGCCGCACGGCGGCCACGTCCAGCCGCGTGGGCGGATGGGCGGTGGTGATCCGGTCCATGTCGCGGTGCAGCTTCAGGTCCAGGGCGTCGAGCACGTGGTCGCCGGCCTCGATCTGGGCGATGAGGTTCCAGCTCATCTCGTCCAGATCGCCCTCGATGGCCCCGCGCACCTGCTCCAGCGTGTTGCCGATCCAGGCCTGGAGCGCCTCGCGCCGCTGCGCGACCCGGGCGCGATCGTCCGCCGCGTTGCGCTGTTTCCACTGGCCGGCCACCACGGCATACGTCTTGAGCAGCAGGAAGAATGTCAGGCCGGGACGCCGGACACCGAACGCTTCGCCCTCCGGGGACCGGGCCTTCGCGAGCGCCGCCGAAGCCGCGTGGGCATCGGTGTAGTGCTGCACCTTGCGTGCGACGTCGGGCTGCATCCGTTCCAGCAGCCGCAGCGCATCGATGCGGAACGGCTTGAGATCGGGCGAACGGACCAGCGGCAGTAGCCCGGCCGCCAGGCTGCCGAGGGTTTCCAGGCTGTCGGGCCGCAAGCGCGTCTGCTCGTGCAGGGCTTGCAGGCGCTGCAAGCCCTGGCGAGCAAGCAGTTTCAGGCCGTCCTTGAGCCCGGCGGTGGCCAGCGCCTTGAAGACCATCGCGACATCACGCGTCTCGGCTGCGTCCAGCCCCGCGGGGCGCACGCTCAGATGCGCGGCCAGTTCGCGCAGGCAGGCGTGCATCATGGACAGCGCCGCGTTTGCCTGGCCATCGTCGTCTTCGTCGTCGGGGGCGGCCGCACCGGCCAGGCCGGCCGCGAAGCGCGCGATGCCGTTGGCCAGTTTCGCCAGCGAGCCCATGTCGAAGGCCCCGAACGGCCGGCTGCTGCCGCCCAGCGCATCGGCCAGGCCGAGGGCCGCCTGCTGGCAGGCCTCGCTTTGCGGCCACTTGCTCAGCGCATTGAGCGCGCTGGCGAACTGCTGCGCGCTCATGGCCCGCAGCAACTCAGGCTCCCTGCCCAAGCGGGCAGCCAGGCGTTCGGCCGCCATCCGGCAAGTGTCCGCTTCCGGCCACCGGCTCAGCGCGCCAAGCGCGCCGACGATGCCCAGCACATCCATCGCCTGCCGCAGGTCGGCCTCTTCCGCCAGCCGCGCGGCCAGGTGGTCGGCGGCGGCCTTGCAGACAGCCGTATCCGGCCATTTGCTCAGGGCGTTGAGTGCGTTGGCGATTCCCTGCGCATCCAGCGCTTGCCGAAGATCGGCCTGCTTGTCCAGGTAGGCGGCCAGGCGCTCGGCGGCCAGGCGGCAATCGTCCGTGTCCGGCCATTTGCTCAGCGCGCTGAGCGTGCTGGCGAATTCCTGTGCGTTCATGGCCTGCCACAGGGCGGGGTCGCGCAGCAGCTGTCCGGCCAGAAGCTCGGCGGCCAGGCAGCAGTTGGCGGCGGTCGGCCACTTGCTCAGCGCATTGAGCGCGTTGGCCATGCCTTGCGGACTGAGGGCGCGCCGGATTCCGGCCTCGTCTGCCAGCCGGGCCGCCAGGTGCTCGGCGGCGGCCTTGCAGACGGCCGTGTCCGGCCACTTGCTCAGCGCATTGAGCGTGCTGGCGACACCCTGCGCGTCCAGCGCTTGCCGCAGGTCGGCATCCGTGGCCAGGCGTTCGGCCAGGTGTTCGGCGGCCACGCGGCAGCCTTCGACATCCGACCACTTGCTCAGCGCATTCAGCGCGTTGGCGACCCCTTGCGCGTCCAGCGCCCGCCGCAGCGCCGCATCCTCGGCCAGCCGGGCGGCCAGGTGCTTGGCGACCGTCCGGCAGTCGTCCGCGTTCGGCCATTTGCTCAACCCATTGAGCGCGTTGGCAACGCCTTGCGCATCCAGCGCCTGCCGCAGGTCACCGTCTTGCGCCAGCCGGGCGGCCAGATAGCCGGCAGCGATCCGGCAATCGCTGGCCTCCGGCCATTTGCCCAGCGCGCTCAGGGTGCTGGCGATCCCTAACGCGTCCAGCGCCTGCCGCAGCACGGCATCCTGGGCCAGCCGGACGGCCAGGCACTGGGCTGCCCTCCCGCAGTCGTTCGACTTCGGCCATTTGCTCAGCCCACTGAGCGTGCTGACGAACTGCTGGGCACTCAAGGCCCACCGCAGGTCGGCTTCGTCGGCCAGCCGGACCGCCAGGCATTCGGCGGCCGCTTTGCAGAACGCTTCGTCCGGCCATTTGCCCACGGCGCCGACCGCGTTGGCGACCTGCTGCGCGCTCATCGCCTGGCGCAGGCGGCTCTCCTTGGCCACCCGTTCGGCCAGCAGCACGGCGGCCAGGCGGCAAGCCTTGTTGTTGGGCCACTTGCTCAGCGCATTGAGCGCGTTGGCGACATTCTGCGCGCTCATCGCCTGGAGCAGGCCGCGCTCCCTGGCCAGCCGCTCGGCCAGGCGTTCGACCGCCTGGCCGCAGGCATCGGCGTCCGGCCACTTGCACAGGGCGTTGAGCGCAAGGGCGACCCCCTGCGCATTCAGGGTCAACAGGATCCGCTCATCGTCCGCCACCCGGCCGGCCAGTTGCAGGGCTGCGGTCCGGCACGCTTGCGCCTTCGGCCACTTGCTTATCGCGTTGAGTGCGTTGGCAACCTGCTGCGCGCTCAGCGCCTGGCGCAGGCGGCTCTCCTTGGCCAGGCGGTCGGCCAGACGTTCCACGGCCTGCCGGCAAGCGTCCGAGTCGGGCCATTTGCTCAGGGCATTGAGCGTGCTGGCGACCTCCTGCGCGGTCATCGCGCGCAACGTGCCGGCCGCCTCGGCCAGCCACGCGGCCAGGCGTTCGGCGGCGGTCTGGCAGACGGCATTGTCGGGCCATTTGCTCATCGCGTTGAACAACAGGCTGATGCTCTGCGTCGCCAAGGCTTCCGTGCAATGGTCCAGCCCCTGGCTCGCGATCCGGGCCACGGCCCGCTCGCAGCGCAGGCTGTCCGTATTCTTTGAGAACGCATTGGCCAGCAAGGCCAACTGCTTGCCATTGAGCCGCGGCAAGCGCACGGGCGCCAGCACCTGGCCGGCGATCCAGGCAACGGCCTCCATGGCTGCCGGCCGGGTCGGATATTTGCTCAGGAGATTGCCCAGGTTGCTCAACTGCGGGCAGGGAGCCCCGTCGAACCAGTCCGTCTTGAACAGATAGCTCGCCGCGAGATCGACGCAGCGCTCGAGCTGGCGTTGCCCGTGCCGGCCAGCCTGGGCGGAAGACTGGCTCAGCACCCACAGGTAGTCGCCCACGCGCCGGGCGTTTTCCTCCGCGGACACCGCCCCATCGAGAAAGACCAGGGCCTGGCCGCACCCATTGCGCCGG
The DNA here is from genome assembly GCF_018243235.1 of Ralstonia nicotianae. Lineage (NCBI taxonomy): Bacteria > Pseudomonadati > Pseudomonadota > Betaproteobacteria > Burkholderiales > Burkholderiaceae > Ralstonia > Ralstonia nicotianae. Next base: position 1,952,884 of record NZ_CP046674.1, read on the forward strand.
GCGAGGATGTTATCGCTCGTCAGCTGGGCGCAGAGCTGCAGATCGACCTTTCGATTCCAGGCATCTTGCACCAGCGCCTGAAGCTGCCAGCACTGCTCTTCGCGCTGGGCATCGAGCTGCCGGAGCGCCGCGGTGTCCAGCCAACGCCCGTACTCGGCAAGCTGCGCCGGCGTAGGCCCAGCGTCGGCCCCGGCACGCCGTGAGCCAGGCGGAGAAATGCAGGAGCGCTCGCGGCCGGCGCTTCGCATCGGATCACTGGTGGAGGCATCTTCCGGGCGTGGCTCGGAGGTGGCGCGCTCCGGGACCTCGCGCTCGACAGGCTCGGACACCCGCGATTCCATGCGGCGAGGGAGCGACCTGGCCGTCTGCGGCATGCCGCCTGACGAGCCCGCGCCCGGCACAGCGCTCCGCCTGGCGTGATGCAGGCCCCCCAGGGGGCTGTCCATTCGGGTGCGTCGGCGGTTGTCCGGCGGTGGCGTCTGCGGCGGCGTGTCGGGCTGCGGCGCCGGCGAGGCACCGCGTGAAGCGTTCAGACCAGAGGAGATTCGGGAGTAACCCATACGTGATGGCAATCGGATGCAGAAGCCCAGGGCGAGCACACACCAGTGGCGGTGCAATCGGTTTGGGGGCGCCTGAAAACCAGCCCGTAAGGCACAAGACTGTTGAACAATCGCTCGGCTCGCGCGGAGCGAAGAGGGGGATGCGCGGTATTGTCTGGAAACCAGCTTCCGCTTTTTGAAGGGGGGAGCCATTCTCTACCCGATCGCGCGATCGGGCTGATCCGACTGCGAAGATCCGTTCCGGCTTGCGAAGCGTGGCGTGGCGTGGCGTGCCGCGGCGCGGGCCTCATACGCGAGGGCGATCCCGGCGGCAACGTGAAAAGGCTTCGGCCCAGGCGGTGCAGGGCAGGGCGGCATCATGCGCCCGCGATTCGGTCCTTGCCGGCCCGATCATGAAACCGGCGCGGCTGTCGCAGATCAGGTCCGCGTTTGCGCGCGATCCGCTCGCCGGGCCGTCATCCCGCCGCCCGGATTGAGGCCAATCGGCCTGAAGCTATGGCTTCGCGGCCAAGACCAGGCGCATCTGGTCACGCAGCCAGGCATGACCGGGCACGCCGGCATGCCGCCGATGAAAATAGACCTCCAGCGAATACGGCGGAATCGGAAAGGGCGCCGGATAGATCGTCAGCGCAAGCGTGCTGCCCAATGCCAGGGCGACGCGCCGGCGCCGCTCGTCCTGGAAGACGGCCGCTATCGCTTCGACGCGGCGATCTTCGAGCAGGCCATTCGTGACGACACGCGGCTGTTCATCCTCTCCAATCCGCACAATCCCACGGGCAACGTCTGGTCGGAAGACGACCTGCGCACGATGGGCGAGATCTGCCTGCGCCACGGCATCCTGGTGATCGCCGACGAGATCCACCAGGACTTCGTCCTGGCGCCGTCGCGGCGGCACATTCCCTTTGCCTCCCTGGACCCGCGCTTCGCCGCGCACAGCCTGACGTGCACCTCGGCCAGCAAGACCTTCAACCTGGCCGGCCTGCAATGCGCAAACCTGATCATTTCCGACCGCCGGCTGCGTGACACCTTCATCCGGCAACTCGAGCGCAACCAGTTCAACGTAGTCAACCTGCTCGGCATGGTGGCCACCGAGGCGGCCTATGCCCGAGGCGAGCCCTGGCTGGAAGCCATGCTGGCTTACATTCGCGCAAACTAGCAGCATTTCGCCGCCACCGTGAACGCGGCGGACTGGGGCCTGCGCGTACACGAGATGGACGCGCTTTACCTTGCCTGGATCGACTGCCGTCCGCTTGGCCTGTCGGCGGAGGCACTGGAGCACTTCATGCTGACCCGCGCGCGCATCTGGTTCGACAAAGGGCAGAAATTCGGCGCCGAAGGGCATGGTTTCCTGCGCGCGAACCTGGGCTGTCCGCGGGCCGTTGTCGATGATGCGTTGGCGAGGCTGGCGGGGGCGATGTAGGCTGGCTCGGCCGGCGCGCAAGCCCCGGCCGCCAGCACGACGCTGACTACGCTCATGCTTAGAATCCCGAAAGTTTCCGATCATGACAACGACTAACCAAGACCCAGCCCAACCGCCATCGGCCGCATCGTCTTCGGAGCGTTCCCCGGCCGGCGCAGCAGCCTCAGAACCGCGTAGCGCCGACCAGCCGCGAGGGAGGGGTTCCGTGGGCGCCTTCGTGGACCACTGTCTCGCAAAGCATGCGCGAGGGCAGTCTGCCTGGCTGCAGAACGGACTGCGAACGACCTTCGTCGAGACGTCTGCGGGACGCGTTCGCGTGCACGATTCCGGATCCACGAAGCCTTGTGTCGTGATGGCTCCCGACGGGCCGAACACAATCGAGCACTATGCTCGATTGATCGAGCTCCTATCGCCCGCGCTGCGTGTGGTGTGCTTCGATATGCCCGGCTTTGGATACTCCATCCCCGCGCCAAGGTATTCGCACACATTGGACGAGGGCGCACGCGCCATACTGGATGTGCTCGATCGCTTGAACATCGGGAGGGCAACGCTGGCGTTCAGCTGCGCCAACGGTTTGTATGCCGTAAACGCAGCCAGGATGGCACCGGATCGAGTGGCCGGCCTGGTGCTGTCGCAGACGCCATCCCTCGCATCGATGCAGGCTTGGGTCGATCGGACCATCCCGTGGCCGCTGCGCATTCCGGTCGCGGGGCAGGCGATCGCATGGTTATTCCGGAAAAAGCTGGTCAAGAGTTGGTATCCGATGGCGCTGCCCAAAGGGCGGAAACACCTCTTCAGAGACACGGCACTCGATGCGATGCATTGCGGCGCCTGTTTTTGCCTGGCGGGCATCGTGCAGGGATTGACCCGGGAAACGATGCCATCGGCGAACGCAATGGCGGTTCCTTGCACCATGATCTGGGGCGGCAGTGATCCATCCCACGCGCCGACCGATCCCACCTCATTGCACCAGTGCGCTCCGCATGCGGAGATCGAAATCTTTGAGGAATGCGGGCATTTCCCGGATGTCGAGGCGCCCGAGCGGTTTGCCGCGCTTCTGATGCGGCATGCCATGCGCAATGCGATGGGCTGAGAAGTCCGCGTTGCCTGCAGGCCGGGCTTGTGCTCACACAGTTCCACAGATTTGTTGCAAGCGCCCGAGAATGGGCGCCCTAGCGCAGATCGCCGACGACTACGAGACCCGGTTACCTTGGAATCTGACGCCGGCGCAGTCTTGGTTTACGAAAGGCCCCTCGAAGCAGGCTTGCCGAAGCCTATGCAATTCCACTCCTTGCCCGTGAGGACAAGGGATACGCCGACATGGCCGCGCAACAAGCTTTGCGTGAATGCAAGGCAGGGCAGGGCCATGCATGGATTGCGGTCAGGCCTTCATCCAAGCCGCCGCGGCACTGTTTAGTGCATTGATCAGGTCTGTGCTATCCGGCGTAGCGTCGTTTTTTTTCCCGGCGTTGCGGTGATTATTTGCACTGATTGCGCTCGCTTGTGCCAGCAAGTTGTCAGTATTTTTGTTTCGTGACTCAAACAAAGCCAATGCGGGGTTTTTCTGCGTAGCCTTCCGGCGCGCATCATGGAGGTTTCCTATCGCCGTATCCAGTTGCTCAATAGCGTTTCCGGTCTGCGTCGAGGTCGATGCGCTGCTGCTACCACCAATGCGATTTCTCATTGTTCCAATTCAGTAGGTTACAAGAACGAAGATTCTTGCTGAAACCGGGTCGTACAGCGCCGCGCGCCCCGAAGTTTTTGAAACCATGGCGAACGTAAGGCGGAAGACGATGCGGGCGGAAGCCGTACGATCCTCATCTCTTGTGGACCGGAGTCGCGGCCGACTTTTTCGGGGGGCGCATACCGCCCGTGCTACTTCTGGCGATTTCATAGGCTCTGGCCAGCCAGAGACGTCCCCACGGCTAGGGCAGTCACCGTATCCACAGCGGAGAAACACGCCCGTCGGTACCGAGAGCGATCTCGTGCAGCAGAAAGACAGTATCCGTGCCGCTGCCGACCGGTGGATTGAGCTGGACCCTGCCATCGTCCCGACGCTGCAAGAACACCATCTGCAGGTCCAGCAGATCGGCCAGGGCGGTCATGACCACCGAGGCGGCACGGAGGTCCATCGGGTCGTTGCGGCCGTCCTGATCGGGGCGCGGCAGCCCGCCACGGTATAGCAAGCCCTGCATGTATTTGCCGAATCCCAGGCTGGAATGGATGCTGGTGCCGGCCAGCAGCGCTTGCAGGCCCGAGGCCGTGTCGCGACGCTGGAGGACCTGATACAGGCTGTCGAACAGGCTGAGGTCACCCCCGCTTTGGGCCGCGCCGATGCTGAAATGCCGCTCGATTTCGGGGTGGCGTAGCCTGCCGCGGGTGTCGAGCTTGCGCAGCGTGTCATACAGCGGGTCCATGCGCTCCCGGGGCGGCTGCGCGCCGAGCCGGGCGCGAGAGTCGACGACGCGCCTGTAGAGGGGTTCGCGCCGTGCCCAGTCGAGCCGCAAGCCGGGGTTGCCTGCGAGGTCCTGCAGATCCCGGGCAGTCTTACGTTCCAGGCCGTGCTGGATCTTCTGCAGCTGCTCGTCCAGGCGCTCGGGCTGCACGGACGGTTCCAGCGCGATGCCCGTACCCGCCAGTTCCCAGCGCAACGCTTGCCAGTGCGGCCCCAGGGCGGCTGCGACCTGATCCCGGACTTCGCTACCGGGCGCCGTACCGGCCCGAGGAGGGGGCAGGCCGGCACCATGCAGAACAGGGGCGCGGCGCGGGTGCGGCTCGGTGTCCGGCATCTCCCGGATGGGCTGCGGGGTGCGCCCGGATGCCGTGAGGGGGGCATCCGCGCTCGAATCGTAGCGGATGGAGGGGATGCCCTGGATGCCCTCGGGCAGCGCGACCGCGGCGGCTTGCGCCTTCCGCTCGCTCAGCAGCCGGGCATTGGCCTGCTGCAGCGCCTGGCGTTCTGCCGGATCCTGCGCGAGCGCGATATTGACCTCCAGGTCTTGCCATTTGCGGTAGGTCTTGTGGCTGGTGTTTCTGGTGTTCAGGCTCTGCGCGGTATGGAACTGGATCTCGAAATCCGACCCCGCAGCCGTGCGCCACGTCACGTTCAGGCCGGCATAGGTCGTATCGGGGGCGGTGAAGCCATTGTTGATCCGCGTGACGCGCAAGCCCTGTTGCTCCAGCCGCTGCCGCGCGTGCGCGAACCGGATCCCGAACCGGTTCGCCGGCAGCAGCACGATCCAGCGCATCGCATCGCGCACGCGTGCGCTGGCCTGCTCGAGCGACAGGCCTTCGAGGACCTGATAACGCTCGATCTTCTTCCTGATCGACGCGGTCTGCTTGGGCACGCTGTGGTGTTTGTCCACCCGCAGGTCCAGGTCTTCGTGTGTCTCCAGCGCCGCCAGCAAGGGCCCGACTTCCTGGTGAACAATCCGGGCCTGCGCGGCGAGCCGCTGGACATGTTCACCCAGGGCGGTCTGTGCATGCGCTGCCGCCAGGCGCGGCGCGGCGGCGCTTGGTGCGCGCGGGCGATCCGCATGCGGCGGGGCGGTCTCCCAGTCGGTGATGTGCTCGCAGCCCTGCGGGGTGGCGATCTCCCCGAACGCACGCCGGGCCTCGGCCAGCGCACCGAGCTGGTCCTCCCGGCTCGCGCCGGCGAGCTGTTGCGCTTGCGTCTGCTTGTAAGCGTCGTGGAAGCGTTCCTTGAGTTCGAAGGTTCGCTCCGTATGGAACTGGATCTCCAGGCGAATGGCATTGCCCCCGGTGTCCCGGCCCGTCAGCTTGACGTTCACGCCCTTGAACGCGGCGTTGGACTTCACGAAGCTGTTGTGGACCCGCGTTTGCGTCAGCCCCGCGGCATCGAGTATGCCCAGGATGCCGGCATATCCCAGCACGAACGTCTCCGGGGGCAGCACGACGCTATAGCGCAGAGTGTCGCCCACCCCCGCGGCGGCGGCCTGCGGCGTCTGACGTGTCTTGCGCATCATCCTGCGCAGCTTGTCGAACAGCGACGACTCCGATTTCAGGCAATGCGCCTCGCCGCATAACACCCCGATTCCCCGGATGGCGTGGCGGACGAGCGCAGTCATCTCTGCCTCGGCCTGTGCGGCGGTCATGTGCAGGCCGTGGGCGAGTTGCCGCAGCTGGGTCTCGGTGTCGGCGGACAATGCGCCCGGGGTCGGGACACCGTCGATCAGCCTGCGCTCCAGCAGCTCTTCGAGCGCCATTTCCATCAAGCCGGCCGCGAGCGTGGGGTTGTCGCGCAACCGATGCTGCTCGGCCTGGGCATTGAGGCCATCGCGCAGCTTGGGCAGCAGACCGCTCTTCGTGTAGGGCATGAGCCGGATGCGATCCTGCTCGCGGCGCAGCGCATGCTCCAGCCGATCGGCGATCTTCAGGTACACCCCGGTCTGGGTCGCCGCCTTGGGGGCGTCGGTGCCGACCTTCACCCCCAGGGTGAGCAGATTGCGCAGGGTCTCCAGGGGCGCCTCCGGCGCATAGCCCAGTTGCTCCGCGGCCGGGCGCTCCGATGGCAGCGCCGTTCCGGGGTGGGGCAGCAGGGCGGTGGGATAGTGCTCCGCCAGGGCCGCCAGCCGCTCGCGCGGCGTACCCGCCTGCGTGTAAGCCTCGGCCAGCGAAGTGAAACGCTCGGCGAGGGTCGGCGACAATGCGGGCGGCGGCGCTGCGGGCTCACGCAGTCCGTGCGCGTCCCGCGAGAAGGCTTCCAACTGGTGCAACAGGACTTCGGCCGCCTCGCGCGCCACGGGGTGGTGCGCGTGTTCCACGCCCAGGCGTGCCCGCTCACGCAGCGCCTGCAATGGGTCCGGCGTCGCCTCGGCCGGGTCGTACAGCAGCCGGCGCAGACCGCGCCGAAGCTCGCGACGGGTGCCCTCGTAGGTGCCGAAGATCGCAGACTCGGCGATGCGTTCGCGCACCGCCTGCGGCTGGCCCCAGAAGTGGAACTGCAGGGTGCTCATGCGCCGGACCAGTTCCTGCCCGCGCACCGCCGACAGCACCTCAGCGGCACGCCCCGCGCGATACTGGCCCGCCTCATCGAACGCGGCACTGGCCGTCTTGGGCGGCTTGAACGAGGGCACCTTGCCCACCTGCCGCTCCCGTTCCTCGAAGAAGCCGGCGATCGCCTGCGCCATCTTGGGCAGCCCGGCGTAGACGAACACCCTGTCGCCGTCGCAGTCGGCATCGCGCTTCTTGAGCTCATCGACCGGCACGGCGATCAGCGAGCCCGGCGTGTAGACATCCTTGACGCGCAGGCTGCCCACCGTGTTCATGCGCGCCGGCAGCCGGTCGCGCTCGCGGCGCTGTGTCCAGCTCGAATGGATCTTCATGTCCTCGGTCGACCAGACCCATTGCGCGTCATTGTCCTGCGGCCAGAGCGCGTCGGGCACCACGATGGTCACGCCCTTGCCGTGCAGCATCGGGGCATCGTCGCCATGGCCGGCTGTGTGGGGCTGGCTTTCGTCCCAGGCGGTGTAGCTGTACTGGAACGCAAAGGCCGTCTCCAGGAACCGCGCGGTGGCGTCGCCCTGCGCGGAGGTGCCGACGCGCTCGGCCGGTATCGGCATCAGGTTCGGCTTGTCGTAGGGCGGTTTGCCCAGCAGCACCGGTCCGCCCGTGCGATCGAACCCGGCGCCTTTCTCTCCGGGCAGGTAGAGCTTGCCGTCGGCCGAGGGGACGGCGACCCCCTGGGTTCCGCTGATGCCCGCGCCGACGAGCAGGTCGTAAAGCTTGGGCTTGCTGAGCTTGCGGGTGCCGCTGAACGCGTCCGTCTCCCACAGCGCCGTGTCCGTGTGCAGCGCGTGGCGCAGATGCGTCCGGGCCTCCTCGATGACGGCTTCGTTGCGCGGATAGTGATGCGTGGCTTGGGACGGCAGGATCACCATGCGTAGCGCCGGCGCAGCGTCCGAACCTTTCTGGCGCGATAGGCTCCACGCATCCATCGCCCTGGCCACGGCCGGAATCCGCCGCGCGAGCGATTCCCTGACGAAGCCGCAGCCGTCATGGGACACCAGCCGGATCGGCTCGCCCTCGGGCGTGCGCAGGGCAAACGCCGGTTCGGCCCCCTGCGGCCGGTCGGCCAGCAGCGCAAGGCGGACCGGTCCCTCGACCACGTGATCGCGCGGCACGATTTCCAGCAGCGCGCGCTGCATGCGATACCAATCCTCCCGCTGGGGGTTGAGCTTGCGGATCACGTCTTTCATCAGCGGTGCGTTCGGCACGGTGTCGGCCAGCCGCACGGCGGGAAGGCGCCCGTAGCGCTTGATGCTCTGCGCGCCGGCCAACCGCTCGAACACACGCGTGGTGGAAGGCGTCAGGTGGCTGCCTCCGAACAGGTCCATGCGCAGCAGATCATCGCCATGGCGGATGGTGCGGGCCAGCATGAATGCGCTGAGTTGGCCGGGCAGTTCGACCTCGACCAGCGGCAGGCGCCCGCCGGTCAGGCGGGTGAAGAACGAATACGGTTGGGCTCCAGTGCCGCTGGCATCGGTGGGGGTACTGGTTCTGACATCGCGCCCGTGCATGTCGATGATCTGCAACCGCGCCGCACCGGCCTCGTTGCCGAGCAGGTCCCGCACCTCCGGCAACCCGCGCAGTTCGCGCCGCACCGCCGCCACGTCCAGCGGCGTGGGCGGATGGGCGGCGACGATCCTGTCCAGATCGCGCCACAGCTTCAGATCCAGCGCATCGAGCACGTTGTCGCCTGCCTCGATCTGGGCGATGAGGTTCCAGCTCATCTCGTCCAGATCGCCCTCGATGTGCCCGCGTACCGGCTCCAGCGTGCGGCCTATCCAGGCCTTGAGGGCCTCGCGCTGTTCCGCGACCCGGGCGGGGATGTCCGACACATAGCGCGCCTTCCACAGGCTGGCCACCACGGTGTAGGTCTTGAGCAGCAGGAAGAAGGTCAGGCCCGGAAGCCGGGTGCCGAACGCCTCGTCTTCCGCAGGCCGGGTCTGCACTGCGGGCGATGGCGACGCGGCGTGGGCATCGACGTAGCACTGCACCTTGCGCGCCACGTCGGGCTGCATCAAGCCGAGCAGCCGCAGTGCGTCGCGCCGGTACGGCTTGAGTTCGGGCGAACGGACCAGCGGCAACAGCCCGGCAGCCAGGCTGCCCAATGTTTCCAGGTTATCCGGCTTGAAACCGGTCTGCGCTTGCAGTGCCTGCAGGCGCTGCAAGCCCTGCCGGGCGAGCAGGCGTTGGCCGTCCTGAAGTCCCGCACTGGCCAGCGCCTTGAAGACCATCGCAATCGCACGCGTGCCGGCATGATTCAGCCCATCGGGACGCACGTTCAGATGCGCGGCCAGTTCGCGCAGGCGCGTGTGCATCAGGTCGAGCGGGGTGCCGTCGGTCAGTTCCGCATCGCGCTCGTGCGCGGCGACATCGCCGATGGCGAGTGCAAAGCGTGCCATGCCGTTGGCCAACTGCGCCAGTTCCGGAAGATCGAACGTGCTGAACAGCCGCCCACCGCTGCCCAGGTCGTCGACCAGACGGATCGCAGCCGCCTGGCAGGCTTCGTTCTGCGGCCACTTGCTCAGCCCGTTGAGGGCGTTGGCGACGCCTTGCGCGTTCAGCGCCTGCCGGAGCGCGGCATCGTCCGCAAGCCGGGCAGCCAGGCTGGCGGCGGCGGCACGGCAATCGTCCACATCCCGCCACTTGCCCAGCGCGTTGAGCGCGTTGGCGACCTCCTGCTCGTTCATGGCCTGCGGGAGTCGATCACTGCTCGCCAGCCGCGCAGCCAGACGCTGTGCGGCGGCACCGCAAGCGGCGACGTCGGGCCACTTGCTGAGCGCATTGAGCGCGTTGGCGACCGGCCGCGCATGCATGGCTTGCAGCAACGCGGGTTCGTCGACGAGACGGGCGGCCAGACGTTCGGCGGCAATCCGGCAATCGGTGGAGCCGGGCCACTTGCTCAGCCCATTGAGCGAGCTGGCGACCTGCTGTGCGCTCATGTCCTGCCGCAGCCGGGCATCGGTCGCAAGCCGGGCGGCCAGGTGTTCGGCGACAGCGCGACAGTCGGCGGAGTCGGACCACTTGCCCAGTCCGCCAAGCGCGTTGGCGACGGCTTGCGCATCCATGGCTTGCGTCAGCTCGGCATCGTCCGCAAGCCATGCGGCCAGATGCTCGGCGGCCGCGCGGCAGTCGGCGGAGTCGGGCCATTTGCCCAGCGCGTTGAAGGCAAGGGAGAGCGCCTGCACGCTCAGGGCCTGCAGAAGATCGGCATCGCGCACCAGCCGGGCCGCCAGGCATTCCGCGGCGGTCCGGCAATCGGCGGCATCGGGCCACTTGCTCAGCGCATTGAGCAGGTTGGCAACCTGCCACGCGCCGAGGCTCCGTTGCAGCGCGGCATCCCCGGTCAGCTGGGCAGCCAGGTGTTCGGCGGCGGCCCGGCAATCGACGGCCTCCGGCCACTTGCTCAGCGCGTTGAGTGAGTTGGTGAGGTGCTGTTCGCTCATGGCCTGCAGGAGCGCGGCATTGCCCGCGAGCTGTGCGGCCAGGCATTCGGCGGCAGCGCGGCAATCAGCGGAGTCGGGCCACTTGGCGAGCGCGTTGAGCGCGTTGGCCATCCCTTGGGCATCCATTGCCTGCAGGAGCCCGGCATTGCCCGCGAGCCGCGCGGCCAGGCGCTCGGCGGCGGCATGGCAATCGGTGGAATCGGGCCACTTGCTCAACGCGTTGAGCGCATTGGCCATCTTGCGCGCATCCATCCCTTGCAGGGACATGGCGTCGTCCGCGAGCTGTGCGGCCAGGCATTCGGCGGCGGCACGGCAGCCGGCGGAATCGGGCCACTTGCTCAGTCCGGTGAGCGAACCGGTGATCTGCAGCGCGTTCATGGTCCGCCGGAGTCCGGCATCATCCGTCAGCCGGGCGGCCAGGCGGTCGGCGGCCGCTCGGCAAGGGGCGGCGTCAGGCCACTTGCCCAGTGCGTTGAGCGCGTTGGCCATCCCTTGTGCATCCAGGGCGTCCAGGAGGCCCGCATCGTCTGTCAGCCGGGTGGCCAGGCGTTCGGCGGCGGCGCGGCAATCGGTGGCGTCGGGCCACTTGCTCAGTGCGTTGAGCGCGTTGGCGACCCCTCGTGCATTCAGGGTCCGGCAGAGCTTGGCATCGGTGGTCAGCCGCAGGGCCAGGCGTTCGGCCGCGGCACGGCAATCGGCGGCATCGGGCCACTTGCCCAATGCGTTGAGCGCGTTGCCGAACTGCTGCACATTCATGCTCTGCCCGAGCGCCGGCTCGTGCACGATCCGCGCTGCCAATGGTTCGGCGGTGGCACGGCACGCGCTGGCGTCGGGCCATTTGCTGAGCGCGTTGAGCGAATTGGCGACCCCTTGCACATCCAGGTCCGCCAGCAACTGCCCGTCATCGTCGAGGAGGCGGATGGCCAGGCATTCGGCGGCAGTCCTGCAATCGATGGAGTCGGGCCACTTGCTCAGCCCGTTGAGCGCATTGGAAACCAGCTGCGACTTCATCGCCAGCAAGAGTTTTTCGCTGCCTGCGAGCCGTACGGCCAGGCGTTCGGCAGCGGTCAGGCAATCGGCGGCATCGGGCCATTTGCCCAGCGCGCCGAGCGCGTTGGCGACCTCCTGCGCGTTCATGTCGCGCCGGAGCTTGGCGTCGCTGGCGAGCCGCGCGGCCAGGTGTCCGGCGGCAGTCCGGCAGTCGACTGCGTCGGGCCACTTGCTCAGCCCATTGAGCGAGCCGGCGACCTGCTGCGCGCTCATGTTCTGCCGGAGTTTGGCATCGTCCGTCAGCCGCGCGGCCAAGCGTTCGGCGGCGGCCCGGCAATTGCCGGAGTCGGGCCACCGGCCCATCGCCCCGATTGAGTTGGCGACCTGGGCCCCGTCCAGGGCCTGCCGCAGGCTGTCATCGTCGATGAGGCGGGTGGCCAGGCATTCGGCGGCGGCTCGGCAATCGGTGGAGTCGGGCCACTTGCCCAGCGCATTGAGCGAATTGGCCACCGCTTGCGCAGTCATGATCTGCCGGAGATCGGCATCGTCCGCCAGCCGCTCGGCCAAGCGTTCGGTGGCGGTCCGGCAGGCAAGGTTGCCCGGCCATTTGCTGAAGGCATTGAGCAGCATGCTGACACTCTGCGCGGGATATTCCCCGACGCGATCCTGAAGCACGTGGCGCCCGATGCGCGCCACCGCCTGTTCGCAGTGTTCGCTGCCCTGGTTCTTGGAAAATGCGTTGGCCAGCAATGACAGTTGCTTGGCCGAGAGCCGCGGCAGCACCTCGGGCATCAGCACTTGGCCGGCCACCCATGCGATGGCGTTCAGGCATGCCGGCCGGTCCGCATACTTGCTCAGCAGGTTGCTGACATGGACAAGCTGGTACAACGGCGTGCCCTCGAACCAGTTCGTCTTGGACAGGTAGTGCGCCGCCACGTCCGCACAGCGCTGCAGATCCTGTCGCATCGACGGGCTCGCTTGAGGCGCGGCCGCACTCAAGACCAGAAAGTAATCGGTCACGCGCCGGGTGTTCTCTTCCGAGGACACCACCCGGCTCAGAAACACCAGCGCCAGGCCATACCCGTTGCGCTGCGCGAGGATGTTGTCCTGCGCCAGCTGAAGGCAGGATTTCGGATCCACCTTCTGTGACCGGGCGCGTCCCTGCCGGGCCTGTTTCGCCAGATGCTGAAGGCGCCCGCACTGTTCCTTGTGCTGCGCACTGAGCCGGCTGCGGGCCGCACGATCCAGCCCGGCGTCTTCGCCGATGAGCTGCTCCCTCGTCGGTTCGTGCCCGGATTCCATGCGCCGCGAAGCCGACGGCTCCACCAATGCGCGTCCGTATCTGGCCCGCTTTGTGGAGTGAAGGGCGGATGCATCTCTCGGGCCGGGCCTGAACGTCGTACGCGGATCGGCCCGCGTTTCGACACCGCGCCCGCGCTTGGACGGCAAGGGCGGGGCCCGCGTGGGAAGCCTGCTCACATCGACATCGGGAATTCGCCCGCGCGAGTCCGCGGGCACCGGCTTCGCGGCAGCAATCCGCAAGGGACCTCGCGCAACCGGGCGGGACGCGCCGGCGCCATCAACCGGCTGCCGCACCGCCAACGATGTGCTGCGCCTGACACGGTGCAGGCTCTCCAGCGGGCCGGATGCGCGGGTCGTCCGGCGTCTTGCGGGCGGCGGCGATGTCTGCGGCGATGCGTTGCCATGCGACTCGCGTGAAATGCCGGACGAACGTTGGAAGTCGGAAGACAGGCGTTTGGAAACCATGGACTGCTGCAACTCGGATGCGGGATACGGAACCCGGGCCGGTTGGCATACGGGGCGCGCTCGACTTCACAGCGATTGAAGTGGCGATTGCGCAATGCGGGAACGGGATGCGGAAAGGGCGGAATGGCCTTTCTCAGTGGTGGGGAAGTCTAGCAACGCATGCGCGGCAAGCGATCCCGGCGCGCGAATAGTTGTCGGGGACTGCGAATCCAGGGGCGCCGCTTCGTCCTGATAGGCATTGAAGGACGCGATGTCCTTGATCCCTTTGGGCCGTGGGACCGTGGCGGTATGCGCTTTCAGTCGGCTCCGCAGCTGGGCATTGGCCTGCTGCAGCGACAGGCGTTTGACCAGATCCGGCTCACGCAGGCCTTGGAAATCTCGATGCCGTGGCGCTCACGCAGCTTCTCGGCCGCCAGGGTCGGGCCGAAGTCCGCATAGCTGTCGCGGATCAGGCCACACACGCGGGATTCGAGGCCGGGCGGCAGTTGGTGGTGACCTGGTTGGCCCCATTTACGCGAGCACAATCCCTGTGGCCCATCCTCGCGATAACGTAGCACCAGCCGTTCGACTTGACGCTTGGAGATCCCGAGCTTCTCCGCGGCGCGCCAGACCATCAGGCCGTCATCGGCCACGGCTTGAATAACCTTGCAGCGATCCAGTTCCCGCATGCTCATGGTGATCGTGTCGGGTCGGCCCATGATTGCGCTCCTGGCTCGGCGGCAAGGCCGCCAGCTTGGCACGATCAAGGACGGGGTACGACATCTGAATTCATCCCAAGTACGACATTAGAAAAAATCCCTAACAAATTGGCGTCGCATAATTTATCTTATGTTAAATATTTGGCCGATCTGGAAAGCACGACAGAAGGCGCTGCGTGCAGCACAGTGTTCGACGTCGCAGCCACGGCCATTCCCGCGAACTCGGCGACGACGCGCAAGCCGGACGGTCTGCTCGATCTGGCCGACGCCGCAAGGCTCTTGCTCAAAGGCGATCAATGGAGCGACTGGATGCTCTCGGCATTCCTCGCCACATCACCGAATGACTACGTCGAGTTCCGGATGTCCACGAATCAGCGCCAGCTCCGAGGGCGCAGCGAGCCCGCTCACACGTTAGACCGTGTGCGCAAACGACCCGCCAAGCGCAAGCCCGCGCGGAAATTCTTGCCCATCATGGTGAGCTGAACCAGCCCGACGGCCAGCTCCAGCGCCTGGACGGCGTAGAACCACGTGTCGAACACGCCGGATGCCGCCCGGTCATGCAGGAAGATGGCCGCCGGAATCATGACCAGGGCGCCATTGGCGCCAATCAGAGGCATGCGCTTTTTCTTCTCTTCGATCAGACGGCCCTTGCGCCCCCTGCCCAGTGCGAAGCCTGAGCCCCCCGTCATGGCCATCAACGCCACGAGACAGGCTAGCCCGTACAGGGCGATGCAGCGTTTGACGGTTGCCACGGCAGTGGCGTCAAGGAACAGCTCGGACACCGCTGTGGATGTCCAGAAAGTGGCGATCAGCAGCATCGCCAGCGTTCCCGCTACTGCGTGGAGAGGCGCTTTGCTCATGGGGATTTCCTATCGACTAAGGTGAGACTCGGCTGAACCTGAGATACGGTTCGCATTTGAATGATTTATTGTGTCAATTTGACAATCAAATGTCAATTGGTCATGATTGTCCGCTATCTTGCAAGCAGATAGGGATAGATGAAAGCTCAGGAAAGAACACCCGCCGGCGCAGCCTTGGGCACCTCGGCGCTGTACTTGTTCAAGGTGGCCAGCGGCATGCTCACCGAGGGCGACCGGCTGGTCGCAGACCTGGGCCTGAGCAGTTCACGCTGGCAGGTGCTCGGCACCATCGTGGCAGCAGAAAGACCGCAGCCCGTGGCTTGGCTGGCCAGAGACATGGGCGCGAACCGTCAGAATGTTCAGCGCATCGTCCACGACCTGGCCCGGGACGGGTTCGTGGAATTCGCCAACAACCCCCATCACCGGCGGGCTCCGCTGGTCATGCTGACTGCCAGCGGTCAAAACGTTCACAACCGGGCCGTGAACCTGGGGGCGCCATGGATGAACGAGCTGGCCCGCGGAATTCCCCCCGAGGATATCGAGATCATGCGCCGGGTGTTGATGGCCCTTCAAACCAAACTGGAAAAGGGCGTTCCTGCACAGCAAGCCTAGTTGCGGATCGCTTGATCGAGCGCAGGGTTGGGCTTCAAGCCTTCGACGGCCCCTGGCGCCCTTCCCGCATGGCTTGGGCGGCCGTCTCGAAGGCTTCCACCCTGCCCCACTCGCCGAAGCCGCGGGCGCGCGTGGCAAGGAAGCCCTTAAGGGGGGGCTGTGTCCGGAGATCCAGGGGCCTGCCCCACGTGTGTTCATCAGTGACATCTTGAATGGCAGGCAATCAGGGCCGCCTTCAACCGCTCACAACGAAGCCCATACGCTTCATGAGGCGCCCCTCATGATTGCCACCCGGCGGCGGAGCGCGGGCACACGGATTGTCGCGCTGCGTCATTTGCCGAACCACATGCGCCGGAGCAGGCCGTCCCGGCGAATGAAGTGGTGATAAAGCGCGGCGCCGGCATGCACCAGCGCCATCAGCAACAAGAGGCGAGCCCCGATACCGTGCAGCACCCGTGGCGCAAACGCATGGAAATCCGGCAACGCTGCGCCGAACAGGTGCGGCGACGCGACCGCCGAGGACGGGTAATCCGAGAGCTTCGCGCGGAACTCCGGATGCATGAACGCCGCCCGGAAATGCGCATTCGATTCCCAGACCGCGTAGTTGAGGTATGCCGGGCTGTCGCCGATGGCGCGGTGCAGTTGGGTTGAGATGAACCCCGGCTGCCGCTTCATGAAGTTCGCGTCGTCTTGCCAGACACGCAGGAAGGCTTCTTCGTCGGCCTTGTCCAGAAGGAGCAGGTTGACCAGCACGACGGGGGAAGCATCCAGCTCAACCTGGCGCTGGATGGGAAAGTTGGGGTCCATGGGGCGTATGGCGTGCATGAGGCGCTCCTTGGTGGGATGGGTGAAGGAAGGGTATGATTGACATGGATCATATTGACATTATGATGTCAATTGTACAACACGATGACGAATGAAACCCCTTAAGCACACCCCGGCAGGCGCCGCCCTGAGCGGCCTTATCCTTGACCTGTTCAGACTCAACAGCCAGGTGCTCACGGCGGGCGACCGACTGGTGGCCGACCTGGGCCTGACCAGTGCCCGCTGGCAGATCCTCGGCACCGTCAACGCGGTGGATCGGCCGCAGCCTGTCGCCTGGCTGGCCCGCGACATGGGGGCCAACCGCCAGAACGTTCAGCGTATCGTCAACGACCTGGAGAAAGAGGGTCTGGTCGCCTTCGAGGCCAATCCGCACCACAAGCGTGCGCAGCTCGTCGTCATGACCGAGAAGGGAAAACAGGCTTACGGGGCGGCCATGCAGTTGCAGACGCCCTGGATCAATGGGCTGGCGAAAGGTCTTGCCGTCGAGGACATCAAGACGATGCACAAGGTCATCGCGGCCCTGCGCGTGAAACTCGACGAGGATGGGGACGCGGACTGACTACAGCGCCTTCGGCTCCGTGGCCATCAAGACATCCGGCATGGCCCGTGACTGCCAGTCGAAGTCCGGATTGAAGGTCCGCCGCGCATGGGCCCTGCCCCGCTCGCGGCAGCCCTGGTCGGAACGCGAAGCGCAAGGACTGGCCCCAAACCATATCAATGCCCCCCGGTGCCCGGCGCCACCGTCCTGCGTGGCTTGGGCGCAAGCCAGATGGCGCTCGCCGCCAGCACGAAGGCCACGCCCACCCAGGCCATGATGTCGTTGGTGGCCAGCATCACGCTTTGGCTGGTGAGGAGCTGGTCGATGGACTGGTTGATGGCGTCCAAGGTGGAGCCCGCCCCCTCCAGCATCGTGCGCACGCTGCCGTCGCCGTCGGACACGCCGACCAGTTCCGCGTGATGGAGCGTGGCGCGGTCATCCCACAGCGTGGTGATGAGCGAGGTCGCGAAGGCCCCCGACAAGGTGCGCAGGAAGTTCATCAGCCCGGCGGCGGAAGCCATTTCTTCCTCGTCCACGCTGGCCATCGCCAGGCCCGTGGTGGGCACGAAGAAGAAGGGAATGCCCAGCCCCATCGCCATCAGCGGCACGGCCACCTGCCAGTAGGTCATGTCGGTGGTGGCGACGGTGCGCCACAGGGTGATGATGCCCAGCCAGATGACCCCGCCGAAGACCAGCTTGCGCGCGTCGACCTTGCCCCCGAGCCCTGCCGCGATGGGCGCCGCGAACAGCGCGAAGAAGCCGCTCCAGGCGGTAGTCTTGCCCGCCTCCAGCGCGGTGTAGCCCATGAAGCTCTGCAACCATTGCGGCGTGAGCACATTCGCGCCGAAAAACGCGCCAAAGGCCAGACTGATAGTCAGCACGCTGGCGGAAAACCCACGGTGCCGAAACACCCGCAGGTTCACCGCCGGATGCTCGGCGTGCAGCTCCCAGATCAGGAAGGCCGCGAAGCCGATGGCGGCGACGACCGCCAAGCCGGCGATGGTCGAGGAAGCGAACCAGTCCAGTTGCTTGCCCTCGTCGAGCATGATTTGCAGCGAGCCCACCCACAGCACCAGCAAGGCCAGCCCCACCTTGTCGATGGGGTTGCGGGCAATGGGCGATTCGTAGCGCGCCAGCATCTTCCACGCCGCCCAGGCGCAGCCCACAGCGATGGGCAGGTTGATGTAGAAGATCCAGGGCCAGCTGTATTCATCGCATAGGTAGCCGCCCAGAATGGGGCCAAGCACCGGGGCCACGATGGTCGTCATCGACCACAGGCCGATGGCAGCCCCCGCCTTCTCCTTCGGAAAAATGCGCAGCAGCAGCGTTTGCGACAGCGGCATCAGCGGCCCGCCGGCCAGCCCCTGGCAGATGCGCGCTGCCACCAGCATCCCCAACGAAAGGGCCAGGCCGCACAGGGCCGAGAACAGGCCGAAACATCCCATTGCCACGGCAAACACCCTCACCGTGCCGAAGCGCGATGCCAGCCAACCGGTGAGCGGCACGAGGATGGCTTCGGCCACGGCGTAGGACGTGATGACCCAGGTGCCCTGACTCGTCGAGACCCCGAGATTGCCGGAGATGTTGGGAACCGAGACGTTGGCGATGGTCATGTCCAGCACGGCGACGAAGTTGGCCGCCGCGAGAACAATGGCCGCCAACCACAGCATTCCCCCGGTCAGGGGCGCCTGGCTGTCTGAAGACGGGGTAGTCATGAGGCCCCTCCTTTACCGACGGGCCTGGGTGGCCTGGCTACCGGAGGCGCTGGTGTCGATCGTGACCACCATCGACAGCCCCACTTTCAGCGGGTGCTTTTCCAGCTCCGCCGCATCGAGCTTGATGCGCACGGGCAGGCGCTGCACCACCTTGATCCAGTTGCCCGTGGCGTTCTGGGCGGGAATGGCCGCGAACGCCGCGCCGGAGCCACCGGAGAAGCCTTCCACCACGCCGCGGTAGCTGGCCGAGCCGCCGTAGATGTCAGCCTTGACGGTGGCGGGCTGGCCGATTCGCACGTTCTCCAACTGCACTTCCTTGAAGTTGGCATCCACGTGCATGTCCTGCACCGGCACGATGGACAGCAGCGCCGTGCCGGACTTCACCCGCTGGCCGAGCTGCACCTGGCGCTTGGCGACCACGCCGTCCACCGGCGCGCGAATGACGGTGCGGCCCAGATCGACCGCGGCCTGATCCCGCTTGGCGCGGGCCAGGGCGACTTCGGGGTTGGTGTCTTCCGTGGCGTTGGCGATCAGCACCGCGTTGGCCTGCCGCGAACCCACGGCGGCATTGCGATTTGCCCGCGCCTGAGCGGATGCGGCGCGGGCAGCGGCCAGCGCCGCATCCGCCGTGGCGTGGGCGTTGCGGGCTTTGGTCAGTTCCTCGCCCGAGACCGAGCCGGAGGCTACCAGCGCCTCACGGCGGCGCAGGTCGATCTTGGCCCGCTCGAAGTCGGCTTGCGCCGAGAACAGGTCGGCCGCGGCGCGCTTCTCGTCCGCCTCTCTGGCGATGATCTGCGCACCCAGGCTGCTGTCGTTGGCGACGTAGCCGCGCACCCGGCGCACGGCGCTGCCCAGTTGGGCCTCGGCCTGTTCCAGCGCCAGCTTGGCGTCGGTCGGGTCGATCACCACCAGCACGTCGCCCTTCTTGACCGCCTGGGTGTCGCTGACACGCACTTCGGCGATCGTGCCATCGATGGCGGGCGTCACCTGGGCGATTTCGACGGCGGCATAGGCGTTGTCGGTGGAGACGAAGCGCGAGGCATAGAGCTGCCAGTAGGCCGTGCCGCCGATGGCGCCTGCGGCCACCACAGCAGCCAGGATCAGAAAGAGCCGGGCGCGGCGTTGCTTGGAAGGCGCAGCCGCAGTGGCGTCGGCCGTTTGGTTGTTGTCGGACATGGTGCTCTCGTTTCTTGAGGGTTCTTAGCTGCGGGGCGCGCGGTAGCCGCCGCCCAGGGCGCGGGTCATGGCAACGTCCAGCGTGAAGGCGCGGGATTGCAGATCGGTCAGGGCACGCTGGTTGGTCAGCAGGGTGTCCTGCGCGGTGAGGACTTCCAGGTAGCTGGCGAGGCCGCCTTCGTAGCGGTTGAGTGTGACGCGGTAGGCTTGCTCGGCGGCCCTGAAGGCTTCTTCCGCCTTCGCCAGCCGGGGAGCCAATGCCTTGCGGCTCAGCCAGGCATCGGCCACGTCCTGCAGGGCCTGGGTCAGCGTGCGGTTGTAGTTGGCGACGGCCTCGTCATAGGACGCCTGCGCGCGCTTCAACTCCCCGCGCAGGCGACCGCCGTTGAAGATGGGCAGCGACACCGCCGGCCCGATGCTGCCGATGCGCGAACCCGACTTGAACAGGTTGGACAGCCCGATGGACTCGAAGCCGATGAACGCGGAGAGATTGACGTTGGGGTAGAACTCGGCGCGCTTGCTGTCGATGCGATGCGCCTGCGCCTCTGCTTGAAGGCGCGCGGCCACCACGTCCGGGCGGCGCCCCAGCAGATTCACGGCCAGCTCCGCAGGCAGACCCTCGGGACTGCGGATGGCGACGCTGGGCCGCCGGATCGTCAGGCCCCGATCCGGCCCCGCCCCCACCAGCGCGGCCAGGGCATGGCGCGTGAGGCCGATGCTTTCGTCCACGCGCAGCAACTCGCCCTCGGCGCTGGCCAACAGGGCTTCGGCCTGCTTGACGCCGCTGCGGGTTTCCAGCCCGCTCGCAAAACGTTCGGTGAACAGTTGCGCGCTGTGCCGACGCACGGCCAGCGCCGCTTCATCGGCGTCCCGCACTGCATACAACCCGGCCAGGTCGGCGTAGCTGGAGGCGATGGCGCTCGCCAGCGTCAGCCGGGCCTGGGCCGCGTCGGCGCGGCTGGCTTCCAGGTCGGAGGTCGCGGCGGCCAGACTCGCGCGGTTGCGGCCCCAGAAGTCGATTTCCCAACTGAAATCGAGGGTGGCGCGGCCGACCTCATTCCAGTCGCTAGAGCCGCTCTGGCGTTGGCGGGCAGCGGAGGCGTTGGCGCTCACCTGAGGAAGCAAGGCGGCACCCGCCACGGCCCCGGCAGCTTCGGCCCCGCGCAGGCGGGCGGCGGCAGCGGCCATGTCCGGCGAGTCGCGCAGTGCTTCTCCAATCAGGGCATTGAGCTGGGCATCGCCATAGGCTTGCCACCAATGATCATCGGGCCACGCGACGGCAGATGCCGCAAGGCTGGACGCGCTGTGCAGCCCTTCCGGTGTTTGCGGGGTGGGCCGCTCGCTGGCCTCGGGGAACTGAGCGCAGGCGCCTGCCACCAAGGCCAGCGGCAGGACGACACCCGCGCGCAGCCAGCGAAGCGTGTCTGCCGGAAAGGACGAATCAAAATACATGGGACTCCTTGCGATCGGGCCTGGAAACCTAATTGGCCCCATGGAACCCATTTGACATTGTGATGTCAATTAAGAGGGAATGCAACGCTTCGCCGCTTGGATGGTCGGCACGCAATAGATGACGTGGCTTGCTCGAAGCGAGCGTCTGTGCGTTAGCCGGCGGACGCGGCCAGCCGCCAAGGCCGCAGTGTTTCGTAGTCGTCGGCGCGGTGTGTTGCAAAAATCCGGCATGGCACCGAGTGGCCGATTACGCGCAACGATGGTGATGTCGACCGTTGCGGTCCCGCTGCGGTCCTTCAGGCAGACGGACTCGCTGACCACAGCACAGCGGCCGCTGGCCGACCCGGCCCAGGGTGTCCGCTTCCGGGCCATTGGAGGACGATCACTCCGATCGGTCTGCGTTGAGGCACATAGCGATAAGTCTTCTTATCGCAATAGCTTTGTCAGAGCACGAAACCACCTTCCGTAAAAACGCATCAGCCATCGCTGCAACCGCTTCGCGTGATGCCGGCCTGTCGGCGCTCAGTCCGGCATCTTTTCGCGTCAACCAAGATCGGCAAGGCCTTCTCCCGTGAGCACGATGGTGCGTCACGTCCAGCTTGAATTCGAGCGTGTGCCGCGCCCGCTTTGTCTTGCTTGTCATTGTTCTTCTCATTGCTTGGACTTATCGGTTTTGGCCGGCGCCCCGACTTGCAATAGCCCACTTCAATCATTTCAATTAATTATTCCTATTTCAGCCCCTTGCACATCCTGGCGCGGGGAGTTTTGTCGCCTGCAACTGATTCACATTGATGATCATCAAGCCGTCCGATTCTGGCTTTGGGTAGAGTCACCGGGTTTTCATTGCAGTCATTTTTTAATTTCTCTATTTTGAAACCGGGATCCGTCATGAAAAAAATCCTTGCGGCCGCCGTGGCCATGAGTTGCCTTGGAATTGCCCACGCCAAAAACGATTCCACCGAAATCAACCCCCTGGCGAAGCTTATTGGTGTTTGGGAGGGCGACAAGGGGATTGACGTCGCGCCGGCCCAAAAGAAGGCTGGCCTGCCGCCTGGATCAGCGGCATCCAGCCCCTATTTTGAAAAGATCGTGATTACGGACGGGCCCAGCGCGACCAATGCGAGCGAGCAGGACCTGGTCTCCGTGAGCTACCACCAGCAGGTTTTTCGAAAATCCGACAACAAGCTGTTTCACGACCAGGTCGGATACTGGATATGGGACAAAAAGAACAACATGATCATTGATTCATTCTGCATTCCGCGTGGCGTTTGCGCGACCGCGGAGGGGCGGCTGAAAAATCAGAATGCATTCAATGTCAGTACGTCAGGGCCATTCGCCGAGCACTCTTTCATGCAGAAAAATGGAAAAACGCATGATTTTTCCATTGACTTGAGCCTCAATCAGGATGGGACGCTCACGTATTCTCAGAAAACCAGCCTGACGATCTACGGAAAGAAATTTGTTCACGTTGATTCCAGCACGCTGAGCAAGAAGTCTGAAATGTAGATTCGTGCAGGTGCCAGGCACCGAGGGCGGCTCCCGCTGCCCTCGATCAGGACGGGGCTGCTACGCCGGCCGGGCGGCAGCCTGTCGTACGCCTGCCGATCTCGACGATGTACGGCGGTGGCGACAAGGCGACCATCCGGGATGGTCGGCGGCCAACGGATCGCGGCGGAAATGTCGGTCAACGTTGCGGAGAGGCTTCCCCGTTCAGACCACGAGCTCCCCGCCGATGGCCGGCTTGCGCTCCAGCAAGACGGCCAGTTTCCGCAGCGCCAGCGACAGCTGCGCCCGATCGTCGACGCCGCCCAGCGAAATGCGGATCGCATTGGGCGGGTTCGGCCCATCGCAAAAAGCGTCGGACGGAGTGACACGCAGGTCTTCCGCCAGTGCGGCGCGGGTCAGTTGGTGCGTGGACCAATGGTCTGGCAGACGGTGCCACACGTGAATGCCTGTCGGCGGCGCCTGCCCGATCCCGCTGAGCCACCGGTCTGCCAGTTCACGCCGCGCGAAGGCCTCCGTGCGGATGCCGTCCAGCAACTGCGGGGCCGAGCCGTCCTGTATCCACTGCGTGGACAGGGCCGCGGTCACGGGGGCCGCCATCAGGGCGAATGCGCGAAGGGCCGCCAGCAGGTCGTCGCCGCGCGTTCCCGCGGGCAGCAGAAGGTAGGCGGTGCGTAATCCCGGACTCAGGGTTTTGGACAGCGTCGACACGTAGTACGTCTGCGCCGGCGCGAAATGGGCCAGCGGAGGCGGCGCGTCCGGTGTCAGCAGCCAGTAGGGATCGTCTTCCAGGATCGTGGCGCCGCATCGTTCGGCCGTTCGCGCAATGTCGGCCCTGCGCGCGGCCGGCATGGTATGCGTGGTCGGGTTCTGCGCCGTCGGGTTCAGATAGGCCAGCCTGGCCCCCTGCGCACAGGCCGCCTCGAGCGCGTCGGGGCGCATCCCATCCGCGTCGCACGCGGCCGTGAGGACACGCCGGCCGAGTTGGACAGCCGCGGCGCGGATCCCCGGGTAGGTCAGCGGCTCGGTGACGATGGCATCGCCGGGGCGTGTGTGGCTCAGGATCACGGCCGCGAGGGCCGCCTGCGCGCCGGGACAGACCACCAGCCTCGATGCATCGACCGCCCCCACGATCTGCGCCAGCCAGCTTGCGCCGGCGGCGCGATCGGCCGGACTGCCGCCCCCGAGCTGGTAGGTCATCAACAGGTGCGGGTCGCTGTGCAGCAGGACTTGCGACAGCCCTCGCCGCAGCAGGTCCTGGAAGTCCAGTCCGGCGGGCGGCGGCGGAACGTTCATGCTCATGTCCACGACCCGGGCAAGCTCCGCGCGCGGGGCAGCGATGAAGGTGCCGAGCGCCCCCCGGGCATCGATGAGGTGGCGGCGCTTGGCTTCGGTATAGGCCCGCGTCACCGTCGTGAGATCGACCCCGAGTGCCTTGGCCAGGCTGCGCTGCGGTGGCACACGGTCTCCGGCGGCCAGCCGTCCGTCGCCGATCGCCTGCTCGATGAACTCGACGATCTGTAGATACCTCGCACCGCCTGTCCGGGTGATCCTCAGATCCCACTGAGGGCCTGCATTCCGGTGTTGTATGGCCTCCATGGCGCGAATCTTCTTTCTTGTATGGGTTTTGTCTTTCTATAGGATGCCAGACATCATTGCCGGGATCCATACATCTCTTGCGCGGCCGGGTGTTTTTCCAGGGCTGCGGCGGTCATTGCTTCGGCCCTGAAGTGAGGGGCATGGATACCCGGTGATGCGTAACCACGGTGTCCGAAATGCTCAAACCTACCGCTTTGCCGGCAGACAGCCCTCCACATGGGCAGCTTGCCGCCCCGCCCTCACCCATACCGTCGCGCCTGGCCGCGCTTGCCCTCGGCGCCCTTGCAAGCCTGCTGCTGAGCGGCTGCAACCTCGAACTGCTGTCGCCGAAGGGCAGCATCGGCGAGCAGGAGAAATCGCTCATCCTGGTCGCGCTGTTCGTCATGCTGCTGGTCGTCATTCCCGTGATCGTCCTGACGCTGTGGTTCGCATGGCGCTACCGCGAGACGAATACGCGCGCGGCGTACGCACCGACCTGGGCGCACTCGACAACGATCGAGATCGTCGTCTGGGGCATCCCGTGCCTGATCGTGGCCTTCCTGGGCGTGCTGATCTGGAACACGACGCACAAGCTCGATCCCTATCGGCCGCTGGCATCGCAAGTCGAGCCGGTCGAAATCGAGGTCATCGCGCTGAACTGGAAGTGGCTGTTCATCTATCCCCAGTACGGTGTCGCCTCGCTGAACCAGCTGGCGATCCCGGTCGGCACGCCCATCAACTTCCGCCTGACCGCCGAGTCGATGATGAACGCGTTCTTCATCCCGCAGCTGGGCAGCATGGTCTATACGATGGCGGGGATGCAGACGCGGCTGCACCTGATCGCCGACACGCCGGGTGTCTATCTCGGGCAGTCCGCCGCCTACAGCGGTGCCGGCTTCTCCGACATGCATTTCAAGACACTGGCCACTTCGCGCGAGGCGTTCGACGCGTGGGTGCGCTCGGCCAAGGCCTCCGCCAACACGCTCGACTTCAAGACCTACCGCGGCCTGGAGCGCCCAAGCAACCGGGACGCCGTCACCCTCTTCTCGGCGGTGGCCCCGAAGCTGTTCGATCGCGTGGTCGACAAATACATGCTGGCCAACGGCCAGGTCTGCCGCGCAGACGGGCCCGAGTCCCTGCAGGCCTTCCAGCCCATCCCGTCCGCGTCCATCGGGCGCGTGGAGCAATAAGCCATGTTCGGAAAACTCAACCTCAATGCCGTCCCGCTCCATGAGCCGATCATCATGGGAACGCTGGCGGCCGTGCTGGTCCTCGGCGCGGCGCTGATCGGCGCCATCACGTACTTCGGCAGATGGAAGCCCTTGTGGACGGAGTGGATCTGCTCGGTCGACCACAAGAAGATCGGCGTGATGTACATCGTGCTGGCGCTGGTGATGCTGCTGCGCGGCTTTGCCGACGCCATCATGATGCGCGTCCAGCAGGCGATCGCCTACGGCGATGCCGCGGGCTATCTGCCGCCGCACCACTACGACCAGATCTTCACCGCCCACGGCGTGATCATGATCTTCTTCGTCGCCACGCCGCTGGTGCTCGGCCTGATGAACGTGATCGTGCCGCTGCAGATCGGCGCGCGCGACGTGGCCTTCCCGTTCGTCAACTCGCTGAGCTTCTGGCTCTCGGCCATGGGCGCGGTGCTGGTCATGCTGTCCATGTTCGTCGGCGATTTCGCGGCCACGGGCTGGGTTGCCTACCCGCCGCTATCGGAGCTCGGGTACAGCCCGACGCCCGGCGTCGACTACTACATCTGGTCGCTGCAGATCTCCGGCCTCGGCACGACGCTGACGGGCATCAACTTCATCGTCACGATCCTGCGCATGCGTGCTCCCGGCATGAACCTGATGAAGATGCCGGTGTTCACCTGGACCGCGCTGATCACCAACATCCTGATCGTCGCCATCTTTCCCGTCCTGACCGCGACGCTCGCGCTGCTCACCGCCGACCGCTACCTCGGCATGCACTTCTTCACCAACGAGCTCGGCGGCAACGCGATGATGTACGTGAACCTGATCTGGGTGTGGGGCCACCCCGAGGTCTACGTGCTGATCCTGCCGGCGTTCGGTGCGTTCTCCGAGATCATCGCCACCTTCTCCCGCAAGCCCCTGTTCGGCTACAAGTCGATGGTGTACGCCACCTCCTCGATCGGCGTGCTGTCGTTCTTTGTCTGGCTGCACCACTTCTTCACCATGGGATCGGGAGCCAACGTCAATGCCTTTTTCGGGATCATGACGTCGATCATTTCGATCCCCACCGGGGTCAAGCTGTTCAACTGGCTGTTCACCATGTACCGGGGCCGGATCCGCTTCCATTCGTCGACCCTGTGGACCATCGGCTTCATGGTCACGTTCGCCGTCGGCGGCATGACCGGCGTGCTGCTGGCCGTTCCGGGCGCCGACTTCGTGCTGCACAACAGCCTGTTCCTGGTAGCCCATTTCCACAACGTCATCATCGGCGGCGTGCTCTTCGGCTGCCTGGCCGCGATCAGCTTCTGGTTCCCGAAGGTGTTCGGCTTCAAGCTCAACGAGTTCTGGGGCAAGGTGTCGTTCTGGTGCTGGCTGAGCGGCTTCTTCCTGGCCTTCATGCCGCTCTATGTGCTCGGCTTCAAGGGCATGACCCGCCGGATGAACCACTACGCCAACGTCGACTGGCATCCGTACCTGGTGGTGGCGCTGGTCGGGGCGTGCGTCATCGGCGCCGGGATCGTGGCCATGCTGATCCAGCTGGGCATCAGCATCCGCGACCGCAAGACGCATCCGGACCTCACCGGCGACCCATGGGACGGCCGCAGTCTCGAATGGTCGACCGCTTCGCCGGCGCCGTTCTACAACTTCGCCCACATTCCGCACATCACCTCGCTCGAGCAGCACTGGGAAGACAAGGAAACCCGCCGGGCGTGGCGGCAGCCGGCCCACTACGAAGACATCCACATGCCGCGCAATACGTCGGCGGGGTTCGTGGTGTCGGCCTTCGGCCTGCTGCTGTGCTTCGCGCTGGTCTGGCACATGTGGCCGGTCGCCGTCGCCGGCCTGCTCGGTGCGGTGGCCACCTTCATTCTCCGCAGCTATGACCGCGATGTGGACTACTACGTGAGCGCGGCGGAAGTCGAGCGGATCGAACGCGCGCGCTACGCGCAATTGCAGGAAGCGGCCTGACCATGACACACACCCTTTCCCCGACCCTGGATCCCACGGCGCCCGAGGCGGCGCACCCGCACCCGCATCACGACACCGGGTTCAACACGACGCTGGGCTTCTGGCTCTACCTGATGAGCGACTGCCTGATCTTCGCCATCCTGTTCGCGACCTTCGGCGTGCTCTCCGGGAGCACAGCGGGCGGGCCCGGCGGCCGGCAACTGTTCGAGCTGCCGTTCGTGTTTGCCGAGACCATGCTGCTGCTGGTCAGCAGCTACACGTTCGGCATCGCCCTGCTGAAGCAGGACGCCGATGCGGCGCCACGGATGGTGCGCTGGCTCGGGGTCACGTTCCTGCTCGGGGCGCTCTTCGTCGGGATGGAGCTGTACGAGTTTTCCCATCTGCTGCATGAGGGGGCGGGCCCCGGCGTCAGCGCCTATCTTTCCGCCTTCTTCACGCTGGTCGGCACCCATGGCCTGCACGTCACGGCGGGCTTGCTGTGGCTGGCCGTGATGGTGCACCAGGTCCGGCATTTCGGCCTGGACGGCGTCGTGCGCCGCCGGCTCGCCTGCCTGAGCCTGTTCTGGCACTTCCTGGACCTGGTCTGGATCTGCGTGTTCACCTTCGTCTATCTGCGGGAGTTCGCATGAAGCCGTCCCACCTCCACTGCGTGCACGCCGGCGAGACCGCGCCGCACGGCAGCCTGCGCGGCTACACCGTCGGCCTGCTGCTGTCGGTTGCGCTCACGCTCGCCGCGTTCGCGACCGTGATGACGGGCGCGCTGCCCGCCCGCCTCGCGCTCGCCGGCGTGGTGGGCCTGTGTGTGGCGCAGTTGCTGGTGCAGCTGGTGTATTTCCTCCACCTGGGCACCAGCCCGGGGCAGCGCGGCAATACGGCGATCTTCGTCTGCACCGGCCTGCTGATCGCCATCGTCGTGGCGGGCTCCCTGTGGGTCATGCACAACGCCAACGAGAACATGATGCCGACCGACATGTCGGTCGAGCGGGCACGCGCGCGCGACTAGCCCGCAGCGCAAGGAGACATCCCACGATGTACATCTACGACGCCATTGACCAGCAGCTTGTCGACGAACGCGTCGTCCAGTTCTCGGACCAGACGCGCCGTTTCCTGAGCGGGCAGCTCACCGAGGATGAGTTTCGCGTGCTGCGGCTGCAGAACGGCCTGTATCTCCAGCGCCATGCGCCGATGCTGCGCGTGGCGATTCCATACGGCATGCTCGCGTCCCGGCAACTGCGCAAGCTGGCCGGGATCGCCAGGCGCTGGGACCGCGGCTACGGCCACTTCAGCACCCGGCAGAACCTGCAGTTCAACTGGCCGCGTCTCGAAGACGCCCCCGCCATCCTGGCCGAACTGGCCACGGTCCAGATGCACGCCATCCAGACCAGCGGCAACTGCATCCGCAACACCACGACGGACCACTTTGCAGGCATTGCACCCGACGAGATCGTCAACCCGCTCGTCTGGTGCGAAATCATTCGGCAATGGTCGATGCTCCATCCCGAATTCGCGTTCCTGCCGCGCAAGTTCAAGATCGCGGTCAGCGGCGCGTTGACCGACCGGGCAGCGGTCGGCATACACGACATCGGGCTGCAGGCGGTCGGGCAGGACGGACGGATCGGCTTCCGGGTATGGGTGGGCGGCGGCATGGGCCGGACCCCGATGGTGGGCAAGCTGATCCATCCATTCGTGCCCTGGCAGGATCTGCTGACCTACCTGCAGGCCACGCTGCGCGTCTACAACCTGCACGGGCGCCGCGACAACAAGTACAAGGCGCGCATCAAGATCCTGGTGAAAGACCTGACGCCCGAGGTGTTCCGCCGGCAGGTGGACGAGCAGTGGCGACCGATCCGCGGGGGGCCGGACACGGTCACCGAGGCATTTGTCGACTCGGTCGCGGCGCGCTTCACCGTCTCCCCCTATGACGCCCAAGCGGCGAACGACCCCGATGACACGGCGGCGCTGGCCGAGGCGAACCCGTCGTTCCGGCGCTGGCTCCGCGGCAACGTGCACCCGCATCGCGTACCGGGCTACGTCGCGGTGACCGCGTCATTGAAAGCGCCGGGCCGGGCGCCGGGCGACATCACGGCCGAACAGATGGAGACCATGGCAGACCTGGCCGACCGTTACGGCTTCGGCGAGCTGCGCGTCTCCCACGAGCAGAACCTGATCCTTGCCGATGTCCGGCGCAGCGGCCTCTTCGCGCTGTGGCAGGACCTCGGCGCCGCCGGACTCGCGACGCCCAACATCGGCAAGATCACGAACATCATCGCCTGCCCCGGCGGAGACTTCTGCGCACTCGCCAATGCGGTGTCGATCCCCCTTGCCCAGGCCATCCACGCGCGCTTCGATGACCTGGACCACGTGCACGACATCGGCGAACTGGACCTGAACATCTCCGGGTGCATCAACGCCTGCGGGCACCACCATATCGGCCACATCGGGATCCTCGGCGTCGACAAGGCCGGAGAAGCCTGGTACCAGATCACCCTGGGCGGCCGGCAGAATGGGGCCGGCGGGCCGGAAGGGAGCGATTCGCCCGCGGCCATCGGCCGGATCATCGGCCCGTCGTTTGCCCAGGCCCAGGTGCCGGACGTGATCGAGCGGCTGATCGACACCTATCTCGCGCACCGCGACAGCGATGCCGAACGATTCGTCGACGTGGTCGGCCGGATCGGCATCGAGCCCTTTCAGGCCGCGGTGTACCCGGACGCGGCCATCGCGGCGCGGCGCTCACACGCAGAGGTAGCGCATGGCGGCGCCTGACGCAACCGCTCGCGATGCACCGTGCAACATCCTCTGCGACGGCCGCGTGACGGCGGACACCTGGCGGGCCTATCCCGTGGAGCACGGTAATGGGGACCAGGTGTGCCCCCCCGATGAAGCGGGCTATCGGGTCACCCTGCAGAACTGGATGACCTATCGGCGGCAGTACCGCCGGCGCCGGCATCCGGTTGCGGTGTGGCTGGCACCGGACGCGGATCCGGCGGGGTTGCTGGAGCCTGGGGCCACCACCATCGACCCGACCGGCCTGGCGATGATCGCAATCGACTTTCCGGTCTACACGGATGGCCGCGGCTATTCGATCGCTCAGTTGCTTCGCCATCCACTGGGCTGGCAGGGCGCGCTGCGGGCCGTGGGCGACGTCATGATCGATACCGTGCACTACCTGGCCCGCTGCGGCTTTGACAGCTTCGCCCTCAAGCCCGGGCATGACCCGGAGGCAGCGCTGAGGGCGCTGTCGACGTTTTCTGCGTCGTATCAGCGGGCCTACGCGATGCCTATGCGCCGCTAGCCGCCTGCAGGCGCGCCGGATCGGGCAGGATGCAGCGCGAAACAAGGCATCGTGCCGTGAACCGGGCCCGCTTCACGGCAGCAACGAACCCGCGATCATCGTTTTTCGGACCGCATTCGAGTCGGCTTCGGTATCATCGCGCCTTCCACTACCCCCAAGAACACAGGAAGGACATCATGGGCGAAGCCAAGCGGCGCGGCACGCAGGCGCAGCGCGTTTCCCAGGCACAGGCGCGGCTGGATGCGCTGCGCCCGGAAAAACTGGTCTGCGGCGCCTGCCAGACCGCCTTTACCACCTTCGACGGCATGGAGCCGCGCAATCTGCCCGGCATCCGCGCCATCTTCGGCGGCGAATGCCCGAACTGCGGCGAAAGCGTGATCAGCTTCAGCGGCGAGCCCGAGGCCGTCGCCAACGCGATGCTGCTTTATCAGCAGACCATGGAAAACGCCAAGCTCGGCACCCAGACGCAGGAAGGCGAGCACACGCCCTACGTCGATACCGACGACGGCAAGCCGCAGTCCTGAGGCCGCCATGCAGAACACGCCGGCACGCCGCTACCGCCACTACAAGGGCGGCGAATACGAATGGCTGTGCGAGGCCACGTACGAGCCCGATCCCACGGTCCGGATGACGGTCTACCGGGCCGCCAACGGCACCGTCTGGGTGCGTCCGTCGGCCATGTTCCACGAGATGGTCGAGGTCGATGGCCGCCAGGTTCCGCGGTTCGCGCCGATCGACTGAATAGCGGCAAGCCCCGGCCTGCTCACCCGGCCA
This sequence comes from Ralstonia nicotianae, assembly GCF_018243235.1. Taxonomy (NCBI): domain Bacteria; kingdom Pseudomonadati; phylum Pseudomonadota; class Betaproteobacteria; order Burkholderiales; family Burkholderiaceae; genus Ralstonia; species Ralstonia nicotianae. The sequence goes on from NZ_CP046674.1 coordinate 1,984,285, forward strand.
CACGCCGCCGATGCCACAGGCGCGGCGTCGCTTCGCCGCTGGCCGGCGCCCGGTGCTCGAAGGTCATGCGCACCCGGCGCGAGAGCTGGAGGTAGATGCCGCACGTCGCCAGCATCAGCAGCGCGGCCGCCACGCCGTCGATCAGCGCCTGCCGCGCCCCGGGGATGCCGCCCACCAGCAGCATCAGGCCGATCATCGGCGGCAGTGTCGCCATGTGGACCAGCATGGCGGGACGAAACGCGCTGTCATGCGTCGTGGCCAGCACCAGCACGGTGGTCGTCGAGATCAGGTACAGCAGCAGGGTCAGGTTGATGACGCCGCTGCCCGGGGTGTCGGCGTTGAAGAGATCGGCGCCCGCCACCTGCAGCGCGTTGACCGACAGCCCCTGCCAGAACACCCACGTCGGTCCGCCGACGGCAATTGCGAGCACCCATGGCAGCCAGCCGGCAATGCCATACAGCGGATGGTGTTCCGCTTCCATGGGATCGATGTCGACCCAACGCTGCGTCAGCATGATGCACCCCCTGTCTTCAGCGTCCGTTCTGGCGGCGGTTGCATGGGCAGGCGCCCGGCGGGCACCCGCCTTCCCTGCTTTCTAGATTAGGTCGCCGGACAGGCCGTGCAATGCGGGAGGAACCCTTAGCGCACAGAAAACTTGTGCCGCATCAACGCAGCGTCTGGAGGATGCCGGCCGTGCGGACGGTCTACCGGTGGAACACCCGCGGCCGGTCCGGATCGTAGAGCGGATCGGGCGTGATCTGGGTCAGCCGCAGCACGCCGGCCGGATCGAAATAGAAATGCATCAGCGACGGCCACACGTCGTCCGACTTGAAGCGGTACGACCAGACCAGGCGATCCATGCGGGAGAAATAAGCGGTCTCCACCGGCTTGCCGAAATGGTGCAGCACATCGTCGCGGGTCCAGACATCGACCCTGGCCTGGGCAAACTCCAGGCTGCGCAGCACCTGCCTGAAGGCGACCAGCTTGCCGGCGGCGTCGAAGTCGGCGGCATAGGTGAACTGCCCGTAGGGCTGGGTCGGATACAGCCAGCGCGTGCCGCCATCGAGCGTGTAGGATTCGCGCGGCGGGCCGAACTGCGCCTGCACGGCGGCGGCATCCCCGCCGATCAGCCGCTGCCCCTTGGTCACCGGGGATTCCAGTGCGGCACATCCCGCCATCGCGGCGGCCGCGCAGGCCACCGCCAGCCAACGCATTGCGCGCATGACAGCCGTCTCCATCCAAGCGTGATCGAAATCTCGTGAAGTTGGACAGTGTAGCGCTGCCCGGCGTTTCAGCGCGCCAGCAGCGGTGCGATGTCCACGTGCGACGCGGCCAGGCGCGCGTCCGGGCGCGGCAGACGCGGGATCGTGCCCAGGTGCGGCGCGTCGATCCAGCGGCGCAGGGTGGCCACGTTGTCGTCCAGCCCGGCCATGGTGGCGTCGACCACGTTGCCGATCCAGCCGGCCAGGCGCAGGCCGCGTGCGGCAATGGCCTCGGCCGTCAGCGCGGCGTGGTTCAGGCAGCCCAGGCGCAGGCCGACCACCAGCACCACCGGCAGGCCGAGCGCCACCGCCAGCTGCGCCGTATCGAACGTATCCGACAGCGGCACGCGGAAGCCGCCGACGCCTTCAACGACCACCGCGTCGGCCTGTGTCCGGGCCTGCGCCAGCGCATCGACGATGGGCGGCAGCGTGATCGTCACGCCCGCGCGCCGGGCCGCCAGGTGCGGCGACATCGGCGCGTCGAGCAGCCACGGGCAGAGCGTCGCCATCGGCAGGCCGACGGTGGCGGCAGCGCGCAGTTGTTCGATGTCTTCGTTGGTGCGCTCGGGAGCGCCCGCCAGCGTGCCGGCGGCGACCGGCTTGAGCCCCGCGGTGCGGTAGCCGGCGCCGGCCAGCGCCGTCAGCAGTGCCGCGCTGGCCAGCGTCTTGCCGATCTCGGTGTCGGTCCCGGTGACGAAGCAGTCGAAGCGCACCGGCATGTCAGGCAGCGCGGGCGGCGGATTGCTGCGATTGGCCGGCCGCCTCCAGCGCGCGGGCCAACCGCTCGATGTCGTCCTCGGTGTGCGCGGCGGACAGGGTGATGCGCAGCCGCGCGGTCCCGGCCGGCACGGTCGGCGGGCGGATCGCGGCGACGCGGATGCCCTCGCGCTCCAGCGCCGCCGCCAGCGCCAGCGCCGGCGCGTTCTCGCCGATCACCAGCGGCTGGATCGCGGTGGGCGACGGCATCCACTGCCAGCCGAACCGTGCCGCCAGCCGCTGCGCGTGATCGCTCCAGCGGGCGATGTGGCCGGCCAGCCGGGCCCGGCGCGCGGCGCCCTCCTCCCCCGCAATCAGGTCCAGCGCCGCCTCCACCCCGCAGGCGACGGCGGGCGGCGTGGCGGTCGTGAAGATATATGTGCGGGCCCGCTGCACCAGCCAGTCGACCGCCATCCGGTGCGCCACCACGCAGGCCCCGGCGCCGCCGGCCGCCTTGCCGAAGGTGCCGATATAGATCAGGCGCTCGGAGCGCAGCCCGAAGTGCGACAGCACGCCCACCCCGTCCGTGCCGAGCACGCCCAGGCCGTGCGCGTCGTCGACGATCAGCCAGGCATCGAAGCGCTCGGCCAGCGCCAGCAGTTCGGGCAGCGGCGCGATGTCGCCGTCCATGCTGAACACGCCGTCGGTGACGATCAGCTTGTTGCGGCTGGTGCTGGCGGCCAGCTGCGCCTCCAGCACGGCCAGGTCGACGTGCGGATAGACCTTGACCGCCGCGCGCGACAGCCGGGCACCGTCGATCAGCGAGGCGTGGTTCAGCGCGTCGGAGAAGACCGTGCAGTCCTGCGCCGGCTGGATGCCGCCGGCCTGCGCCATCGCGCTGACCACCGCCATGTTGGCCATGTAGCCGGTACAGAAGCACAGCGCATCGGCATCGGGAATATGCGGCGCCTGCAGGGCCGCCATGCGCGCTTCCAACCTCGCATGGGCCACCGAGTGGCCGCTGACGAGGTGCGAGGCGCCGCTGCCGAAGCCGTACCGGCGGGCGCCCTCGCCCACCGCCTGCATCAGCGCCGGATGCGCGGCCAGGCCGAGGTAGTCGTTGCCGCAGAAGCCGAGGATCTCGCGCGGCTCGCCGCCCGGCACGTCGATGCGCTGGCTGCGGTCGGTGGGGCTGTAGGCGGTGCGGCGCACGCGACGCAGGTGCGCGGCGTCGATGGCGTCCAGGCCGGCCCGCAGGTCGTCAAGCAATCGCATGGGTTTCTCCTTCGTGCGCGCCGGTGGCTTGCGCAAGCGTGTCTTCGAGGGTGTGCAGCGTGCGTTCGACCAGGGTGTCGGTTTCGTCGTCGGTCAGCACGTAGGGCGGCAGCAGGTAGACGGTGTGCCCGATAGGCCGCAGCAGCAGGCCATGCGCGCGCGCCGTCAGCGCGAAGCGCTCGGCAAAGCGCGGGCCGGCCACTTCGGGGTGCACATCAAACGCGGTGATCATGCCGGCCTGCCGCAGGTGGGCAAAGCGCGCATCGTGCGACAGCGGCGCCAGCCCCTGGGCGATGCGGGCAGCGGTGACGCGGTTGCGGGCGAAGACGTCTTCCTCCGCGAACAGGTCGAGCGTGGCCAGCGCCGCGCGGCAGGCCAGCGGGTTGCCGGTGTACGAGTGCGAATGCAGGAAGCTGCGCACCGGCGCGTCTTCGTTGAAGGCGTCATAGATGGCATCGCGCGACAGCACGATCGACAGCGGCAGATAGCCCCCGCTGATGCCCTTGGACAGGCACAGCAGGTCCGGCCACACGCCCGCCTGCTCGCAGGCGAAGAAGGTGCCGGTGCGGCCGCAGCCCACGGCGATCTCGTCGGCGATCCAGTGCACGCCGAACTGATCGCACAGCGCGCGCACGCCGCGCAGGTAGCTGGCGTCGTGCATCGCCATGCCGGCGGCGCACTGCACCAGCGGCTCGATGATGACGGCGGCGATGGTGCCGGTGTTGGCCGACAGGCAATCGCGCAGGGCGGCCAGCGCGCGCTCGGCCACATCGGCACCGGTCTCGCCCGGGCCGGCCAGCCGGGCATCGGGCGACGCCACGCGGTGCGATTGCAGGATCAGCGGATCGTAGGCATCGCGGAAGATCGCCACGTCGGTCACGCCCAGCGCGCCGAGGGTCTCGCCGTGGTAGCCGTGCTCCAGGCAGACGAAGCGGCTGCGCGCGCCCTGCCCCGCGTTGCGGTGAGCATGAAAGCTCATCTTGAGCGCGATCTCCACCGCCGAGGCGCCGTCCGAGCCGAAGAAGCTATGCCCGAGCACGCCGCCCGTCAGCCCGACCAGGCGCTCGGCCAGCTCCACCGCCGGACGATGCGTGGCGCCGGCCAGCATGGTGTGCTCCAGCATGTCCAGCTGCGCCTTGAGCGCAGCGTTGATGTGCGGATTGGCATGGCCGAACAGGTTGACCCACCACGAGCTGGTGCCGTCCAGGTAGCGCTTGCCGTCGAAGTCGATCAGCCACGGCCCCTGGCCGCGCGCGATCGGCAGCGGCGGCATGGCATCGAGCCGCGCGTTCTGCGTGCACGGGTGCCAGACCGCCGCGCGGCTGCGCGCCTGCCACGTCGTGTTGGCACTGGGCGCGGCGTCCGCCGGCACGGGGATGGGGGGATACGCCATACGAACCTCCTGGTAGCGAGGCCGGCCGCTCGCTGCAAAGCGCGAGGCTGCACGGGGCCGGCACATGGCGGCGTATGGTAGGCGGCATGCCATTCGGCGACAAGCGGACAGATCGGCGCTTTTTGGTCTGAAATTTGACGCCATAGCGCGACGAAGCCGACTTTTTCTTCAGATACGCTGCGTCTGGCGGTGATCTCGGTCGAAAATTTTTTTAGGGCGTCGCGAAAAAAGAGTCTTATTGAGCACTTTTCACCACGCCTCTTGCTCTTGCGAGAGGCGGATGTCCCGATGCCTCTTGGCTACGGGGCAAAGGGCCGGTGGAGCCGCGGCGCCACATCCCGCCAGGGCGGTTATCCCCGCCGACATCGGCACGGCCCTCGATCATTCCGTCAGGGCGCGCCCGTCTCCGGCGTCCCCGACGCCTGATCGCCATGCGGCCCTTGCGCGAGCCACGGCTCGATCAGGCTTGCGCGGGAGATGCCCTGCGCCCACCGGCCGATTCGTCCGGAAGTTGAAATCGAGACGAATCCACGCTTGCCGCTGCGACGCGTAGCCGGAGCGGGACTGTGCCGGCTCGATTGCCGGCAGCCCTTGTTGGCCGGGCTTGCGTGTCGCCGCAAAGCAATCGTTCTGGCTGCCGGTCGCCTGGTATAGCGGCGCCCCGGGCGCGGCGGCGCGCGCCGGATTGACGGCTGCCCCGCATGCAGTAGAGTGGAACAACAAAGGCACGTCCACACTTGGAGCGTTGCGGTTGAAAACAATGCGCCGATCTGTCAAGTTCGCCTTGGTTGCCGCGCCCTTCCTGCTGGTGGCGGCCCTTGCCTATCTCGTGTCGGACGAATTGCAGACCTCGGCACTACAGGCGTCCTACCTGTCGCAGCTCGGCAAGAAGCTGACCTTCCCCCTGCGGCCCGGCCCGAGCCCGTCCGTGCACTACCCCAACTCGGGGCCCTACGACCGGCGCCTCGGCTACAGCCAGATACCGACCTATCTCGAACGTTTGCGCGCGCGCGGCTACGCGGTGGCCGAGCAGGCCGTGCCCTCGGGCACGATGAATGCGACCATCAACCTGGGCCTCAACGCGCCGTATCACGAGAAGACCCAGGCCGGCCTGCAGGTGTTCGATGCAGCCAATCGCCTGATCTACTTCCGGCGCCATCCGGAGCGGGTCTACGCCGGCTTCGACACGGTCCCGCCCGCGCTGGTCGACGCGCTGCTGTTCATCGAGAACCGCATGCTGCTCGATCCGGAGCAGCCCCGGCGCAACCCCGCGGTCGAATGGGGCCGCTTCTCCCGCGCCATGTGGGACCGCGTGCTGCACATGGCCGACCCGGAGCACGAGTCGCCCGGCGGCAGCACGCTCGCCACGCAGATCGAGAAATACCGGCACTCGCCCGAAGGCCGCACCGAATCGGCCCAGGAGAAGCTGCGGCAGATGGCATCGGCATCGGTGCGCGCCTACCTCGACGGCGAGGACACCACCGTGGTGCGCCACCAGCTGGTGGTCGATTACCTCAACACCGTGCCGCTGGGCGCGCGCAACGGCTTCGGCGAAGTGCTCGGCATCGGCGACGGCCTGTGGGTCTGGTACGGCCGCGACTTCGCACAGGTGAACGCACTGCTTGACGCGCATTCGCCGGCCACGCTGGAGGCGCGCGCGCTGGCCTACAAGGAGGCGCTGAGCCTGCTGATCTCGCAGCGGCGCCCATCCTACTACCTGGAGCACCTCGACGATCTCGAAACGCTGACCGACGCCTACCTGCGGCTGCTGGCGGGCGCGGGCATTGTCCCGGCGGCGCTGCGCGACGCCGCGCTGGCCCAGTCGCTCAGGCAGCAGGCACAGCGCGTGCGGGCGCCTGCCGTGGCCACTGAGCGCAAGGGCACCAATGCCGTGCGGGTCAACCTGGCCGCCATGCTCGGCGTGCCGCGCATGTACGACCTGGACCGGCTCGACCTGACGGTCGGCAGCACGCTGGACGCCGCCCTGCAGCGCGACGTCACGGCCGAGCTGATCAAGCTGCGCGACCCGGCCTACGCCAAGGCCGCCGGCCTGATCGGCGACAAGATGCTGCAGCACGGCGACCCGCGTGGCGTCACCTACAGTTTCACGCTGTTCGAGCGCAGCGGCGGCACCAACCGTGTGCTGGTGCAGGCCGACACCTTCGACCAGCCGTTCGACATCAACGAAGGCGTGAAGCTCGACCTGGGCTCGACGGCCAAGCTGCGCACGCTGGTGACCTATCTCGAGATCGTCGCCGAACTGCACCAGCGCTATGCCGCGCTCGCGCCCGCCGCGCTGCGCAAGGTGGAGGTCTCGAAGCAGAACCCGATCGAGCGCTGGGCGGTCGACTACCTCGCCCAGGCACGGGACCGCAGCCTGGCCGCCATGCTGGCGGCCTCGCTGGAGCGCAAATACTCGGGCAACGCCGGCGAATGGTTCACGACCGGCGGCGGCATGCAGCACTTCGACAATTTCGAGCCCTGGGAGAGCTATCAGCAGTTCACGGTGCGCGAGGGGTTCAAGCATTCCGTGAACCTGGTGTTCGTGCGGCTGATGCGCGATCTCTCACGCTACTACCAGCACCAACTGCCCAGCGCCGGCGCCGAAGCGCTGGAAGACGACACGTCCCCGCAGCGGCAGCGCTACCTCGAGCGCTTCGCCGACCGCGAGGGCCGCCTCTTCATGGGACGCTTCTACAGCAAATACCGAGGCAAGCGCCCGCAGGAGCAGGAAGCGATCCTGGTGCAGAGCACGCACGCGACGCCGGTGCGCCTGGCGACCCTTTTCCGCACGCTCGATCCGCAGGCCGGGCCGGACAAGCTGGCGGCCTTCATCCGCGCCTACCTGCCCGAAGCCGGGCTCGATGCGTCGGCCGTCGCCAAGCTCTACGACAAGTACGGGCCGCAGCGCTTCGACCTGGCCGACCGCGGCTACATCGCGCGGCTGCATCCGCTCGAGCTGTGGCTGGTCGCCTATCTGCGCCAGCATCCGCAGGCGACGCTCGCGCAGGTCAACCAGGCCAGCGCCGCCGAGCGCATCGAGGTCTACAAGTGGCTGCTGAAATCGCACCGCAAGGGCGCCCAGGACAAGCGCATCCGGCAGATGCTCGAAATCGAGGCCTTCCAGCAGATCCACCAGGCGTGGAAGCGGCTCGGCTATCCGTTCGACGCGCTGGTGCCGTCCTACGGCACGGCCATCGGCGCCAGCGCCGACCGCCCGGCCGCGCTGGCCGAGCTGATGGGCATCCTCGAGAACGACGGCCTGCGCATGCCGACCGTACGCATCGACCGCCTGCATTTCGCCGCCGGCACGCCCTATGAGGTCAGCCTGTGCCGCACCCCTGCCACGGGCGAGCGCGTGCTGCCGCCGGAGATTCCGCAGCTGGTCAAGGCGGCGCTGGCCGAGGTGGTCGAAGGCGGCACGGCCAAGCGGGTGGCCAATACCTTCGTCCTGCCCGACGGCAGCGCCGTGCCGGTGGGCGGCAAGACCGGCACCGGCGACAACCGCTACAAGACCTTCAGCCGCGGCGGCGGCCTGATCTCCGAGCGCGTGGTGAGCCGCTCCGGCGCCTTCGTGTTCTACCTGGGCGAGCGCTACTTCGGCACCGTGGTGGCCTATGTGGCCGGCCCCGAGGCCGCCAGGTACAAATTCACCAGCGCCCTGACCACGCAGGTGCTCAAGGTGCTGGCGCCCACGCTGATGCACCATCTCGACCTGGGCGGCCCCGGCGCGGCCCGCGGTTGCGAAGTGCCCCAGGCCGCGGTCACGGCGACGGCGCAGCCGCTCGATTAGCCCCGCCGCCGTCGGCCGCGCCCGGCCGCCCCGGGTCAGACTTCCGGCTGCTCGGGCCGCTGCACCTGGGCGTTGACATGCTGCTGGCGCTCGGCGCGCATGGCGTTGTCGCCCGCCGGGATATCGTTCGCCAGGGCGTTGAACCAGGGCCGGATGGCTGCGTGGATGCCGATGGCGTTGCCCAGCGCCAGCACAGCGCGCCGTGCCGGGCCTTCGGTCGCGCTGGCCAGCATGGCGCTGCCGGTGGACATCAGGCTGGTCACGGCGGTCGACTCGGCCATCAGCTTCGTGCGCCGGACGCCGCTGGCAAGCACGTTGGAGACCGTGGCCGTGGCACGGCTCGCCTGGCCGGACGGCGCCGCCCCCTCGACCGTGGGCTGCGGCTCGAGCAGCGGGCCCGCCGTGAATGCCTTGGCGATGGCACCGGCCGGCGCCGTCACCAGGCCGCCGAGCCCGCCCACCATCTGCTTGACCTGCTGGACTGCGGCATGCATGCGCGACATCTGCTCCTGCTGGTGCGGTTGCGCGGCGGTCGCGATATGGCCGGTCTCGATATCGCCTGCCGCCGCCGTGGCCGGCATCGCGGCATGCTTGGCGAAGAACAGCGGCACGGCATGCGTTTCCAGCACGGCGGGCCGGTCGGCGGGCGCCAATTCGAGGGCCGCGCGCAACGCATCGGCTTTCGGCACGTCGATCGTGGCGGTCGACTGCCGCACCGCAATCACCGCACCGATCACGGCCCCGGCCGTGCCCGACACCGCCAGGCCCAGGCTGATCTGACCGGCAACGCCCAGCGGCGTGCCGCCCTGGGCGGCCATGCGCGCGGTGGTGATCGAGTCGAACGCGATCTGGCCGAGCCGCACGCTGCTGTCGCTGGCGATGTTGGCGATATCCGCCTGCATCGCCTTGGCCTTGTCGCGCAGTTCGTTGCCGGCCCCCGGCTTCAGCGCGTTCATGAGCTCCACGATCTCCTGGGGCACCACGGCGCGGGCGTCGATGGCCTGAAACTGGCGCGGCAGCATGTTGATGATCGGCCCGGCGACAACCTGACCGGCCAGGTTGCCCGCCGCACCGGTCACCGCCCCCAGCGCCCACTGCTGCACACCCGCCGCGGCCAGCAGGAACGCGGATTGCGAAGACATCGTCCGCGCCGGTGCCTCGCTGCCGGTGATGACCCCGCTGGCCTGCGGCACGCCGCGTTCGGCGCGGCCCAGCGCGTCGCCGGCGGCCAGGCCCGCATTGCGGCCCACGCCGAACGCCGTTGACGTACCGGCGCTCAGGCGCAACACGCCGTGCAGGAATGCCACGATGCGATCGAGATGCTGCGCGGAATGTTTGCCGTAATTCACCGCCTTACGGTGTGCCTCCATCTGCCGATCGGGTTGGGTCAGATCGCCCCCGAGGGCCCGCTGCAACGGCAAGCTGGAGGCCGGCGCTTGCGACGCCTGCCGCACCGCCTTGCCGACGGTGGACAGCACACTGCCTGTCAAGGTGACCGCCGGCGCAACCACGCCCTTGACCGTGGTCTGCAGCGCCCGCGTCAGGCTGGCGTTGCGCACCGTGTCCACCGCCTCGGGCAGCTTCGCACGCCGCGTCATCGACGACACCATGGCAGCGCCCGCGCCAACCCGCCTGCGCAGATGCCCGCCGTGCTCGCCCGAGACTTGCCGCGGCTCGGGGGTGGTCGGGGCGGTCGAGGTCGGACCGTGCGTGAGCGGCGCGGGACTGCCCTCGACCGTGGAGTCTGGGCTGGGAACGACCGGACCGGATTGGGTTCCACCTATTTTCATTGCGGTGTCCTCACCTGCGTTGCCGCATCGCCCAACAGCACGGCGAGCTGCTGCGTGACGACCAGGTCCTGCGCCAGCGTGTCGACGACGGCGTCGTGCACCGGCACCATGCGGTGCAGCACCAGTTCCCCGTTGGGCTGGCAACCGATGGCGGCGTTGTAGACCGCCAGCACGCCCGGCGCGTGCGCGAAGAGGGCGCACAGCGCCCGCGCATCCAGCGCGCCGACACGGCAGCCGAGCGTAGCGGACACCACCAGCGCACCGTCGCCCGCTTCGCCGGCCAATCCCTCCAGCGGCATCGGGGTCACGGTGACCAGCGTGCCGTTGAGCACCACGCCACCGTCGTCCGCCGCCTGCGCGGCGGCCGGCTCATCCAGGCCCAGTGCACGCGCGGCCGCGTGAGTCAGTTCGTGGGCACGCTGCATCAGCGTGTCGAGGTTTCCACCGGCGAGCTGCGCACCATCGGCGGCGCAGGCGTTCGGTGGGGGGGCAAGGTCATGCGTGTCCACAATCGTCTCCTGGTTTATTCACGTCAACCATAGAGCGCCGCTCCCGTGGCCTCGCCTTTGCAGGCGAAGCACTAGACCGGCGAGCGAACTGCTCGCTTTCAAGGCACTGATCGCCTTGGCAATTTCGCGCCGGTTGCGCCGGTTTCGCTTTTGCCGGGTGCGAGTGCGCCCCATCGGTGAACCGTGCGCACTGCGGTGGCAAACCCATTTGGCAATGGCCGGCGCGCCAAGGTGCACCTCACACAGGCACGCGCCCACACGCGGCGAAGCGCGCCGCGCGGCATGGTGCTGTGCCCCCAACCGAAGACGCGTCCATGTGCGACATCCATGCCGCACCCCGTGCCACCCCATCGGCGTATCGGCCGTGCCCGTCCTGCTGACACCCGCGCGCCGCGCCACCCCGGTCCTCGCCGAGGACGGCGCCGGGCATCAGCGCAACGTCCGCTGCACGAGAATCGCCACCGCGCACACCAGCGCAATCGCCGCGCCCCAGACGAACAGGTCACTGCACGCCAGCAGCGTCGCCTGCCGGTCGATCTCCGCTGACAGCCGCACCAGTTCCGCACCCTGCAGCGGATGCGGCCACAGCCACGACGGCGTCAGCGCCGAGACATGGCCGACCAGGTCGGTGCGGTGCTGCGCCTGTCCGCGCTGCAGCATCAACGTCGCCAGCAGCGTGCCGAAGGCCTGGGCCCAGGCGCGCATGATGCCCTTGAACTGGTAGGCATGGCCGAAGTCCTCGGCGGGCAGGTCGACATAGGTCAGCCCCGCCACCTGGATCACCACCAGCATGCCGACCATGCCCTCCATCACGAACCCCGGCGCCAGCACGCCGGCCGATGCGCCGGGCATGGCCGTGCGCGACAGCCACAGCATCGCGCCCGCCATCAACACGAAACCGATGGCGATCAGCACGTGCTTGCGCGGCAGGTAATCGGTCAACTGGAAGTTGGCGATGCCCAGCAGCAGCGTCACCAGCCCCGACAGGCTCATGAACTGCGCGGTGGTCTCGTAGCGGAAGCCCAGGCCGTTCTGCAGCAGGCTGGAGGACAGGAAGCTCCACGCGCTGGCAAAGCCGTAGTAGATGGCATAGAACACCATGCCCACCATGAAGCGGCGCTGCAACGTGGCGCGCAGGTCCACCCACGGCAGCGGGTGCCCGGTCTGGCGGATGCCGATCCAGGCGACCAGCGCGACCACGGCCAGGATGGGCAGCACCTGCGCCGGCGAGCCGTCGGGGTGCACGAAGCGCGCCTGCTGGAAGCCGTGCAGCGCGATCAGCGCGGCGAGGCCGAAAGCGATGGCGGAGGGCCAGTCCAGCGAGGCGAAGTCGCCCGTGCGTTCATGCCGGTGGGGATGCGGGTAGAACGCCGCCACCAGGCCGCACACCATCACCGCCACCAGCAACTGGGCCACGAAGATGGCGCGCCAGCCGAACTGCTCCGTCAGCGCGGCGGAGAGCACCGGCGAGACGCAGGTCAGCCCGAAGATGCCGTAGATCATCCCCTTCATCATGGTGCGGCGCTCGTGTGCCGGGCTGTGCTGCACGAAGATACGCGACGTGGACAGCATCGGCCCGCCACCGAAGCCCTGTACGGCCCGCCCGACGATCAGCATGGTGCCGCCCTCGGCCGCCGCGCACATCAGCGTGCCGGCAATGAAGATCAGCAGCGACAGCAGCGTGTGCCGGCGATAGGTCATCCGGTCGGCCAGCCGCCCCGTCACCAGGATCGCCAGGCTGGCCGCCGCCGCATAGGACGTCACCGCCCACAGGTAGACGTCCTGCGAGGCCAGCACCCCGCCCTCGATATGCGGCCCGGCGATCGAGAACATCAGGTTGGCCATGTAATCCACGCCGGTCGCCAGGCCGATCACCATGCCGACCATGCGCAGCTCCAGCCGGCTGGCGACCGTCGATCCGGCCGGCTGGCGGCGCGGCGCCGACTGGGCAGAAGGCGTGTGGTCCGTGCTTGGCGTGTTCATGTCGGGATGGTAATTTGCTTGGAAACCCGTGGAAATCGCCGTATCACAAATTCATTGTTCAACCATGCGAACGACGGACTGGAACGACTGGGACACCTTCTGCACCGTGGCCACGCTCGGCAGCTTCACGCGCGCAGCGGACCGGCTGGGCCTGCCCAAGTCGTCGGTGAGCACGGCGGTGTCGCGGCTGGAGGGCAAGCTGGGCGCGCGGCTGTTCGAGCGCAGCACGCGCCGCCTGCGCCTGACCGATGCCGGCGAAGCGCTGCTGCGCGACGCCGGCCCCCTGTTCCAGCGCCTGCGCGAAGTCTCCGAAGATGCCGCCGCGACGTTCCAGTCGCCGGCCGGCACGCTGCGCATCGCCATGCCGTATGAATTCGCCGCCAGGCAGCTCGCCGAGGTCGTGCTGGAGGTGATGCGCGAGCATGCCGGTCTGCGCATCGAGGTGGACGTGGCGCCGCGCCAGGTCGATCCGCTCTCCCAGGGCTACGACATCATGCTGACGGTGCCCCGCGAGCCGCTGCCCGATTCCGGCCTGGTGGCCCAGCGCGTGTTCGATCTGCGCCGCGCCGTGGTGGTCGCGCCCGCGCTGCTGGACAGGCTCGGGCCCCTGAACCACCCGAACCAGTTGATCGACTGGCCATGCCTGGGCCTGTCCAGCGAATCCGAATGGCAGTTCCGCGCGCCCGGCGGCGAAACACTCAACCTGCCGCTCGATTTCCGCATGCGCACCTCCAACAGCGAACTGCGCCTGCAGGCGGCGGTCGCCGGCCTCGGTGTCGCGCGCATCACCTCGGCGTTTGCCGAAGAGTTGATTGCCGCCGGTGCGCTGCGCGAGGTGCTGGCCGGCTTCCGGTCACCGCCGATGCGCGTCTACGCGGTGTTTCCCGGCCGCCGCCTGATGCCGGCCAAGGTCAAGGTCTTCATGGACGCGCTGCATCGCCGCATCGAGCAGTCCGCCCGGGCCGGCCCGGGTCCGGAGGCCGATGACCCCACGCCATGGCCGCCCGCGGCCCTGCTTTGAATGCATCGCCTTTTTTTCCTTTGCCACCCGCAAACCATGCCCGCCCCGATCCTTTCCATCGCCCTGCTCACCGCCGCCCTGCTGTCGACCACCGCCTCCGCCGAGGACATCGGCAGCGTCAATACCAACTTCCGCATCACCGGGTCAGACAAGATCGTTATCGAAGCCTTCGATGATCCGCTGGTGGGCGGCGTCACCTGCTATGTATCGCGCGCCCGCACGGGCGGCATCAAGGGCACCCTGGGTGTGGCCGAAGACGTGAGCGAAGCCTCGGTGGCCTGCCGGCAGGTCGGCGAGATCCGCTTCGTCAAGCCGCTGCCGCAGCAGGACGACATGTTCACGCAGCGCCTGTCGCTGATCTTCAAGACGCTGCACGTGGTGCGCACGGTGGATCGCAAGCGCAACGTGCTGGTCTACCTGACCTATTCCGACAAGGTCATTTCCGGCAGCCCCAAGAACAGTGTGACGGCGGTGCCGATCCCGGCCGGCCAGCCGATTCCGGTCAAGTAGAGGCAGCGCCAATGGCGATGCTCCATATTGGTGCATCGCCAAGCAAGCGTGGCAGCGAAACAACGCATGATGGTGCATACGTAGGCTTACGTATGGTGCATCGCATCATCCGGTGTATGATTCGGGTATTCCCTAACCGGGAATTCCCTAAGAGGCCAATCATGCAAAACACGAACGACCTGAAGCTGACCGATCAACTGGAACGCGAGATGATCGAACGCGAAATGTCCGAAGGTATCTACTACTACCGCCGTCCGACCGGCAACGCATTCACGTTCGCCCAGTTCTTCGCCGCGATCGCGAATCTGTTCGGTCAACATCGCACCGTCAAGGCGTAAGCCAGCGGCGCCGTTGTCATCGTCGCCGGGGCAATCGCCCAGGCCAGCTGTACCGCAAGATCGCAACACCCAGCAGTACTCGCAGTAACCGTGCGCCGGCCGCGTGCCGCCACACCCGCCAGGTCATAATCGCCTGGTGCCTTATCGAGGGCCGGATTCCGGCCCTTTGTCACGTCTGCGGCGCGCGTTTTGCGTGCCGCGGCAGTGCGCCGCCGCGCCCGTCCCCCTCCGGTTGTCTTCTCCTCCTGGTGTGCTTTACTGAGTAGAGTCGCGACCACCCACACAGACCTCGCGCGCATCTTCGCTGCGACGCAGGCATCCGGCGCCCATCCCCAAGGAGACTCCCATGGCGATCAGCCTCAGCCTGTCGGTCAACGGCGCGCCCGTCACCGTCAGCGTCGAACCCCATACCCTGCTGGTCGAGCTGCTGCGCGAGCACCTGAGGCTCACCGGTACGCATGTCGGCTGCGATACCGCGCAATGCGGCGCCTGCACCGTCCACATGAACGGCCGCGCGGTGAAGTCGTGCAATATCCTGGCTGTGCAGGCCGACGGCGCGGACGTCACCACCATCGAAGGCCTGGCCAGGAACGGCAAGCTGCACCCGATGCAGGAAGCCTTCCGCGAATGCCACGGCCTGCAATGCGGCTTCTGCACGCCGGGCATGGTGATGGCGGCGACCGCGCTGGTCGCGCAGTACCCCCATCCCGACGAGCGCCAGGTGCGCGAGCAGCTGGACGGCAACCTGTGCCGCTGCACGGGCTACCACAACATCGTGCGCGCCGTGCTGCAAGGCGCCGAGGCCATGGCGGCTGCCGAAGGCGAAGACGCCTCGCTGCAGAGCCTGGCCGCCGCGCGCGCCCATGCCGCCTGACGCGAGGAGACCGCCATGAACGCTCCCGCAGAACCCAACCGCCACCTGATCGGCGCGGCCGTCAAGCGCAAGGAGGACTACCGCTTCCTGACGGGCGCGGGCCAGTACACCGACGACGTGGTGCAGGCACACCAGTCCTACGCCGTGTTCCTGCGCTCGCCGTATGCGCACGCGCGCATTGTCCGCATCGATGCCGAAGCCGCCCGCAAGCAGCGCGGCGTGCTCGCCGTGCTCACGGGCGAGGACCTTGCCACCGACAAGGTCAACGGCTTGCCGTGCGGCTGGCTGATCCACAGCCTCGACGGCTCGCCGATGAAGGAGCCGCCCCACCCCGTGCTCGCGCAGGGCAAGGTGCGCCACGTGGGCGACCAGGTCGCGCTGGTGGTGGCCGAGTCGGTGAAGATCGCCAAGGATGCCGTCGAGCTGATCGATGTGGAATATGAAGAACTGCCCGCCGTGGTCGACCCTGCCGCGGCAAGCACCGCCGGCACCGCGGTCCACGACGGCGTGCCCGACAACACCTGCTACACCTGGGGCCACGGCGACAAGGCTGCCACCGACGCCGCCTTCGCCCGTGCCGCGCATGTCACCCGGCTCGACATCGTCAACAACCGGCTGATCCCGAACGCCATCGAACCGCGCGCCGTGAACGCGAGCTACTCGCGGCAGGACGACAGCTACACGCTCTATGTCGCCAACCAGAACCCGCACGTCGAGCGGCTGCTGATGTCGGCGTTCGTGCTGGGGCTGTCCGAGGCCAAGGTGCGCGTGATCGCGCCCGACGTGGGCGGCGGCTTCGGCTCGAAGATCTTCCTGTACCCGGAAGACGTGGCGCTGACCTGGGCATCGAAGAAGGTCGGCCGGCCGATCAAGTGGACGGCCGAGCGTTCCGAGTCCTTCCTGACCGACGCGCATGGCCGCGATCACGTCACGCACGCAGAACTGGCGCTCGACGCGCAAGGCAACTTCCTCGGCATGCGCGTGCACACCATCGCCAACATGGGTGCGTACCTGTCGACGTTCGCCAGCAGCGTGCCGACCATCCTGTATGCCACGCTGCTCGCCGGGCAGTATCGGACGCCCGCCATCTACGCGGAAGTCAAGGCGGTGTTCACCAACACCGCGCCGGTCGATGCCTATCGGGGCGCCGGGCGGCCGGAAGCCACCTATGTGGTCGAGCGGCTGGTCGAGACCGCGGCGCGCGAGCTGCAGATCGACCCGGCCGAACTGCGCCGCCGCAACTTCATCCGCAGCTTCCCGTATGCCACGCCGGTCGGCCTGACGTATGACACGGGCGACTACGAACCCTGCCTGGACCGCGCCATCGAACTGGCCGACGTGCCGGGCTTCCGCGCCCGCCGCGACGCCTCGCGCGCCAAGGGCCGGCTGCGCGGCATGGGCTACTCCTGCTACATCGAGGCGTGCGGGCTGGCGCCGTCCAACATCGCCGGGGCGCTGGGCGCGCGCGCGGGCCTGTTCGAGGTGGGCGAGATCCGCGTGCACCCGACCGGCTCCGTCACCGTGTTCACCGGCTCGCATAGCCACGGACAAGGGCACGAGACAACCTTCGCGCAGGTGGTGGCCGATCGCCTGGGCGTGCCGATCGAGAACGTCGAGATCGTGCACGGCGATACCGGGCGCATCCCCTTCGGCATGGGCACGTACGGCTCGCGCTCGATCGCGGTGGGCGGCTCGGCCATCATGAAGGCGCTCGACAAGATCGAGGCCAAGGCCAAGAGGATCGCCGCGCACCTGCTGGAAGCCTCCGCCGAGGACATCGAGTTCAAGGACGGCGTCTTCCGCGTGGCCGGCACCGACCGCACCAAGACCTTCGGCGAGGTCGCGCTCACGGCCTATGTGCCGCACAACTACCCCCTCGACAAGCTCGAGCCGGGCCTGAACGAAAACGCCTTCTACGACCCGGCCAACTTCACCTACCCGGCCGGCGCCTACATTTGCGAGGTGGAGGTCGACCCCGAGACCGGCGAGGTGCGCATCGACCGCTTCGTGGCGGTGGACGACTTCGGCAACATCATCAACCCGATGATCGTCGAGGGCCAGGTGCACGGCGGACTCGGCCAGGGCATCGGCCAGGCGCTGCTGGAGGGCTGCGTGTACGACGACAGCGGCCAGCTGCTGACCGGCTCCTACATGGACTACGCCATGCCGCGCGCCGACGACCTGCCGAGCTTCACCGTGGAGACCGCCAAGGGCACGCCCTGCACGCACAACCCGCTGGGCGTGAAGGGCTGCGGCGAGGCCGGCGCGATCGGCTCGCCGCCGGCGCTGATCAACGCCATCGTCGATGCCCTGGCGCCGCTGGGCGTGAAGGACATCCAGATGCCGGCCACGCCCCACCGCGTCTGGCGGGCCATCCAATCCGCGCGGGCGAATGCCTGACCTGACCAGGAGCGCGCCATGTATGCCTTCGAGTACCACAAAGCCACCGACGCCCAGACCGCCGTCACCGCGCTGAAGATGCATCCGGACGGCAAGTACCTCGGCGGCGGCCAGAGCCTGCTGGCGGCGATGAAGCTGCGGCTGGCCCAGCCGGCCATGCTGGTGGACATCACCCGCATTCCCGGCCTGGCCGGCATCCGCTCGCAGCCCGGCGTGGTCACGGTCGGCGCGGCCACGCGCCATGCCGACGTGGCCGACAGCGAAGACGTGCGCCGCATGCTGCCGGCGCTGGCCGAGCTGGCCGGCGGCATCGGCGACCGCCAGGTGCGCGCGATGGGCACGCTGGGCGGATCGCTGGCCAACAACGACCCCGCGGCATGCTATCCCGCCGCCGTGCTGGCGCTGAACGCCACCGTCGTCACCGAACGCCGCGACATTCCCGCCGACGATTTCTTCCTCGGCATGTACGAAACCGCGCTGGCGCCGGACGAGCTGATCACCGAGGTCCAGTTCCCGGTGCCGGATCAGGCGGCCTATGTGAAATTCCGCAACCCCGCCTCGCGCTTCGCGCTGGTGGGCGTGTTCGTCAGCCGCAAGGGCAGCCACGTGCGCGTGGCGGTAACGGGCGCGGCGCCGTGCGTGTTCCGCTGCGCGCCGCTGGAGCAGGCGCTGTCGGCCAATTTCACGTCGGAAGCGGCGCGGCATGTGACGGTCTCCGCCGACGCGCTGGTCGGCGACCTGCACGCCTCGCCGGAATACCGCGCGCACCTGATCCCGGTGCTGGCGGCCCGCGCCGTCGAGCAGGCCCTCGCACGGCACCACTAGGGAGACGCATGCCGGTCGACTCGATAGACGACTGCATCGCCCGACTGCAAACCCAGGGCTACTTCGCCAGCCGCGAGCTGGCGACCGCCCTGTTTCTCGCGCTGCGCATGCAGCGGCCGCTGTTCCTGGAAGGCGAACCGGGCGTCGGCAAGACTGAACTGGCGAAGGCCGCGGCCGGGCTGCTCGGCACGTCGCTGCTGCGGCTGCAGTGCTATGAGGGGCTCGATACCGCCAGCGCGCTCTACGAATGGGACTACCCGCGCCAGATCATGGCGCTGCGCCTGGCCGAGGCGGCCGGCGAGCGGCCCCGCGCCGACACCCTCTACCGCGACGAATTCCTGCTCAAGCGCCCGCTGCTGCAGGCCCTGCTGCCCGACCCTGCGCACCCCACGGATACCGATCGGCCGCGCGTGCTGCTGATCGACGAGATCGACCGCGCCGACGAGCCGTTCGAGGCCTTCCTGCTGGAGCTGCTGTCGGATTTCCAGGTGTCGATTCCCGAATTCGGCACCGTGCGCGCGCAGACGATCCCGCTGGTCGTCATGACCTCCAACCGCACGCGCGAAGTGCACGATGCGCTCAAGCGGCGCTGCCTGTACCAGTGGATCGGCTACCCGGACCCGGCGCGCGAGCTGCAGATCGTGGCCCAGCGCGCCCCCGAGGCCGCCGCCCGGCTGCAGCAGCGCGCGGTGGCGTTCGTGCACCGGCTGCGCGGCATCGACCTGTTCAAGGCGCCGGGCATTGCCGAGGCCATCGACTGGTGCCGCGCGCTGGCGGCGCTGAACGTCACCGAGCTCGACCCGCAGTCGGTGCAGGACACGCTGGGCGTGCTGCTGAAGTACCAGGACGACCTGGCCCGCGTGGACACGCCGACCATCGAGCAGTTACTGACCGCCCCCGCCCTGCCGGAATGACGCCATGCCGGCCCCGACGCCCCGCTCTCCACCGATGCTGGCCCGCAACGTGACGCATTTCGTGCGGCTGCTGCGCGGCGCCGGCATGCCGCTGGCGCCGTCGCGCGCGGTGGACGCCATCGAGGCGCTGGGCCACATCGACATCGGCCGCCGCGACGACGTGCGGGCGGCCCTGGCCGCGCTGCTGGTGGCGCACCCCGATGAGCGCATCCTGTTCGACGCCGCCTTCAACCTGTTCTGGCGCGACCCCGATTGGGAAGGCAAGCTGCGCGCCCTGCTGCTGCCGCGCGTGCGCGGCGGCGCGCCGGTGCAGCGCAGCAACCGCCTGGCCGATGCGTTGCGCACCCGGCCCGCGGCCGGCCTGCCGCCCGGTCCGGCCCCCGAGGGCGAGCGCCACGATATCGCCGCGCCGTTCGCTTTCTCCGCGCACGAGGCGCTGCGCACGCGCGACTTCGACACGCTCGACGCCGACGAATGGCGCATGCTGCAGCACATGATCCGGCGCCGCCGCGTGCACCTGGCGCAGGAGCGCACGCGACGGCTGAAGGCGGCCTCGCGCGGGCGCCACCCCGACCTGCGGGCGACCGCGCGCCAGGCCGTGCGCGCCGGCGGCGAATGGACCGCCTGGAAATACCGCCAGCCGGTCGACCGCACGCCGCCGCTGGTGCTGCTGCTCGACATCTCCGGATCGATGAGCCGCTACTCGCGCGCGGTGCTGTATTACTGCCACGCGCTGGCGCAGTCGCGCGAGCGCATCCAGGCGTTCCTGTTCGGCACGCGCCTGACCAGCGTGTCGCGGCAGCTGCGCGAGCGCGATCCGGACGTGGCCGTGCAGGCGATCGCGCAACAGGTGCCGGACTGGTCCGGCGGCACGCGCATCGGCGCGGCGCTGGCCGAGTTCAACCGGCGCTGGGCCCGCCGCACGCTGTCCGGCCGCGCCACCGTGCTGCTGGTGACCGACGGGCTGGACCACGAGCACATCGACCTGCTCGACGCGGAGATGGCGAGGCTGGCGCGCTTCGCCCACCGCATCGTCTGGCTCAATCCGCTGCTGCGCTTCGCCGGCTTCGAGCCCCGGGCGCGCGGCGTGCGTGCCATCCTGCCGCACGTGGACACCATGGTGCCCGCCCATCACTTCGACAGTCTGGCTGCGCTCGAGCAGGAATTGGCGCATGCTCGTCATGCGCGCGCGCCGCGCCGCCCCGCCCACGCCCCCGTCACCGCACCATGGAACTGACCCAGACCCATCTCCTGCCCGTTCCCTTGCAGACCGCCTGGGATGCGCTCAACGATCCGGCCGTGCTGCAGCGCTGCATACCGGGATGCGAAAGCGTCACGGCGGCGGCCGAGCACGCCTACGACATCGCCATGACGGCCGCGGTCGGGCCGGTCAAGGCGCGCTTCAAGGGCCGCATGGAACTGGCCGACATCGTGCCGCCGCGCAGCTACACGCTGCACTTCGACGGCCAGGGCGGTGCCGCGGGCTTCGGCAAGGGCACCGCGCAGGTGCAACTGGCGCCGGAGGGCCCGACCGTGACGCGGCTGTCCTACACGGCACACGCCCAGGTGGGCGGCAAGCTGGCCCAGATCGGCTCGCGCCTGATCGACGGCGCCGCCCGCAAGCTGGCCGACGAGTTCTTCCAGCGCTTTGCGTCGGAGTTCGGGCCGGCCGGAGGCACCGGGCCCCTGGATGCCGCCGCCGCCGACCAGGCGATCCCCGACCTGGCCTCCGGCGAGCTGGCCGCGCACGGCGCCCCACGCACGCCGCTCATCAGCCCGGCCGTGCAGCCGCGCAACCCGTGGCCATGGATCATCGTCGCGCTGGTGGCCATCGTGGCGGCCTACCTGTTTCTGCACCACGGCGCATAATCAGGCATCCCTCCCCACGCATTCGCCGCACCGGCCAGGAAGTGCACCATGGACAGCGTCGATCTCGAAGTGTTGAAGACCAGCGTGCGCTGGCTGGAGCAGCAGCGGCGCGTGCTGCTCGTGACCGTGGTGAAGACCTGGGGCTCCTCGCCCCGGCCCGAGGGCGCGATGCTGGCGCTGCGTGACGACGGCGTGGTGGTCGGCTCGGTTTCCGGCGGCTGCATCGAAGACGACCTGATCGACCGCGTGCGGCGCGAAGGCCTGAACCAGACCCGGCCCGAGACCGTGAAATACGGCATCAGCGCGGAAGAGGCGCACCGCTTCGGCCTGCCCTGCGGCGGCACGCTGCAGCTGGTGCTGGAGCCGCTCGCCGCCGCCAGCGGGATCGACGCCCTGCTGCATGCCGTGGAAGCCGGCCAGCTGGTGGCGCGCACGCTCGACATGGCGAGCGGCGCGGCGCGGCTCGAGCACGCCGCCGTCACCGACGGCCTGCAGTTCGATGGCGCGCGCCTGGTCACCATCCATGGCCCGCGCTACCGGATGCTGGTGATCGGCGCGGGGCAGCTGTCGCGCTACCTGTGCCAGATCGCCGTGGGGCTCGACTACCAGGTCACGGTGTGCGACCCGCGCGAGGAATACAGCGAGGAATGGACGATTCCCGGCGTCTCCATGGTCCGCACCATGCCCGACGACACCGTGCTGGCGATGAAGCTGGACGAGCGCAGCGCCGTCATCGCCCTCACCCACGATCCCAAGCTCGATGACCTTGCGCTGATGGAGGCGCTCAAGACGCCCGCCTTCTACGTGGGCGCGCTGGGCTCGCGGCGCAACAACGCCAACCGGCGCGAACGCCTGAAGGAATTCGACCTGACCGAAGCCGAGCTCGCACGGCTGCATGGCCCGGTCGGCATCTATATCGGTAGCCGCACGCCGCCGGAGATCGCCATCTCCATCCTGGCCGAGGTGACCGCCGCCAAGAACGGCGTGTCGCTGCCGACGCTTCTGCAGGTCGAAGGCGCCAAGGCCGCCCGCGAGATCGCGGCCAATGCGGCGTCCGGTTGCGCGGTCCCGCACACCTAGATGTCGTTCACGCGTGAACGGCCTTTCGGCTTCCCTTCGCGGGTAGGGATTGCAAACTGCTGGCCGTAAGGCGCCCGAAAGGTTACATTCTTATTAATCGCTGATTTCGGCGCTGGCCCGACGACACAACATCAACACGGCCCGGCGCCTGATCACGCCATCCTCGCGGGCTGCCGATACCTGGCAACGCCTTGCGGACCGTCCGGTCCGAGGCGTCCTTCGGCCCGGGCACCGCGCCTGCACTGCAAGCGCGAGCCATGGCGAGCAACGGGGAATCTGCGGGCGCGGGCAATCCGCTCCGCGACGCTACGAATTTCGAGTCTCAGGCATGAGTATTCTGGTCACCGGCGCGACCGGTTTTGTGGGCGGCGCCATTGCCGCCAATCTGGCGGAGAAGGGTTTGCTGGGCGAGACCCGCTTCGCGGTGCGGGGGGAATCCACCGCTGAAGGCCTGGCGCGCCTGCGCGCCAACCTGGCACGCTTCGAGCTGGGCGCGGCGGTCCTGGATGGGCTGTCCGAACGGCAGATCGTGCCGTTCGACTTGCGCGACGCCGCGGCCGCCGAGTTGGGCGATCCGGAAATCCTCATCAACTGCGCCGCGCTGGCGACGTTCTCGAACCATCCCGCGCTGTGGGACACCAACGTCGGCGGCGTGCTGGAGCTGGGCCGGCTGGCCAGCCGGGGCAAGCGGCTCAAGCGGTTCGTGCACATCGGCACGGCCATGTCATGCGGCCAGCTGGCCGACCGCCATGTGCGGGAAGCCTGGAACGTCCCGCCGCTGGAGCAGCATGCCGTGCCCTACACCTATTCCAAGGGGATGGCCGAGCTGAAGCTGCGCGAGGTATTTCCCGAGCTGCCGCTGGTGGTGGTGCGCCCGTCCATCGTGGTCGGCCACAGCCGCCTGGGGTGCGCGCCGTCGGGCAGCATCTTCTGGATGCTGCGCATGGTGGCCATGCTGGAGACCTTCAGCTGCCGCCTATCCGACCGCGTCGACATCCTGTCGGTGGACGATTGCGCCGAAGCCATCGTGCGCCTGGCGACCCGGCCCGCGCTCGCGCACGACCTGTACCACATCAGCGCCGGCGATGCCCACTCGGAATGCATCGAGACGCTGTATCCGCGCTTCAAGCGCTGCGCCAGCCCGGAAGAAGACGCGCAGGCGCTGGCCGGCTACGTGTACCAGCCCAAGATCGAAGAAAAGGCGCTGGCCCGCAAGTTCCTGCGCACGACCGGCGACGGCAACGTGCGGCTGGTGGCGCGCGCCATCCATCTGTACGCCAAGTTCGCCAGCATGAGCTACGTGTTCGACAACACGCGGCTGGTGGCGGAAACCGGCTTCCAGCCGCGCTCGCTGCTGAGCTACCTGGACCGCTGCCTGGACACCTCCGAGTCGGAGTCGATCACCCGGCAGATGCAGTGGGACTACAAATAGGCCACCGGGCACCCGCTACCCGCACGGCCTGACGCGGCGCCGTGCTATAACCGTCGGCGCTTTCCCGAAGACCCCGCCTTTCGTTACGAAGGAGCCCGCCGATGACGCTGCAAGCCGTTGCCCAATTCAACGCCGCCACCCTGCTGGATTCTTTTATCAGCCTGGCGGCCGCCTTCGGGCTCGGCTCGCTGATCGGCTTTGAGCGGCAGGTGCGCCAGCGCACGGCCGGCCTGCGCACCAACGCGCTGGTGGCGGTGTCGGCATCGGCCTTCGTCGACATGGCCGCGCAGATCGGCTCGCCCGCCGATACCACCCGCGTGATCGCCTACGTGGTCTCGGGCGTGGGCTTTCTGGGCGCCGGCACGATCATGAAGGAAGGGCTGAACGTGCGCGGCCTGAACACCGCCGCCACGCTGTGGGGCTCGGCCGCCGTGGGCGCGGCGGCGGGCTCGGACCTGCTCGGCCAGGCCCTGATGATCTCGCTGTTCGTGCTGGCCTCGAACATCCTGCTGCGGCCCGTGGTCGACCGCATCAACCGCACGCCGCTGGACAATCAGGCCAGCGAAGTCACCTACACCGTGCACGCCATCTCCACGCGCGAGCGCCAGAAAGACGCGCTCGCCGACCTGGAGCGCCTGCTGGAAGAGGCCAGCTACCCGATCAGCGATCTCTCGGTCGCGCCGTTCGGCGAGGACCACGTGGAGCTGGAGGCCATGCTGATGTCGACCGCCGTCAATGCCGGCGAGCTGGACCGGATCGTCGGCGCGCTGGCCGCGCAGCCGCATATCGCGCAGGCGTACTGGAACCCCAGCACCACCGAGTAAGCCCGCGCGGCCAGCCGGGCCCGGCGCGCGTCAGGCCAGCCGGAAGGCCGCGATCGCCTCGTTCAGCGCCTGCGCCTGCTCTTCCAGCGATTCGGCCGCGGCGGCGGCCTGCTCGACCAGCGCGGCGTTCTGCTGGGTGGCTTCGTCCATCAGCGTGACCGCCTTGTTGACCTGCTCGATGCCCGAGCTCTGCTCGCTGGAGGCCGCGGCGATCTCGCCCATGATGTCCGTCACGCGGCGGATGGAGGTGACGATGTTTTCCATGGTGCTGCCGGCCTGCTCGGCCAGCTTGCTGCCGGTGTCGACCTTGGCGAGCGAGGCTTCGATCATCTCCTTGATCTCTTTGGCGGCCGCGGCGCTGCGCTGCGCCAGGCTGCGCACCTCGCCGGCCACGACCGCGAAGCCGCGGCCCTGCTCGCCGGCGCGGGCGGCCTCCACCGCGGCGTTGAGCGCCAGGATGTTGGTCTGGAACGCAATGCCGTCGATCACGCCGATGATCTCCGACACCGTGCGCGACGACGCGCTGATCTCGCGCATGGTCGCCACCACGTCGGTCACCACGGCGCCGCCCTGGCTGGCGACCGCCGAGGCGCTATCGGCCAGTTGGCTGGCCTGGCGGGCGTTGTCGGCGTTCTGGCGCACGATCGAGGTCATCTCCTCCATGCTCGACGCCGTCTCTTCCAGCGAGCTCGCCTGCCCTTCGGTGCGCTGCGACAGGTCGGCGTTGCCGGCGGCGATCTGCTTGGTAGCCGCGCCGATCGATTCCGAGCCATGGCGCACCCGGCGCACCGTGTCCGTCAGCGCGGCCTGCATGCGGGCGAGACCCTCCAGCAGGTGGCCCATCTCATCGCGGCGGTCGATGCGCACGGGCTGCGTCAGGTCGCCGGCGGCAATGCGGTCGAACTGCGCCAGCGTGGCATTCAGCGGCCCGACGATGGCGCGCAGCAGCAGCCACGCGCATCCGGCCGACACCACCAGCGCGAGCACGATGGCCGCGATCACCAGATTGCGGATGCGCGCGTAGGCCTGCTGGGAATCGTCGAAATTGGCCTTGGAGAACGTCAGCTGCTGCTTGCCGAGCGCCTGGCTGGCGTCGTTGGCCTCGCGGAAGGACTTGGAAACGCGCTTGTCCATGATGGCGTCGGCCGCGACCCGGTCGCTCGCGCGCAGCGCCTTGATGATGTCGCGCAGGCTGCCGGCCGCCGCTTCGCGCTTGGTGCCGACCTCCTTGGACAGCCGCGTTTCTTCGTCGCCGTGCGGCAGCGCCAGGTATTTCTTCCAGGCCGCGTCGGAGCGGGTGATCAGCTCTTCGGTGCGGTCCAGCAACTGCATCGCGTCCTTGTCTTCCGGATACAGCATCGCCTTGTCGAGCGCCGTGCGGGCGCGGGTCAGGCTGAGGTCGGATTCGCCCAGCGCGAGCGCCGACGGGAACTGGTTGCGGTAGGTCTCTTCGTGCGCGCCGTTCGCGTCGCGCAGGCCAAGCAGCCCGGCCACGCCGATCAGCAAGGCCAGCAGGAACAGAATGGAAACCGTGAGGACCAGTCGGGTGCGTATCGTCAGGCGAGCGAGCATAGCGTGAGAGAACGGAGGACCACGCCGGCTCTCTCACGCGCCACGACCATCGCGGCGGCCGGCCGGCTGCAATGGGGTCTATCGGTAGCCCGTTCTCAAACTTGAGCCTGAAGTGGCACAGCGCGCGCTTTGTTGAACATTCATGCCCGCTCGTGGTGCACGTCGCCCCTGGCCGCGCGGTAGTCCTGCGCGAATTCGCGCCATTGCCGCAGCGCCACCTGCCGCCCGTGCCCGGCCAGCTTGAGCGCGGACTTGCGCCATGCCGTGCCCGCCGCGTAGTCCTGCAGGCGCTCGACCAGGTCGGTGCCGAAGCGCCCGCAGCCGCGCAGGTGGCACCATGCCGCCACATGGGCCATGGTCTGCAGGGCATCGTCCAGATCGGCGACCACATGCTTGCCGGTGCCGAGCGCCACGCGGTCGGCGGTCGGCTGCAGGCTCTTGACCACGTACGAGCACGCCCGCTCGCCCTTGCCCGCGTAGACCACCGGCCGCAGCAGCGCCGGCGACACCGCCTGCGACACGCGCTGGACGCCCACCACGCGCGCCGCCTCCGCCGACCAGCGCGACACGTTACCCGGCACGCCCAGGGCCTGCGCCCACACGCTCGGGACTGCCAGCTTGATGTCGATCAGCCGCAGCGTGTCGGGATCGTTCTCCGGACGGGCCAGCACCACATAGCGCTCCAGCCCCAGGCTGCCCGTGCCGGCAATGCGCCGCGCCACGTCCACGGCGACGAAGCGCTGCCCGTGGCCGTTGCCCTGCTGCGCGTAGGCCTCCAGGATGCGCCGGGCGCGGCGGGCTTCGTCCCGGCCGGCGGCGAGGGTGCGGTGGCCGTCCACCCGCAGCCGGATCTGGTTGCCGTCGCGCACCGTGCGCTCGCGCAGGTAAGGCGCGCGCTTGCGGTTGCGCAGCCCGCGCAGCAGATCGCGCACGATACCGACGGCGGTGGCGCGCTCCACCCAGCGCGGCTTGCCGTCGACCAGCGCGGCGGCGTAGGTGTCCACGAAGCGGCGGCACAGGTTGTGGGCATCTTCGTCGGCCAGCTTCCAGCTGCGCGCCGCCACCTGCAGGCTGGACAGCACGCGCACCAGATCGACGGTGAAGGGCGCGCACAGGGCCTCGTCGAAATCATTCATGTCGAAGTAGACCAGGCCGTTGTCGCCCTTGAAGCTGCCGTAGTTCTCCAGGTGCAGGTCGCCGCAGACGAGGGTGCGCGGCGCCTCGTGCAGCAGCGGCGAATCCGCCACCGAGGCGGCGTACAGGTGGTTGGTGCCACGAAAGAACGAGAATGGATCGTCGGCCATGGCGGCCAGCTTGCGGGTGAGCCGCTCGGGATCGCGGCCGGCGTTGTATTCGAGAATGGCGCGGGTGCTATCGTGCATGAAGCGGGTCTCTCTGGAGTGGAGTGAAATGCCCTCAAGAATCGAAGATTACGCGCTGATCGGTGATTGCGAAACCGCCGCCCTGGTGTCTCGCGACGGCTCGATCGACTGGCTGTGCTGGCCCCGGTTCGATTCCGGCGCCTGTTTCGCCGCGCTGCTCGGCACGCCCGACCACGGCCGCTGGCGCATCGCCCCGCAAGGCCCCATCCGCGCCGTCCGCCGCCGCTACCTGCCCGGCACGCTGATCCTGGAGACCGTGTTCGAGACCGACACCGGCACCGCCAGCCTGACCGATCTGATGCCCTCCCGCCTGCCGGGCACCCCCAGCGCGCGCGAAGACACCTCCGACCTGGTGCGCATCGTGCGCGGGCTGTCAGGTACCGTCGCCATGCGCATGGACCTCACGCTGCGCTTTGACTACGGCGCCTCCGTCCCGTGGGTCAGCCGCGTGACGGAAGAAACCGGCGCCGTGTCCGACGACCCGTGCGAGATGCCCGGCTGCGTACTGCGCGCCATCGCCGGCCCCGACATGGTGGTGCTGCGCACGCCGGCGCAGGTGCGCGGCGAGAACCTGTCCACCGTCGCCGAGTTTGCCGTGGCAGCCGGCGAGGCGATGCCCTTCGTGCTGACGCATTCGCCATCGCACCGGCCGCTGCCCGCATCGATCGATGCCATCGAAGCCCAGCGCGACACGGAGCCTCGCTGGCGCGCCTGGTCCGGCCGCTGCCGGGGCGCCGGCGAATGGGCCGAGGCCATCGAGCGCTCCCTCATCACGCTCAAGGCGCTGACCTATCACCCGACCGGCGGCCTGGTGGCCGCGCCCACCACCTCCTTGCCCGAACAGCCCGGCGGCGTGCGCAACTGGGACTACCGCTACTGCTGGCTGCGCGATGCCACCCTGACCCTGCTCGCGCTGATGAACGCGGGCTACTACAGCGAAGCCCGCGCCTGGCGCGCATGGCTGGAGCGCGCGGTGGCCGGCAGCCCGGCGCAGATCCAGATCATGTACGGCATCGCCGGCGAACGCCGCCTGGGTGAGTGGACCGTGCCGTGGCTGCCCGGCTACGAAGGCGCGCAGCCGGTGCGCATCGGCAACGCGGCGGCCGTGCAACTGCAGCTGGACGTGTACGGCGAGCTGATGGACGCGCTCTACATCGCCCGCAAGGGCGGCCTGGACGGCGACGCGGCCTCCTGGCGCCTGCAGGTCGCGCTGATGACGCACCTCGAAGCCGCCTGGCAGTCGCCCGACGAGGGGATCTGGGAGGTGCGCGGCCCGGCGCGGCATTTCACGCATTCCAAGGTGATGGCGTGGGTCGCGTTCGACCGCGCGGTCAAGACCATCGAACAGTTCGGCCTGGACGGCCCGCTGGCCCGCTGGCGGGCCGTGCGCGACCGCATCCACGACGAGGTCTGCCGCCACGGCTACAGTGCCGAACGCGGCTGCTTCGTGCAGAGCTACGGCAGCCGCGAAATGGATGCCGCCCTGCTGATGCTGCCGCTGGTCGGTTTCCTGCCTGCATCCGATCTGCGCATCCAGCGCACCGTGCGCGCCATCGAAGACGACCTGCTGGCCGACGGCCTGGTGCGCCGCTATCGCACCGAAGCCGTGACGGACGGACTGCCCGCCGGCGAAGGCGTGTTCCTCGCCTGCAGCTTCTGGTACGTCGACAACCTCGTGCTGCAGGGCCGCCACGACGAAGCCCGGGCGCTGTTCGCCAAGCTGCTCGCGCTGCGCAACGACGTGGGCCTGCTGGCCGAGGAATACGATCCCGGCTCGGGCCGCATGCTCGGCAACTTCCCGCAGGCGTTCTCGCATATCGCGCTGGTGAACTCGGCGCTGGCGCTGTGCGCGGCGGCCGATCACGTCGGCCAGCGCACCGGCACCTGAAGCGCGCCCGCGCGCCCGGTAGAATAACGGCCATGACCGATCCGACCGCCTTCTTCCCGCCTTCCGGCAACGATGTCGACAGCGATGCCGGCAGTGCGCCCAGCGGCACCCTGTTCAGCCGCCCGGACAGCCCGTGCATCGGCATCTGCTCGACGCTCTTCGACGAGGTCTGCCAGGGGTGCGGCCGCACCGCGCTCGAAGTCAGCAACTGGGTGTTCATGTCCGACGACGAGCGCAATGCGGTCTGGACCCGCATCCTCACCGAGGGCTCCGCGCAGGGCTTCAACCCCGACGGCAGCCGCCGCTGAAAGCACAAACCCGGCCGAGGCCGGGTCTGCGGTCAATGGGAGCCGGTTCGCGAAACATCAGGTCGCCTGCGCGGGCTTGAGCTGCAGCGCCTTGTACTCCAGGAACTCCTCCAGCCCGTATTGGCCTTGCTCGCGCCCGTTGCCGGACTGCTTGTAGCCGCCGAACGGCGCCAGCATGTTGAACGGCCCGCCGTTGATGTCCACCTGCCCCGTGCGGATACGCCGCGCCACACGCATCGCCCGCGCTTCGTCGCCCGACCATACGCCGCCGGCCAGCCCATAGATGCTGTCGTTGGCGATCCGGATGGCCTCCTCTTCGTCGTCATAGCAGAGGATGGTCAGCACCGGGCCGAAGATCTCCTCGCGCGCCACCGTATCGGACGGCTTGACGTTGCCGAGCACGGTCGGCCGGACAAAGTAGCCGGTCGACACGCCCTCCGGCTTCTCGGGGCCGCCGACGATGAGCTCGGCCCCCTCCTCCAGCCCCTTGCGGATATAGCCCAGCACGCGATCGCGCTGCGCGGCCGAGATCAGCGGGCCGAGCCGCGTAGTCTCCTGCGCCGGATCGCCCGGCACGTAGGTCGCCGCGAATTGCTTGGCCAGGGCCTTCACCTCCTCGTACCGGGCGCGCGGCACCAGCAGGCGGGTGTGCGCCGAGCAGGTCTGGCCGGAATTCAGGAAGCACGCCGACAGCGTGCCCTTGACCGCCGCGGCCAGGTCGGCATCGTCCAGGACCACCGCGGCCGACTTGCCGCCCAGCTCCAGCGCCACGCGCTTGACCGTCTGCGAGGCCAGCTCCGCCACCCGCTTGCCCGCGCGCGTCGAACCCGTGAACGACACCATGTCGACCTCCGGGTGGCTCGCCAGCACCTCGCCCACCACCGGACCATAGCCGGTGACGAGGTTGAACACCCCCGGCGGCAGCCCGGCCGCTTCGATGACCTCCGCCAGCACAAAGGCATTGAGCGGCGCCACCTCCGACGGCTTGAGCACCACCGTGCAACCGGCCGCCAGCGCCGGCGCCACCTTCAGCGTGATCTGGTGAAGCGGATAGTTCCACGGCGTGATGGCCCCCACCACACCCACCGGCTCGCGCACCACCAGCGAGTTGCCGACGCGCGCTTCGAACGGGAACGCGCCGAGCAGCTTGGCGAAGTGGCCCCAGTTGAAGACCGGGCTGCCGACCTGGATCGCGCGCGCCAGCTTGATCGGCATGCCGACCTCCCCGGCGATCAGCTCGGCGAGCGCCTCGCTGCGGGCTTTCAGGCCGTCGGCGATCTTCAGGATGATTTCGGCGCGCTTGGGCGCCGGCGTGGCCGCCCAGCCGTCGAACGCCGCGCGGGCAGCCGCCACGGCGGCTTCGGCATCGGCGGCACTGCCTTCGGGGATGGTCCCCATCACGGCTTCGGTCGTCGAATGGATCACGTCGATGGTGCCCTTGCCCTGCGGCGCCACCCATTGGCCGTTGATGAACAGTGTGTCGCGTTGCTGCATCGGTGCTCGTCTCGCTCTGGTGGATCTGCGCGGCTCGCGCAGCGTGGACTCCGGGTTGCGACTAGGATCGCCAGCGCCCCCGGGCGGTTATGATCGCTTTATTGTAGAGCCAGCAGAGCGCGCACCGCAGACGCGCCCGGCCGAGGGAGTGAGACGACATGACCGCCACCATCTACCAGAAGACCGACAAGGGCCACGAAGAAATCCGCACGCGCTCGCACCGCCTCGACCAGAAGCACCGCGCGCTGCTGCTGATGGTCAACGGCGAAAAGACCTGCGACGACATCCTCACCCAGCTCCAGCCGCTGGGCATGCAGCAGGCGGAGTTCGACGCGCTGGAGCGAGACGGCTACATCCGCCCGCACGTGGCCGACACGCCGCCTCCGCCCGAGGCCCCGGCACTAGCGCCGCCCCCCCAGCATGCGCCGTCCAGCGCACCGCCTCCGGCGGACAACGCAGCGCACAACCCGGCCGACGGCCACGGCGTCGAAGGCTACCAGCGCCTCTACCGCTTCTACACCGAGACCATCAGCCGCCATCTCGGCCTGCGCGGCTACCTGCTCGAGATGAAGGTCGAAAAAGCCGCCAGCCTCGCCGAGCTGATCGCCCTGCGCGACACGCTCAAGGCTGCCCTGGCCAAGGCGCGCGGCGAGCCGGATACCAGCCATGTGATCGCGCAGCTGGACCTGCTGATCGACGAGGCGACGAGCTGATCCCGCGCGCCCTGCCGCGCGCTCGTTCCCGGCAGGCTACTTCTGCCCCCGCAGCTTGTAGGTGCCCTGGTCGATCTCGACATCCTGGGTGTGATCGGTCTCGTGATGCCCCGCGTCCGTCTCGGGCCGGTCCTTGTTGGCGGCGTCGGTGTTGGTGCTGCGGTTTTTTTCGTCCTGGCGCTTTTGCAAGAGTTCCCGCCGCGTGTCGTCGATCCCGCGCTGCACGTCGGGGTCCCGGGTCGGGTTGAGGTCGCGTTGCTCTGCCGTCGCGGCCAGGGCGACGCCTGCCGCCAGCGCAAGACCGGCCAGCGCGGCCGCCGTCTCCAATCGCATGACTCACCTCCCATCGGATGTACGAGGGTGGGCACGCCCGGCCACGGGCTAGGTGCCCGATATCGACGCACCGCCGGCCGGCGTCGACGGGCCTTGCTCCAGCAGAACGTGCAGTCGCCGGTAACCAAAGCGCCGACGCTCATGCGCCAGCTCAACCAGCCGCGCTTTGAGTATCTCGTTTCCTGGCGCAGTTTGCGCTTCGTAACGCAGCACGCTGCGGGACAGCCCGACAAGCCGGCAGGCGCGACGCTCGGAGATGCTGACCTTCTGCCGAATCGCCACGACCGCCTCGCGCTTGGCTTGCGGGCTCAGGGCTTTCCCTTGACCACCACCTTCAGCGCTTCCATGTCCAGCATCGCTTCCGCCAGCAGCTTCTTCAGCTTGGCGTTCTCGGCTTCCAGCTCCTTGAGCCGCCGGGCCTCCGACACCTCCATCCCGCCGAACTTGGCCCGCCAGGTGTAGAACGATGCGTCACTGAATCCGTGCTTCCTGCACAGCTCCTTGACCGCCACGCCGGCCTCGGCCTCCTTCAGGAACCCGATGATTTGCGCTTCCGTAAACCGCTTCTTCATGTCCGTCTTCCTCTCCGAAAACGGACTCTACTAGCTTCCCAGTGGACCGGTTTATTGGGGGCAGGTCACCAGGGCGCCGACGAACACATCGCGCAGGCTGGTGTAGTAGTAGGCGCTGATCGAATTCGTCGTCCAAATGTGGTCGAACATCAGCGCGAGCAGCCGCACGGTCACCGGCATCAGGAGCGCGATCCAGCCGACGGTCTGCTGAAGCGCATGATCCGAGATCAGCAATGGTTGATGGGTGCCCACAGTCATGATGCCCCCTGCGCTCACGCACGCGCTCATTGGATGCGGATGCCTGTGCAGAAGGTATAGGTTCGAAACCCGCAGTACGCTACCGGGATGAAGGATTAACGTGAACTGGGTAGCGCGACTCGTGGACACCTCAACCAATCGGGCGGGGCGTTGGCGACTACGCGGGCAGCACTGGCCCCGCAAAAATGCCGATCAAAATTTGGTCCGGGCGATACATGCGATACAGTATCTCCCACGAGACGCCACAGTTCACCCTGACTGCGCTGTCTCGCGACTGGGCTTGTGAAACCTCTCCTCTTACCATGTTCAACCTGGATAGAACCCCCTACCTACTTGACAAGACGGCGGAAGAACAACTGCAAGCCAAGCTTGCAGCGCTAGAGGAACGTGTTGCAATCCTCCGCAGCAACGGCTCTCTCAGTAACGAGACGGTACGGAATTACTACGGTGAAAAGAGGTTCGAACAGGTGGCCGAATCGAACGCCATCGAGGGCAACACTCTGTCAGCGGGCGAAACCGAACTCGCAGTGATGAAGGGCATCACTATTACTGGCCACGACCCAGCGTTTACCAAAGACGCGATTGCTCTGGACAAGGCACTAACCCGGTTAACTGAGTTGGCTCGGAGTAAGGATCAACCCACTGACTTGGCCCAGTTACACGAACTGCACGCCCTAATACTGGGGGACCGCTCTGGTGCTGGTGTTCTGCGCAAAGAACGTGTCGCCATCCGGGGGTCTAAGCACACCCCACCGAAGACGTGGGAAGCGGTGATGGATGCGATGGAACAATGGCAGTCGTGGTCCCGTGAAAACGCCGATCTACCAGCCCCCATTCGCGCAGCCGTTCTTCACGCGTGGATGGCGCACATTCATCCATACATTGATGGCAACGGCAGGACGGCTCGCGCTATTACCAACCTCGAATTGGTACGGGCAGGCTACCCGCCAATCATCATCAAGAAGAAGGAACGATTCCGCTACATCGAAGCACTGGGTGAATCAGATGAGGGCGGCGACATTAGGTCGTTCCTCGAACTCATCCTCGACAAACTTAGTGGTGCGCTGACTGGGCTGGAGCTATCGGCGAAGAAGATGCAGGGGTACAACCCGGCATTGGAAAAATTGCGGCAAAAACAGAAGACCCAGCTCACCATCTGGGATACCAGCGTCAAGTTGCTCGCCTCCATTATCGAGCACCGTCTCACGCTTGCGATGGAAAGCTTTGGCGGGTCGAGCTTCGTTCGAGTATTTGAAGACCCTCTTGATGTAGAGGATTACGTTGAGGTATGCAACGGACACAGCGTGCCGCGCACATGGGCCTTCATGGTGAACATCGCAGTGCCCGGTGTACCCAAGCTAGAAAAGCTCGCATACATCGGACATCGGAGTTCTCGTATGCATCAATTTCTCCACCGAGAGGGTGGTCCCTCCCTGTACTGGTCGCGGAAAAACCCGGAGGGATTCCCGAAGTGGCTTTCCGACGACGAGCATGCTCCCTTCGGAGTCGAGCTCACCACAAGAATAGGCATCGGCGACGAGTGGTTCGCCCGTAAGGGTGACGATGAGATCGTTGAAATTTCAACAACTGAACTTGGCTCGAGGATTGTTGATGCTCTCCTCGGCGAGGTCGTAAGCTAAAAAGCTTTCTCTGGGTCGTTTAGATTTGTGGAGGCTGCTCAGCCCGTCGACGGAAGCCGTCTATCCCAAGCGGCCGTGGATACGTTCAGGTACTACTCAGAGATCCAAGTATGCGGATTTACCCCAGCTTCAGCGCCACATCGTGCGCCAGCAGGTGCATGTAACGCTTGAGTATGTCCATTGTCTTGTGCCCATGTGGGAACGGCTTGGGTACACAACCAGGACACATCAGGATTGGGACAACTCCCATTCGCCTGCGTGGAACACCATAAAGCAGAGGGCCGCACATTGGCGGCCCCTTGGTTGCGGTAGAGGTTCTTACCTCAGACCTCCACGCCCTGGCTCTGCAGATACTCGTCATACGTGCCGAGGTAGTCGGTCAGCGTGCCGTCCGGCCGCACTTCGATGACGCGAGTGGCCAGGCCGCTGACGAACTCGCGGTCGTGCGAGACGAAGATCAGCGTGCCCTCGAACTTGTCCAGCGCGACCTGCAGCGACTCGATCGACTCCATGTCCATGTGGTTGGTCGGCTCGTCCAGCGCCAGCACGTTGTGGCGGCCCAGCATCAGCTTGCCCCAGATCATGCGGCCCTTCTCGCCGCCGGAGAGCACCTTGACGCTCTTCTTGATGTCGTCGGCCGAGAACAGCAGGCGGCCCATCGTGCCGCGCAGCGATTGGTCGTCGTCGCCGGCCTGCGTCCACTGGCTCATCCAGTCCATCAGGTCGCGGTCTTCGGGGAATTCTTCGTAGGTGTCCTGCGGCATGTAGCCGACGTTGGCGTGCTCGGCCCACTTGATGATGCCGCCGTCCACGTCGATGCCGCGCTGCACGCCGGTCTTGACCGAGTGGTTGAGCAGCGAGCGCAGCAGCGTGGTCTTGCCCGCGCCGTTCTCGCCGATGATGGCGATCTTCTCGCCGGCGCGCACGGCCATGGTCAGGCCGTCGAAGATCTTGCGGTCGTACGTCTTGCGCGCGTTCTCGGCTTCCACCGCCAGGTTGTGCAGCTTCTTCTCGAACTCGAAGCGGATGAACGGGTTCTGGCGCGACGACGGCTTGATGTCTTCCACCTTGATCTTGTCGATCATCTTCAGGCGCGACGTGGCCTGGCGCGCCTTGGACTTGTTGGCCGAGAAGCGGCGCACGAAGTCCTGCAGGTCGGAGATGCGCTCCTTGGCGCGCGCATTGGCGGCCTGCAGGCGTTCGCGCGCCTGGATGGAGGCTTCCATGTAGTCGTCGTAGTTGCCCGGGTAGACCTTGAGCGTGCCGTAGTCCATGTCGGCCATGTGGGTACAGACCGAGTTCAGGAAGTGGCGATCGTGGGAGATGATGATCATGGTGGAATTGCGCTCGTTGAGCACCGATTCCAGCCAGCGGATCGTGTTGATGTCGAGGTTGTTGGTCGGCTCGTCCAGCAGCAGCACGTCCGGATTCGAGAACAGCGCCTGCGCCAGCAGCACGCGCAGCTTCCAGCCGGGGGCGACGCTGCTCATCGGGCCGTTGTGCTGATCGATCGGGATACCGACGCCGAGCAGCAGTTCGCCCGCGCGGGCCTCAGCGGTGTAGCCGTCGTATTCGGCGTACTTGGCCTCCAGGTCGGCGGCCTTCATGTAGTCGTCGTCGGTCGCTTCCGGGTTGGCGTAGATGGCGTCGCGCTCCTGCGCGGCGGCCCACATCTCGGTGTGGCCCATCATCACCACGTCGAGCACGCGCATGTCTTCGTAGGCGAACTGGTCCTGGCGCAGCTTGCCCAGGCGCACGCCCGGCTCCAGCATCACATTGCCTGCGCTCGGCTCCAGATCGCTGCCCAGGATCTTCATGAAGGTCGACTTGCCGCAGCCGTTGGCGCCGATCAGGCCATAGCGATTGCCCTCACCGAACTTGACCGAGATGTTCTCGAACAAGGGCTTGGGCCCGAACTGCATGGTGATGTTGGCGGTGGAAAGCACGTGGAAACCCTGATGAAAAAAGCGGTGAGCGGCGCCGGCACAGTGACAGGCCAGACACCATCTGGAAAACCTGGAATTTTACCACCCGCCGGTGACGCGGATGGTCGCCCGGCTAGCCGGGCAGCGTCGGGTAGCCCGACAGGCGCAAGGTGAAGCCCTCCGCGTCCACGTCCAGCTCGGCCTGCGCGCCGACGGGCAGCGTCGCCTTGGTCGGGCAATGGCCGAACGGCAGGCCGCTGACCACCGGGATCGACAGGTGCTCGGCCAGATACGCAAACATGGCGCCGAAGTCGTAGCCGGCATCGTAGGGCGTGGTCTTGTAGCCGGAAAAATCGCCCAGCACCAGCGCCTGCTGCGCCTCCAGCACGCCGGCCTGCTGCAGTTGCAGCAGCATCCGCTCGACGCGGTAGGGATGCTCGTTGATGTCCTCGACGAAGAGGATGCCGTCACGGATGTTCGGCAGGTACGGCGTGCCGACCAGGCTGCACAGCATCGCCAGGTTGCCGCCCCACAGCGTGCCGGCGTAGCGGCCCGGACGCGCGCAGTCGCCGGGCTGCGGCGCGTCCACCCGCAGGGTATAGGCCGGATTGCGCAGGATGCCCCAGAAGTGCTCGACCATGAACGGATCGACCGTCTCCAGCCCGAAGTCCGAGCACACGTGCGGGCCGGCGAAGGTCACGCCGCCGGTCGCGGCCAGGTAGGCCAGCGAGAACGCGGTGAAGTCGCTGTGGCCGACGATGATGGCGTCGGTCGCCTGCGCGCGCCGGCCGATGCCGATGAAGTCGATGTGGTCCAGCAGCCGCGTCAGCCCGTAGCCGCCGCGGATGGCCATGGCGATCTCCTGGCCGCCGCCGGTGCCGATCTGGTGCAGATCGGCCAGCCGCGCCAGCTCGCCGCCGGCAAAGCGCTGGTGCTGGCGCGCCAGGCATGCCTGGTTGACCACCGCGCAGCCCTGCCCCTGCAGGAACGCCACGCCACGCTCGGCGATGGCGGAATCGTTCGGATAGCCGGAGGGCGC
The DNA here is from genome assembly GCF_018243235.1 of Ralstonia nicotianae. Lineage (NCBI taxonomy): Bacteria > Pseudomonadati > Pseudomonadota > Betaproteobacteria > Burkholderiales > Burkholderiaceae > Ralstonia > Ralstonia nicotianae. The sequence goes on from NZ_CP046674.1 coordinate 2,022,197, forward strand.
GATCAGGCGGACAGTGGTCATGCGACGGAAGCGGAATCGTCGGAGGCGGAGGCCATGCGCGCGGCGCGCTGGCTGGCGCGGCGCTCGGCGAAGAAGGCGCGCAGCATGTCGCCGCAGTCCTGCGCGAGCACGCTGCCGATGATGGCGGTCTGGTGGTTCAGGCGCGCCTCGGCAAACAGGTCCAGCACGCTGCCGGCCGCGCCGGTCTTGGGATCGGGCGCGCCGTAGACGACGCGCGCCACGCGGGCGTGCAGCATGGCGCCCGCGCACATCACGCACGGCTCCAGCGTCACGAACACTTCGCATTCGGGCAGGCGGTAATTGCCCAGCCTGACGGCGGCCTGCCGCAGCGCGCGCATCTCGGCATGGGCGGACGGATCGTGCGTACCGATCGGCGCGTTATAGCCGACCCCGACGATCTCGTTGCCCCGCACCACCACCGCGCCCACCGGCACCTCGCCCTCGCCCCACGCCAGGCGGGCCTGCACCAGCGCCTGCTGCATCCAGTAGCCGTCGCGCTCGTGGGCGGACATGCCTGGCGGCGGCGTCAGCACGTGGGGAGTCGTCATGCGGGTCGGATGGGCCGGGTCAATCCTGCTCGTGCGGACGCGCGAGCTTCACATCCGCCCAGCAATTGGGGGTTTCGTACAGCACCAGCTTGGACAGCCGCAGGTGGTGCCCGTAGACGTTGCGGAACACCGGCTCGAGGATGTCGAACGCGATCTGCGCGAGGTTCTCGACGGTGGGCACGTCGTCCAGCACCACGGTCTTGTGGCCGCCCTCCATGCCTTCGAGGAACTCGACCACCTTGGTGTCGCCGCGATAGACCAGGAAAGCGTGGTCCCACAGCTCGACCAGGTGCTTGGCGGCGAGCGTCTTCACGTCGCCGAAGTCGAGGATCATGCCGTCATCGGTGGCCTTGTCGTTGTGCAGCACTTCGCCGGACAGCGTCAGCTCGAGCTGGTAGCGGTGGCCGTGCAGGTTGCGGCATTGGCCGGCGTGCCCCGGGATGCGGTGGCCGGCATCGAATTCGAGCCGGCGCGTGATGGAAACGGTCTTGGTCATGGAGCGAGGTGGCGGCAGCGCGGGCCGCGCAACGGCTGGATCGAACGGGACTGGGATGCAGCCGCCTTCAGCGGATGCCCAGCATCTTATGGGTTTGCAGCGACAGATGCCAGCGCGGACGACGCTGGCACAGCTCGACGGCCAGCGCCGTATTCTGGCGCGCCAGCGGCCCATCCATGGGCTGCAGGAAGAAATGCCGGAAATCCAGCCGTTCGTAGGCGTCGAGGTCCTGGCCTGGCTGCGGGATCACCACCTTGAGCTCGTCGCCGCGGGTGACGACCAGTTCGGCGCCCATTTTCGGGCTCACGCAAACCCAGTCGATGCCGTCCGGCACGGCAAGGGTGCCGTTGGTCTCGATGGCGATCTCGAAGCCGCGCGCGTGCAGCGCGTCGATCAGGGGCCGGTCGAGCTGCAGCAGCGGCTCGCCGCCGGTGCAGACCACCAGCGGCCGCCCGCCCGTGGCCGCGGCCGGCCATTGGGCGGCGACGGTGTCGGCAAGTGCATCGGCGGTGGGATATTTGCCGCCCAGCGTGCCGTCCGTGCCGACGAAATCGGTGTCACAGAACTGGCAGATGGCGGCGGCGCGGTCGGCCTCGCGGCCGCTCCACAGGTTGCAGCCCGCGAAGCGGCAGAACACGGCTGCGCGGCCGGTGTTGGCACCCTCGCCCTGCAGCGTGTAGAAGATTTCCTTGACGGCGTAAGTCATGTCTGAACGGTGGCATTCACAGGAAACTACGGATTCCCGCGCAAACCGTACCAGTGATCAACCCGGTATTGTTTCACAAATCGGGACACCCCGCAGAAGGACGCCAGCATCACAACCGGGAACGCGCCCTCCGGCGTCAGCCACGCCCCGAAGACCCACATCGCCATCGCCCACGCCGTGCAGATTCGTGGCATCTTTGGCGCTCCCACGTTCTTTGTCGGCGACGCGATGTTCCGGGGCAACGACCGCCTGGACGACGCACTCGCCAGTGCCGCCGCGCGGCGTACCGCACCTCCCCCGACACCCCTCGACCCACCATGCCGACCCAGACCGAAAAAGCCCAGGCCTTCCGCACCCTGCACGAACGCAGCGGCGCCTTCGTCATTCCCAACCCGTGGGACCCGGGCTCGGCCCGCCTGCTGGCGGTGCTGGGCTTCGAGGCGCTCACCAGCACCAGCGCCGGCTTCGCGTTCTCGCGCGGGCTGCCGGATTACGGCGCCGGCCGCGATGCCATCCTCGCGCACGTGGCGGACCTGGCCGCCGCCACCGACCTGCCCGTGGCCGCCGACCTGGAGAACGGCTTCGGCGACGATCCCCAGACGGTGGCCGAGACCATCCGCCTGGCGGGCGCGACCGGCATCGTCGGCGGTTCGATCGAAGATGCCACGGGCCGGGCCGACGCGCCCATCTATTCGCTCGAAGCCTCGGCCGAGCGGATACGGGCCGCCGTCGAAGCCGCCCGTTCGCTGTCCTTCCCCTTCACGCTCACCGCACGGGCGGAGAACCACCTGCACGGCCGCAACGACCTGGCCGACACCATCCGCCGCCTGCAGGCCTACCAGGACGCGGGCGCCGATGTGCTCTACGCACCCGGCCTGAAGACGCATGAAGAAATCGCCACCGTGCTGCGCGAGGTCGATCGCCCCGTCAACGTGATGATGGGCTTTGCCGACGGCAACCTGAGCGTGGCCGAACTGGCGGCGCTGGGCGTCAAGCGCGTCAGCGTGGGCGGCGCCCTGGCCCGCGCGGCGCTGGGCGCCTTCCTGCGCGCCGCCGAGGAACTCCGCGCCACGGGGACGTTCTCCTTCGCGCACGATGCCGCGGGCACAGCCAGGCTCAACGGCCTGTTTGCGCCGTTTGCCCCGACGCTTGCCTGAATCGCACCCCGGAACGGTACGACGCAGTGATCGCCCAACGGCGATATCTTGCATTTATCGCCTCAAAGCGATAAATTACAAATATCGTCTTGGGGTGATATCCATGGAGTCCCTGCTCTCCTCGGCGCCGCAGCTGTCGGCGCATCTGAAATCGTTGCGCAAGGCGCGCGGACTCACGCAGGCCCAGTTAGGCGCACTGCTGGGCGTCAGCCAGAACCGCATCGCCGACATCGAAAAAGACCCGGGCGCGGTCGGCTTCGAGCAGTTGCTGCGCATCCTGCACGCGCTCGGCGCGCAGCTGACGCTGCGCACGTCCGCGCCCGCCGCCGCCGCGCCCGCCGACTGGTAAGCCATGGCGCATCCCGAACTGCATCTGTGGATGAACGGCGAGCATGTCGGCATCTGGACCGCCAGCCGCGCCGGCGTGCCGATCCTGCGCTATGACGACGCCTGGCTGCGCTCGCCCAACATGCGGCCGCTGTCGCTGTCGCTGCCGATCCCGGCCGGTGTGCCCGAGCTGCGCGGCCAGGTGGTCGACGACTACTTCGACAACCTGCTGCCCGAGGCCCAGCCCATCCGCGAGCGCGTGCGGCGCCGCTTCGGCCTCGCCTCCACGGATGCCGCCGAATTGCTGGCCGCCATCGGCCGCGACTGCGTGGGCGCCGTGCAACTGCTGCCGCCCGGCATGGCCCCCACCGGCTACGATCGCATCGACAGCGAGCCGCTCACCGACAGCCAGGTCGACACGCTGCTGCGCAACCTCACCGCCACGCCCGCGCTGGGCGAGGACGCCGGCGACCCCGACGCCTTCCGCATCTCCATTGCCGGCGCGCAGGAGAAAACCGCCCTGCTGCGCATCGGCGATGCCTGGCACCGGCCGCTGGGCGCCACGCCCACCACGCACATCCTCAAGCTGCCGCTGGGGCTGATCGGCAACATCCGCGCCGACATGCAGGACTCGGTCGACAACGAATGGCTGTGCGCGCAGCTGCTGGCGGCCTGGGGGCTGGAGGTGGCGCGCACCGAGATCGCCCGCTTCGGCACCAGCAAAGTGCTGGCGGTCGAGCGCTTCGACCGTCGCTGGATGCCGGGTAACGCCTGGATCGCGCGCCTGCCGCAGGAGGACTTCTGCCAGGCCACCGGCACGCCCGCGCACCGCAAATACGAAAACGACGGCGGCCCCGGCATGCGCGCCTGCCTCGACCTGCTGTCCGCGTCCGAACACGCCATCGACGACAAGCGCCGCTTCGTGCTGGCGCAACTTGCCTTCTGGCTGCTGGCCGCCACCGACGGGCACGCGAAGAACTTCTCGCTGGCGATCGGGCGCGGCGGGCGCTTCCGCATGACGCCGCTGTACGACGTGCTCTCGGTCTGGCCGATCATGGGCGACGGGCCGAACCAGTTGTCGCCCTATCGCGCGCGGCTGGCGATGGCCCTGCGCGGCAAGAACGCGCATGCGCGGCTGGCCGACATCCACGTGCGCCACTGGCAGGCGCTGGCGGCGCAATCCGGCGTGCCGGACGCGTTCGCCGACATGCAGGCGCTGGTCGAGCGCGTGCCGGCGGGTCTCGAGCGGGTCGAGGCGATCCTGCCGCCCGACTTCTCGGGCCGGGTCTGGAGCAGCGTGCGCACCGGCGTGCTCGCGCAGGCCGAGCGCTTTCTCAACGAACTGGCGTCCGTCACCCCATGACCGCAGACCCGCGCCCCGACGTCCTGCGCCGCCTGCCGCCCGGCATCTGGGTTCTGGGTGGCGTCAGCCTGCTGATGGACGTCGCCTCCGAGATGATCCACAGCCTGCTGCCGATGTTCATGGTCTCGGCGCTGGGCGCGAGCGCGCTTACGGTCGGCCTCGTCGAAGGGCTGGCCGAATCGACGGCACTGATCGTCAAGATCTTCTCCGGCGCGCTCAGCGACTACCTCGGCAGACGCAAGGGACTGACGGTGTTCGGCTACGCGCTGGGCGCCGTGTCCAAGCCGCTGTTCGCGTTGGCGCCCACCGCGGGCCTCGTGCTGGCGGCGCGGCTGCTGGACCGCGTCGGCAAGGGCGTGCGCGGCGCACCGCGCGATGCGCTAGTCGCCGACATCGCCCCGCCGGAACTGCGCGGCGCGGCCTTCGGGCTACGGCAATCGCTCGACACCGTGGGCGCGTTCCTCGGGCCGCTGCTGGCGGTCGGGCTCATGCTGCGGTGGGCGAACGATTTCCGCGCGGTGTTCTGGGTGGCCGTGGTGCCGGGCCTGCTCTCGGTGGCGCTGCTGGCCTTCGGCCTGCGCGAACCGGCGGCCCGCGCGGCCACGCACCGCGCCAACCCGATCCGCCGCGCCAACCTGCGGCGGCTCACCCGCGCCTACTGGTGGGTCGTCGCCATCGGTGCCGTCTTCACGCTCGCCCGCTTCAGCGAAGCGTTTCTCGTGCTGCGCGCCCAGCGGGGCGGCGTGCCGATCGCGCTGGTGCCGCTAGTGATGGTGGCGATGAACGTGGTCTATGCGCTGTCCGCCTATCCGTTCGGCAAGCTGTCGGACCGCGTCAGCCATACCGGTCTGCTGGCGCTGGGCCTCGTCGTGCTGATCGCCGCGGACCTCGTGCTCGGCGCCACCGACCACTGGGGCGCCGTGCTGGCGGGCGTCGCGCTGTGGGGCGTCCATATGGGCATCACGCAGGGGCTGCTGGCCACCATGGTGGCCGACACCGCCCCCGCCGACCTGCGCGGCACCGCCTACGGCGCCTTCAACCTGGTCAGCGGCATCGCCATGCTGGTAGCCAGCGCCCTGGCCGGCTGGCTGTGGGATGCCCACGGCGCCGCCGCCACCTTCCACGCCGGCGCCGTGTTCTGCGGACTGGCACTGGCCCTGCTCGCCATCGGCCGCCCGTGGCAGGCGGCGTCGCGCTGACCGCCCAGGCGGCGCTCGGCAGCCGCTGAAACCACGCCGCCAGACAATCCAGCTCGCTCGGCCAGCCGGCACCTTGCAGTACACTGCCGCCGCACCGCGCCCGTAGATCGACATGCCGCCTCGGCACGAACATCGCGCCCATGAAAGCTTGAGCAGACGCGGCATCGCCCCAAACTGCAACGCGCGGCACCCGACGGGCACCCTGCACAATCCTGGAGACGCCAGATGGCAACCTTGCACTACATCTTCGACCCGCTGTGCGGCTGGTGCTACGGCGCCGCGCCGCTGGTGGAAGCGGCCCGCACGGTACCGGGCCTCGCCGTCGCCTTCCACGGCGGCGGCATGCTGGCCGGCCCCAACCGCCGCGCTGTGACGCCGCAATGGCGCAGCTACGTGATGCCGCACGACCACCGCATCGCCGAGCTGACCGGCCAGCCCTTCGGCACGCCCTACTTCGAGGGCCTGCTGCGCGACACCACAGCCGTGATGGACTCCGAACCGCCGATCACCGCGGCGCTGGCGGCACAGGCCATTGGCGGACGCGGCCTCGACATGATCCACAGGGTGCAGCGCGCGCACTATGAAGAAGGCCGGCGCATCGCCGATGCGCCGGTCCTGCGCGAACTGGCCGTCGACCTCGGCCTGCCCGCCGACGTGTTCGATGCCGAATGCGCACGGCAGTCCGGTGCGCTCACGCAGCAGCACATCGCCGCCAGCCGGCGCCTGCTCGATCGCGTGGGCGGCCAGGGTTACCCCACCTTCGTGCTGGAAGACGGCGAGGGCCGGATGGGCGTGGTGGATGCCGGCGCATGGCTGGGCCGTCCCGAGGCCTGGGCGCAGGCGCTGGCACAGCATCTCGCGGCCGGCACCGCGACGCCCGCGGCAGCCGGCGTGCATGAAGCCGCGCCGGCCTGCGGCCCCGACAGCTGCGCACTGCCCGGCACATCCGCCTGACACGGCCGACGCTCAGGACGATAGGCCGCCCTCCCGCAGCGGCCATCGCCCTTTCTCGTCATAGCGCGTCCTGCCGAGCCAGCTGTCGATCAGCACGAACTCGCGCACCGTCCAGCTGATCGGCTCGATCGGCTTCGGCGCAAAGCCGCCGCGGTCGTACAGCAGGGTCACGTGCGGCACGAAGCGCGCCTGCGGAACACGCAGCCCGGCGCGCTCGAGCGCAGCGCCCAGCGCATGCTGGAAGTCGATCAAGGCATGCAGGCCGACACCGCCCGTCAGGACGAAGGGCCGGTGGTCGCGCCGGCCGTGGAAGCTCACCACCTGGTCGAATATCACCTCGAACGGCGGCAGCGCAACGCCGGCCGCGGCCTCGCAGGCACGCGCCACCAGGGTGTCCGGCAGTTCGACGAAATCCCCCAGGTGATGCAGCGTGACGTGCAGCCGCTCCACGCGCAGCGGCCTGGCCTTGAAGCCGACGTCCGGCCGCAGCAGCGCGACCCGCTGCGCGATGCGTCTGGCCGCATCCGCATCGGGCTTGACCGCCAGGAACAGGCGGTGCGCGGGCACCTGCGGTATCGCTTCGAATCCGGGCAGCGTAAGTTGGGTCACATCAGAATGGCATGGCGCGTGAGTCGGAACCTGTCCATTATCGACGGCCAGATGACATCCTGCCCATGATTCATGATGCGCGATCGGCGCACAGACAAGCGCCCGGCAGTGCGCAACTGCCGGGCGTCCATGTCACCAGTGCGGCGCTCAGATATCGAAGAAGACCGTTTCGGCGCCGCCGTCCGGCGTATCCTGCAGGCGCACGTCGAAGGTGTAGACCACCTCGCCGTTGCGTTCGTCGCGCCGGGCGATCAGGGTCTGGCGGCGCACTTCCCACTCGATGCCGGTCAATACCGGGTCGCGGCTGTTGGCCTCGGCCTCGTCGCTGAAGTACACGCGGGTGTGCAGCCCCAGGTTGATGCCGCGCGCGAACAGCACCATGCAGATGTGCGGTGCCTGCACCGCGGCACCGCGCCCCGCCACGGCACCGGGCTTGATGGTCTCGAAACGATAGATGCCCGTGTCGAAATCGGCGCCGGTGCGGCCCCAGCCCCGGAAGGCCGGGTCGATGGGCTTATCCTGGCGGTCGCCGGGGTGCGCATATTTGCCGTCGGCATTGGCCTGCCAGATCTCGATCAGCACGTCGCGCACCAGCGTGCCGGAGCCGTCATGGACCCGTCCTTCCAGTTTGATGTGCTCGCCGCGCGTGGCAGACGTGGTCAGCACATTGCCGAATGCCTTCTCGTAGATATCGAACCCCGCCTGGCGCGGCGCCAGGCCGATGTGCACATACGGGCCGCCCGTCTGCGAGGCGGTCTCGTCGTAGTGCACGAACGGCGGGGTCGTGGTCGGGGCCATCGCCTGGGTGCGTTCCAGGGATTCCCGCAGCGTGGTCATCGTCATCATCGGGCTCCGGCCAAGGCGTTCTCGAAATGCGTGGCGCGGCGGCCGCGCAGCGTGATGTCGAAGCGGTAGCAGCGGGCATCCAGCGGCACATGGTTGGCCGTGTCGAGCAGCGCAATGAGGCCGCGCACCTGCGCCTCATTGGGGATGGTCCGGATGATCGGGCACTGCGCGATCAGCGGATCGCCCTCGAAATACATCTGCGTGATCAGGCGCTGCGCCCAGCCATCGCCGCACAGCGAATAATGGATGTGCGAAGGCCGCCAATCGTTGATGCGATTGCGCCACGGATACGGGCCCGGTTTGATGGTGCGATAGGCGTAGTAGCCGTTGGCGTCCGTCAGCATACGGCCGCAGCCGCCGAAGTTCGGGTCGATCGGCGCGATGTACTGGTCCTTCTTGTGGCGATACCGGCCGCCGGCGTTCGCCTGCCACACCTCGACCAGCGCGTTGGGCACCGGGCGGCCGAATTCGTCTCGCACATAGCCGTGCACGATGATGCGCTCACCGATAGGCAAGCCGTCCTTGGCATAGTTGAGGATCAGGTCGTTGTCGAGCGAGCCGAGGTCGTCAGCGTGGAAGACCGGCGCGGTGGTCTCCGACAGCGTATTGAGTGTCGAGATCAGCGCGTTGCGCGGCGAGCGCAGCACGCTGGTCTTGTAGCCGGGGGTCAGCGCAGGCGGATGCAGCGCGGTGTCGCGCTGGGCGAATTCGCCGGTGCCCGAATACGGGATCGTCATGGGGCGTCTCCTGAAATCGAATCGATCTGAAGCCACTGTATAGCGGCAAAAAAGTGAAGTAAATTGACTTCTGATCGAAAAATCGATAACCAGACGTTATGGAAAATCCCGCCGCTTCCGGTGAGGTGCTGCAATCACGCATCCGCTTCCGCCATCTCAGCTGCTTCGTCGCCATCGCCCAGGAGCGCAACCTGCGCCGTGCCGCCGAACGGCTGCACCTGAGCCAGCCGGCCGTCTCCAAGACCCTGGGCGAACTGGAAGCACTGTCGGGCGCGCAGTTGGTCGAGCGTGGACGCCATGGCGCGCGCCTGACCGCCGCCGGCGAGCACTTCCTGCGCTATGCGGTGGGCGCCACGCAAGCGCTGGATGCCGCCGCCGCCGCCCTGGGCAGCACCGGCGAACCGACACCACCAGTACTTGAAATCGGTGCCCTGCCCACCGTGGCGAGCGGCCTGTTGCCCGAGGCCATCGCCCAGCTGCATGCGCTGCGCCCGCACGCCGGCGTGCGCCTGCGCACCGGCACCAATGCCGACCTGCTGGCGGCGCTCAAGGCCGGCGAACTGGATCTGGTGGTCGGTCGCATGGCCGAGCCGGCCATGATGCAGGGGCTATCCTTCGAATTGCTATATGCCGAGCCACTGGCGCTGGTGGTGCGCCCCGACCATCCCCTGATGGCCGAACCCGGCGCCTCGGCATCGCTGCCGGCGGTCCTGGACTACCCGCTGGTGATCTCCCCACCCGGCACCGTGCCACGCCACCACACCGAAGCGCTATTCCAGACGCACGGGCTGCGCCTGCCACCCGGCGTAACGGAGACCCTCTCCGTATCGGTTGCACGGCTATTAGCCTGCCGCTCCGACGCCGTCTGGATCACGCCCGAGCGCGCCGCTCGCGACGACATGGAGCATGGCTGGCTGGTACGGCTGGACTTGCCGACCTCCGCCACCAAGGAGCCGGTCGGCCTGCTACGGCGCAGCGCCGATACGCCCGGCGAACTGGCTACGGCGTTCATGACCGTGCTGGCAAGCCAAGTACAAACCAACGCGACACTCCGCTAGCCGGTAGGCTACGCCTCTTGCATACACAGCGGCTGACGAGCTGTGCACGGTCAAGGCAAAATGAACTGACCCCGTAAAGTTGGACGGGTAATTTAGGCGGCCAAGGGCTGAGTCCTGTATTGCACAGGGCTCAGCCCTTTTAGCTTGATCTTGATGCGCTCGTGATTGTAGTACCGGATGTATTCGGCAATGGCGCGTCGCAGTTGGTCGATGTCCGCGAAGCGCTCTAACCGGAAGCACTCTGACTTGAGTGTGCCGAAGAAGCTTTCCATTGCCGCATTGTCTAGGCAGTTGCCTTTGCGGGACATGCTCTGGCGCAGGCCTCGCGCGGCCAGTTTGCGACGATACGCTGCCATTTGATACGGCCAGCCTTGATCCGAATGCAGCATCGGCGTCTCGCACGGGCGCAGCTTGCGCAACGCCTTGTCGAGCATCTCCCGGATCAGCGTGTAATCAGGTCGTTCACTGGTTTGCCAGGCGACGATCTCTCCGTTGTACAGGTCCAGGACGGGCGACAGGTACAGCTTTTTGCCGCCGACGTTGAACTCCGTCACGTCCGTTACCCACTTCTCGTTCGGCTTGCTCGCCTCAAACTCGCGCTGTAGCAGATTGGGAGCAACCCGCCCGACTTGCCCGCGGTAAGAGCGGTATTTCTTCGGCCGCACGAGTGACTTCAACTGTAGCGCCGACATCAATCGCTGTACGGTCTTGTGATTCACCAACGTCCCTGCCCGACGGAGCGTCGCCGTGATCCGGCGGTAGCCATATCGGCCCTTGTGCTGGGCATAGATGTGCTGAATGCGCTCCTTGAGCGCGCCGTGACGATCCTCTGCCTGGCTTGTCGCCATCTGGTAGTAGTACGTGCTGCGTGCGAGATTCGCGGCCTTGAGCAAGCTCGACAATGAATGCCGCTCACGCAGCGCACTCACGACTTGCGCTTTTTCTTTGGTGCCTGCTGCTGTTTGGCACGCAGCAGGGCATCTAACTTTTTTAGGTACGCCACCTCCGCGCGCAAACACTCGTTCTCTTTGAGCAAATCCTCGCGCGAGCGCTCGTCTTGAGCCGGCTGCGCAGCGGGTTGGGGATCTTGCTTGGACTGGGACATGATGGGTGCCCCGCCTTTGCGGCGCGGCTGTAGGGCGTCGAAACCGCCCTCATGATACTGGCGGTCCCAGCGGCTGACGCCGCCAGCCTCACGCAAATCGAACACAGCGCTGACTTGCTGATAGGACAACTCGTCGCGCCACATGCGCTGCAGCACCGTCAGCTTGAACTCGGCGCTATACGCTTCATGCTTCTTGCGTAGTCCGGATTTCCCATGGCGCTGCCACGCGTTGATCCAGCGCCGGATCACAGAACGGCCTATCCCGTACTTCTGGCTCAGCCCTGCGGTCCCAACGGCCCCCCTCAAATACTCCTGAACTACTTGGCGCTTGAACGCCTCTTCATACTTCGCCATGAAAAACACCCCAAAGGTTGAACAGATGTCCAACTTTTGGGGTGCAGTTCATACGATTGATGTCGGAGCGGCCTTTTTCCCTGTTGTTGACTCAGCTCTCGTTGCCGCGAGCCTGCCAAGTCATGCTTAACTGAACGGCATTTCGCGTCATGCGGGCTATGCATGTGCGAGCAAGAGAGTTTCCGGTCATTTACGGATCAGATAACCAATGATGCCGCCAGCCGCCGCCGTGAGCACCGACATGGCCCACTTCTTCTCTTCCGCCGACGTCTGCGGCGACGACAACGCGCGATAGCACAGCAACACGATCATGCCGAACACCAGCAGTGCCGCAAAGAACAGAGCCAAGTCCTTGGTCAGCCGCACCCACCGCTCGCCGGCCGTTTCCTCGCGTTCGACCGAGACCTTGTAGTTGTGATTGGGCGGCGGATTGTTCAGGTCGATCGTGCTCACAGACCGATAATCTCCGTCTGTAGCTTCTCCGTGGTCGGTTCAACGAGCCCAAGCTTGAGCCCGCGACGCTTGCCCTCCCGTGCCGCCAGAAATAGCTGCAGCGACTTGCGCAGGATCTCGCTCTTGTTGGTTTCCGTCTCTTCTGCCACCCGGTCGATTTCCCGGTTGAGATCGTCGGATAGCACCACATTGAATCGGACGCTCATGGCCACCTCCATACGGCGTTGATGCGTCGTTTATACACCATTTCCACGCATCACGCCGGACCGCCATAGCCACCGTAACGCAAGCTGCCGGAAACAACACTTACAGAAAGTGATCCGCCTGATATATGCCAGCCGAAGGCCCGGCGATGCACGCAGCCCGACCAGCAGCACCTCCGGCAGCAAACGGGCCGCTGACCCGTAAGATCCCCTGCTTCAAGGGCCTTTGTGGGGTGCGCAACGCGGATCTGCGAGCGCTATGCCGGGCCGCCCGCGAGAGGAGGCTCTTTGTTGTGTGCAGAGGTCGAGAGATTGCGAGGTTTGGCCGCCCAAAGTAAAACGCCCCAACCGGTAAGGGTTGGGGCGTTTTGATGGAGAGCCTGGCGATGACCTACTTTCACACGGGAATCCGCACTATCATCGGCGCGGAGTCGTTTCACGGTCCTGTTCGGGATGGGAAGGGGTGGTACCGACTCGCTATGGTCACCAGGCTATGACTTGTCGCGTCGCTGACTTCAGGGTCAACGCCGCCAATATGGAATGTAGTTTGGGGTTGTGCTTTTGCGTGTATCAGGCACAAGGCAGACCCAGCCGGAAACATACCGGTTATAGGATCAAGCCGCACGGGCAATTAGTACTGGTTAGCTGAACGCATTACTGCGCTTCCACACCCAGCCTATCAACGTCCTGGTCTCGAACGACCCTTCAGGGAGATCAAGTCTCCAGGGAATCCTCATCTTCAGGCGAGTTTCCCGCTTAGATGCTTTCAGCGGTTATCTCTTCCGTACATAGCTACCCTGCGATGCCTCTGGCGAGACAACAGGTACACCAGCGGTACGTCCACTCCGGTCCTCTCGTACTAGGAGCAGCCCCCGTCAAGATTCCAACGCCCACGGCAGATAGGGACCAAACTGTCTCACGACGTTTTAAACCCAGCTCACGTACCTCTTTAAATGGCGAACAGCCATACCCTTGGGACCGGCTACAGCCCCAGGATGAGATGAGCCGACATCGAGGTGCCAAACACCGCCGTCGATATGAACTCTTGGGCGGTATCAGCCTGTTATCCCCAGAGTACCTTTTATCCGTTGAGCGATGGCCCTTCCATACAGAACCACCGGATCACTATGTCCTGCTTTCGCACCTGCTCGACTTGTCGGTCTCGCAGTTAAGCACGCTTTTGCCATTGCACTTTAGGTACGATGTCCGACCGTACCAAGCGTACCTTCGAACTCCTCCGTTACACTTTGGGAGGAGACCGCCCCAGTCAAACTGCCTACCATGCACTGTCCCCGACCCGGATTCACGGGCCAAGGTTAGAACCTCAAACAAACCAGGGTGGTATTTCAAGGTCGGCTCCACCGAAACTAGCGTCCCGGTTTCAAAGCCTCCCACCTATCCTACACAGATCGGTTCAAAGTCCAATGCAAAGCTACAGTAAAGGTTCATGGGGTCTTTCCGTCTAGCCGCGGGGAGATTGCATCATCACAAACACTTCAACTTCGCTGAGTCTCGGGAGGAGACAGTGTGGCCATCGTTACGCCATTCGTGCAGGTCGGAACTTACCCGACAAGGAATTTCGCTACCTTAGGACCGTTATAGTTACGGCCGCCGTTTACCGGGACTTCAATCAAGAGCTTGCACCCCATCATTTAATCTTCCGGCACCGGGCAGGCGTCACACCCTATACGTCCACTTTCGTGTTTGCAGAGTGCTGTGTTTTTATTAAACAGTCGCAGCCACCATTTTATTGCAACCCCTTCATCCTTCTGGCGCGAGCCAGTCAAACTACAAGGGCGTACCTTATCCCGAAGTTACGGTACCAATTTGCCGAGTTCCTTCTCCCGAGTTCTCTCAAGCGCCTTAGAATACTCATCTCGCCCACCTGTGTCGGTTTGCGGTACGGTCTCGTATGACTGAAGCTTAGAGGCTTTTCTTGGAACCACTTCCAATTGCTTCGCGACCTAACGTCGCTCGCCCCACACCCTTGAATCACGCACCCGGATTTGCCTAAGTGCCATCTCCAATGTAGGGACCGGGACTTCCAACACCCGGACAACCTTCCGCGATCCGTCCCCCCATCGCATCATACGACGGTGCAGGAATATTAACCTGCTTCCCATCAGCTACGCATCTCTGCCTCGCCTTAGGGGCCGACTCACCCTACGCCGATGAACGTTGCGTAGGAAACCTTGGGCTTACGGCGAGGGGGCCTTTCACCCCCTTTATCGCTACTCATGTCAGCATTCGCACTTCTGATACCTCCAGCATCCTTTACAAGACACCTTCACAGGCTTACAGAACGCTCTCCTACCATGCACTTACGTGCATCCGCAGCTTCGGTGACTGGCTTAGCCCCGTTACATCTTCCGCGCAGGACGACTCGATCAGTGAGCTATTACGCTTTCTTTAAAGGGTGGCTGCTTCTAAGCCAACCTCCTGACTGTTTTAGCCTTCCCACTTCGTTTCCCACTTAGCCAATCTTAGGGACCTTAGCTGGCGGTCTGGGTTGTTTCCCTCTTGACACCGGACGTTAGCACCCGATGTCTGTCTCCCGTGATTGCACTCTTCGGTATTCGGAGTTTGCTATGGCGGGGTAATCAGCAATAGACCCCCCAACCATGACAGTGCTCTACCCCCGAAGGTGAGACACGAGGCACTACCTAAATAGTTTTCGGAGAGAACCAGCTATTTCCAAGTTTGTTTAGCCTTTCACCCCTATCCACAGCTCATCCCCTAACTTTTCAACGTTAGTGGGTTCGGTCCTCCAGTACGTGTTACCGCACCTTCAACCTGGCCATGGATAGATCACTTGGTTTCGGGTCTACACCCAGCGACTGAACGCCCTATTCGGACTCGCTTTCGCTACGCCTTCCCTAATCGGTTAAGCTTGCCACTGAATGTAAGTCGCTGACCCATTATACAAAAGGTACGCCGTCACCCGTTTCCAGGCTCCGACTGTTTGTATGCATGCGGTTTCAGGATCTATTTCACTCCCCTCCCGGGGTTCTTTTCGCCTTTCCCTCACGGTACTGGTTCACTATCGGTCGATCACGAGTATTTAGCCTTGGAGGATGGTCCCCCCATCTTCAGACAGGATTTCACGTGTCCCGCCCTACTTGTCGTACACCTAGTTCCACAATACTGTTTTCGCGTACGGGGCTATCACCCACTATGGCCGGACTTTCCATTCCGTTCCGCTAACAATACTGCTAAAGAGTACAAGGCTGTTCCCATTTCGCTCGCCACTACTTTGGGAATCTCGGTTGATTTCTTTTCCTGCAGCTACTTAGATGTTTCAGTTCACTGCGTTCGCCTCCCTTGCCTATGTATTCAGCAAGGGATGACCCATACGGGCCGGGTTTCCCCATTCGGACATCTGCGGATCAAAGCTCGTTTGCCAGCTCCCCGCAGCTTTTCGCAAGCTACTACGTCCTTCATCGCCTGTGATCGCCAAGGCATCCACCACATGCACTTATTCGCTTGACCCTATAACGAGTATGTCTCGCTATAGGCTGAGTTCTCGCGTTGTGCCGTATTCCAAGCGGTCTTTCGATCACTCGTAATACTGGTTGATACAATCACAACCCAGTGTCGCGTTTAAATTGCGCGCCTCATCAACGCGCCGCGACACCTTTACTACATTCCATATTGTTAAAGAACAGCCGAGTTACTACTCGTCTTGGCAATGCCAAACGCAAACACCGATCTCTCGATGCTTGCGTTTGGCTACCACAAGGTGTTGGTGGAGGATGACGGGATCGAACCGACGACCCCCTGCTTGCAAAGCAGGTGCTCTCCCAGCTGAGCTAATCCCCCAGTTCACGGCAAGATCGCTCTCCGCCGCCCGTAACTTGGTGGGTCTGGTAGGACTTGAACCTACGACCCCCGCCTTATCAAGACGGTGCTCTAACCACCTGAGCTACAGACCCTTGGCTGTAACATCAAACAAACCGATAAGTGTGGACGCCTAACTAGGATGCACGCTCTTAAAGGAGGTGATCCAGCCGCACCTTCCGATACGGCTACCTTGTTACGACTTCACCCCAGTCATGAACCCTACCGTGGTAATCGCCCTCCTTGCGGTTAGGCTAACTACTTCTGGTAAAGCCCACTCCCATGGTGTGACGGGCGGTGTGTACAAGACCCGGGAACGTATTCACCGCGGCATGCTGATCCGCGATTACTAGCGATTCCAGCTTCACGTAGTCGAGTTGCAGACTACGATCCGGACTACGATGCATTTTCTGGGATTAGCTCCACCTCGCGGCTTGGCAACCCTCTGTATGCACCATTGTATGACGTGTGAAGCCCTACCCATAAGGGCCATGAGGACTTGACGTCATCCCCACCTTCCTCCGGTTTGTCACCGGCAGTCTCTCTAGAGTGCCCTTTCGTAGCAACTAGAGACAAGGGTTGCGCTCGTTGCGGGACTTAACCCAACATCTCACGACACGAGCTGACGACAGCCATGCAGCACCTGTGTCCACTTTCTCTTTCGAGCACCTAATGCATCTCTGCTTCGTTAGTGGCATGTCAAGGGTAGGTAAGGTTTTTCGCGTTGCATCGAATTAATCCACATCATCCACCGCTTGTGCGGGTCCCCGTCAATTCCTTTGAGTTTTAATCTTGCGACCGTACTCCCCAGGCGGTCAACTTCACGCGTTAGCTACGTTACTAAGGAAATGAATCCCCAACAACTAGTTGACATCGTTTAGGGCGTGGACTACCAGGGTATCTAATCCTGTTTGCTCCCCACGCTTTCGTGCATGAGCGTCAGTGTTATCCCAGGAGGCTGCCTTCGCCATCGGTATTCCTCCACATCTCTACGCATTTCACTGCTACACGTGGAATTCTACCTCCCTCTGACACACTCTAGCCGTGCAGTCACCAATGCAATTCCCAGGTTAAGCCCGGGGATTTCACATCGGTCTTGCACAACCGCCTGCGCACGCTTTACGCCCAGTAATTCCGATTAACGCTTGGACCCTACGTATTACCGCGGCTGCTGGCACGTAGTTAGCCGGTCCTTATTCTTCCGGTACCGTCATCCACACCAGGTATTAACCAGTGCGATTTCTTTCCGGACAAAAGTGCTTTACAACCCGAAGGCCTTCTTCACACACGCGGCATTGCTGGATCAGGGTTGCCCCCATTGTCCAAAATTCCCCACTGCTGCCTCCCGTAGGAGTCTGGGCCGTGTCTCAGTCCCAGTGTGGCTGATCGTCCTCTCAGACCAGCTACTGATCGTCGCCTTGGTGGGCCTTTACCCCACCAACTAGCTAATCAGACATCGGCCGCTCCTATAGCATGAGGCCTTGCGGTCCCCCACTTTCACCCTCAGGTCGTATGCGGTATTAGCTAGTCTTTCGACTAGTTATCCCCCACTACAGGGCACGTTCCGATGTATTACTCACCCGTTCGCCACTCGCCGGCAGGTAGCAAGCTACCCCCGCTGCCGTTCGACTTGCATGTGTAAGGCATGCCGCCAGCGTTCAATCTGAGCCAGGATCAAACTCTTCAGTTCAATCTGCTGTTTTCGCTCTTTACGAGCGGTCGCTCACTCTCAGAATCTGACTTGAACTCTCGTTCAAACCTTACTTCTGTGCGAGCACTTCATAACTTGTAAGCTAGCGAACTCGCGTCCGCCGCATCCGTCATCAAGCGCCCACACTTATCGGCTGTTTGTTTGTTAAAGAACTGCGCGATCAACTTTGTTCATCGCGTCGCTGCGTTGTCTGCAGCAGAGAAATGAGATTATGCAGAGCTTTTTCGCTGCCGTCAACAACTTGTCGAAGATTTTTTATCCGTCAACTCGCTGCCAACCGCCTCGAACTCCTATCGGCTCCTACCACCTCGCCGACCAGAAACCCGCATCATTACTGCTTCTCCACCACCTCGACCCCTGCGCTTTCGCTTTCGCTTCAGCGCTGCGTCGTGCAGCGAGGGGCGAATACTAGAGACCTTTCCACTACTTGGCAACACCTTTGTTGTGACGAGCGAATGACAGCTCACCGGGATTGCCCACAAACCCAATGCCCACCTACGTTTTCGGGCAGAAATCAGGGAGAAGTGACTCCAGATATACCTGAGTCAGGAACTCGGACATTTGGACGCTGACTTACGGCACGCGACGATCCAAGACGTTGATCGCACCAACAGGGCTGAGAGGCCCCAACCTTCCCTCCAACTCTGGCACCCCACCGGGGACCAGGTTGGATCGCCGCGACAAGGGCCATCATGACAATGCGATGCACTACCTCTGCATCGGCAACACAACCAGGCTCGGCATCGCCCGCTCCATGTGACAACGGCACTGGAAGCGGTAATTTCAACCACTTCCAGTGCCGTCACCCGGACCGCCTTATTGCTGGGAATTTGGCGATGCCGATCAAAGGGCGCCAGTCATCCGACAGACTGGGATCACTCCCACTCGATCGTGGCCGGCGGCTTGCCCGACACGTCGTACACCACGCGGTTGATGCCCCGCACTTCATTGATGATGCGGTTCGACACCCGGCCCAGCAGCGCATACGGCAAGTGCGCCCAGTGTGCCGTCATGAAGTCGGTGGTCTGCACCGCGCGCAAGGCGACCACGTAGTCATAGGTACGGCCATCACCCATCACGCCAACCGACTTGACCGGCAGGAACACCGCAAACGCCTGGCTGGTCAGGTCGTACCAGCTCTTGCCGACCTGATCTTCGGCGCACAGGCCCGCGACAGCGTCCTGCGCGGTGGCTTTGATGCCGCGCAGCTCTTCGATAAAGATGGCATCGGCACGGCGCAGCAGATCCGCGTATTCACGCTTGACCTCGCCCAGGATGCGCACGCCCAGGCCCGGGCCCGGGAACGGATGGCGGTACACCATCTCGGGCGGCAGGCCGAGCGCGACGCCCAGCTCGCGCACCTCGTCCTTGAAGAGGTCGCGTAGCGGCTCCAGCAGCTTCAGGCCCAGGGTCTCGGGCAGGCCGCCGACGTTGTGGTGGCTCTTGATCGTGGTCGCCTTCTTGGTCTTGGCGCCACCCGATTCGATCACGTCCGGGTAGATCGTGCCCTGCGCCAGCCACTTCGCATTGGTCAGCGTCTTGGCCTCGGCCTGGAACACTTCGACGAACTCGCGGCCGATGATCTTGCGCTTGGCTTCCGGATCGGTCACGCCGGTCAGGTGGCCAAGGAACTGTTCGGACGCATCGACGTGCACGACCTTGGCATGCAGCCGGCCCTCGAACATGTCGAGCACCATCTGGCCTTCGTTCAGGCGCAGCAGGCCGTGATCGACGAACACGCACGTCAGCTGGTCGCCGATGGCGCGATGGATCAGCGCCGCGGCCACCGACGAATCGACGCCGCCCGACAGGCCCAGGATCACCTCTTCGTCGCCCACCTGCTCGCGGATCGACTTGACCGCCTCTTCGATGTGGTCGCGCATGATCCAGTCCGGCTTGGCGCCGGCGATCTCGAGCACGAAGCGCTCAAGCAGCGCGCGGCCCTGCACGGTGTGCGTGACTTCCGGGTGGAACTGCACGGCGTAATAGCCGCGCGCCTCGTCGGCCATGCCGGCGATCGGGCAGCTCGGCGTGGAGGCCATCAGCTTGAAGCCCGGCGGCATCTCGGTGACCTTGTCGCCGTGGCTCATCCACACCTTCAGCATGCCGTGGCCTTCGGGGGTGCGGAAATCTTCGATGCTGTCCAGCAGACGGGTATGGCCATGCGCGCGCACTTCGGCATAGCCGAACTCGCGGTGCGCGCTGGCTTCCACCTTGCCGCCCTGCTGCACCGTCATCGCGAACATGCCGTAGCAGATGCCGAGCACCGGCACACCCAGGTCCCATACCGCCTGCGGGGCACGCAGATCCTGGTCTTCGTAGGTGCTGGCGTGGCTGCCGGAGAGGATGATGGCCTTGGGTGCGAACTCGCGCACGAAGGCGTCGGACACGTCGTTCGGATGGATCTCGCAGTAGACGTGCGCTTCGCGGACACGCCGCGCGATCAGCTGCGTGACCTGCGAGCCGAAATCAAGGATGAGGACTTTGTCGTGCATGTTGTGGAGGGAGAGAATCGGCAATCGTGTCGACTTCGGTGCCGGGGCCGTAGCCCGGCGGCGGCATATAGGCGGGTTCCTTGCGCTCGGCGCCCGCGCGTTCGCGTTCACGCGTGGCGGCCGCCTCTTCGCGGGCCTTCGTGGCCCGTTCGCGCTCGGTGTGGCGCACGCGGCGCGAGGCCGGAATCTGCACGGCGGCAAACAGCGCCAGCACGGCGGCAAAGGTCGGCAGCCAGATGCGGCCCGCGCCGTCCACCGGCAGATGGAAGAACAGCAGCCAGGCGATCACCAGCACGGCCACCGCCAGGTTCACATGGCCGACCACCTGTGCCACGGCGGTGGTCAACTGCCCATTGACGGTGGCGTGCCACAGCAACCAGGCCAGGCCGAGCAGCGTCACGCCGAGCAACTGGCCGTACATCGCCGGATCCGGCTGCGGCACCTGCAGCGCGCCGAAGACGGACGACAGCGGGGACGCCAGCAGGACGAGACCGACGCACAGCGCGACAGCCGCATCCAGAAACAGAACGAGTCGCAAAAGCGCTTTCATCATCGTCTCCAGTTGCGGGTGGCCGCCCCGTGCGCCGGCCACCGGATTGAACGCCGCCGGAGCGTCCGCGCCCCGGCGCCAGTACTGCGTGCCTTCTATCGCGGGTGCGATGACCGGAGCGCCGGTCAGTCGAGGTGATAGTTCGGCGCTTCCTTCGTGATCTGCACGTCGTGCACGTGCGATTCGCGCATGCCGGCGGCGGTGATCTGGACGAACTGGCTCTTCTCGTGCCATTCGGCGATCGACGCGCAGCCGCAGTAGCCCATCGACGAGCGGATGCCGCCGGTGAGCTGATGGACGATCGGTAGCACCGAGCCCTTGTATGGGACGCGGCCCTCGATGCCTTCCGGCACCAGCTTGTCGACGTTGGCGGTGTTGTCTTCCTGGAAGTAGCGGTCGGCCGCGCCGTCCTTCATGGCGCCCACCGAACCCATACCGCGGTAGCTCTTGTACGAGCGCCCCTGGTACAGGAACACCTCGCCCGGCGCCTCTTCGGTGCCGGCAAACATGCCGCCCATCATCACGGTGTGCGCGCCAGCCGCCAGTGCCTTGGCGATGTCGCCCGAGTAGCGCACGCCGCCGTCGGCCACCAGGGGCACGCCGGTGTTCTTGAGCGCCTCGGCCACGTTGGACACCGCGCTGATCTGCGGCACGCCCACGCCGGCGACGATCCGCGTCGTGCAGATCGAGCCCGGGCCGATGCCGACCTTGACGCCGTCCGCGCCGTGGTCGACCAGCGCCTTCGCGGCTTCGGCCGTGGCGATGTTGCCGCCGATCACCTGCACCTGCGGGTATTTGTCCTTGATCCAGCGCACGCGGCTCAGCACGCCCTGGCTGTGGCCGTGCGCGGTATCGACCACGATCACGTCCACGCCGGCCTTGACCAGCAGGTCGACGCGCAGGTCATTGTCCGGGCCCACGCCCACCGCCGCGCCGACGCGCAGCGAGCCGCGCTCGTCCTTGGAGGCCAGCGGATGCTCGGTGGCCTTCTGGATGTCCTTGACGGTGATGAGGCCGCGCAGCTCGAAATTGCCGTCGACCACCAGCACGCGTTCCAGGCGGTGCTTGTTCATCAGGCGCTTGGCCTCTTCCAGCGAGGCGCCTTCCCTGACGGTGACGAGCTTCTCGCCCGGCGTCATCTTGGCGCGCACCGGCGCGTCCAGCTCTTCTTCGAAGCGCAGGTCGCGGTTGGTGATGATGCCCACCACCTTGTTGCCTTCCAGCACCGGGAAGCCCGAGATGCCATGCTGCGCCGACAGCGCCATCACGTCACGGACCTTCATGTCCGGGCCGATGGTGATCGGGTCGCGCAGCACGCCCGACTCGAAGCGCTTGACCTTGGCGACCTCGCGCGCCTGCTCTTCCGGCTTCAGGTTCTTGTGAACGATGCCGATGCCGCCCTGCTGCGCCATGGCGATGGCCAGGCGCGCTTCCGTGACGGTGTCCATGGCGGCGGACACCAGCGGAATAGCGAGCTCGATCGTGCGGGTGAGTTTGGTGCGAAGCGACGTATCGCGGGGAAGAACGGCCGAGTAGGCCGGGACGAGCAGCACATCATCGAACGTGAGTGCTTTCTGGACAAGACGCATAGCGAATCCTCTAGGCGCAAAATCGGATTATACGGGAATCTCGCCACGTTTGGTTATGACCATGCTATGCTTGATAAATTTTTCTTCGCACACCGGCGCATCCGTTGGCGGCGGCGTGGCTCTCCGTCAACGAGTGTTCGAATGGGAATTGGCGTCCTGTGCGCCCTGCTGGCCGGCGCCATGTGGGGCATGGTCTTCATCGCGCCGCGCGCCCTGCCCGCATTCTCCCCGTGGGAGCTGGCACTGGGCCGCTACCTGGCCTACGGTGCCATCGCCGCGCTCGCGGCCGCACCCATCCTCCCGCGCATCGCCCGCAAACTCACCCGTGCCGACTGCCTGGCGTTGATGCGACAGGCCTGCAGCGGCAACCTCGTCTACTACGTCCTGCTGGCCTTCGGCGTGCAACTGGCCGGCGTCGCCCCCGTCTCGCTGATCATCGGCGTGCTGCCCATCACCGTGACCGTGCTCGGTCGACGCGACCACGGGGCGGTGCCGCTGTCGCGCCTGGCCTGGCCGCTGCTGGTGGTGGCGGCCGGCATCGCCTGCATCAACATCGACCTGTTCAGCCACGACGCCGTTGCCGCCGGCGACGCCCACCCGATCTGGTCGCGCATCGCCGGCATCGCCTGCGCGGCGGGCGCACTGTGCAGCTGGACCTGGTACGCCATCGACAACGCCCGCCACCTGCAGCGCAACCCGCACTTCTCCAGCAACGAGTGGTCGGCGCTGTACGGCATCTCGACCGGCGCGCTGTCGGCCGCGCTGACCGCGGCGGCGGTGCTGGCCGCCGGCACCGGCTGGGCGGAAGGCGGCGGACGAGTCTGGACCACCTTCTGGGCCGTCAATGCCGCAGTGGCCCTGGGAGCGTCGCTGATCGGCAACAACCTGTGGAACATCGCCGCCCGACGCCTGCCGCTGACGCTGTCGGGCCAGATGATCGTGTTCGAGACACTGTTCGCGCTGGCGTACGGCTTCGTGTACGACCACCGCTGGCCCCGGCCGCTCGAAATGGCGGCGATTGCCTTGCTGATCGTGGGTGTCGGCTGGTCGGTACGCTTGCACGCCGACGACAACTCTGCCTAAACTGGACGTCTTGCCGGGGGGCGAGTCGACAGGCCGGATCCGGCCGTCGCCTAGATCAACGAGCGGCGATCACGCCGCCGGGCCTCCGTGCGCGTCAAGGGGCCGTCGTCGGGTCGGCCAGCGCGCCATCGGCAGGCCATCGAACGAGACCTTCATGAAACGACTGCACGTCCTGCTGCCGGCTACCGCCGCCCTCATCGCCCTCGCCTGCCCCGTCCACGCACAATGGGCCTGGCAATGGCGCGACGAGAAAGGCCAGATGGTCTACAGCGACGTGGCGCCGCCGCCATCCATCCCGCCGAGCCGCATCATCCGCAATCCGAACGGGCAGATGACCACGGCGTACGAAGCCCTGCCCACGCCGGCCTCCGGCGTGAAGGCCGCCGATCCGAAGGCGCCTGCCAAACCAGGCCAAGCCGCCCCCGACCCTGACGCCGAACTGCGCAAGCGCCTGGCCGATCGCGCAAAGCGCGAGCAGGAAGACTCGCAGAAGGCCGAGCAGGCCCAGCGCCGCCAGGCCGACTGCGAGCGCCTGCGCAACGAAACCACGTACCTGCAGGGCGGCCGCCGCTATGCCACGCCGCAGGCGGACGGCACGCTCTCCTATATGGATGACGCTCAGCGCGCCGCCGCCATCCAACGCAATCAGACCGATCTGAGCGCGAACTGCAGCTGAGGCCGGGCCGCTAGTGTCCTGTTCCACTGATTCGTTCACAAAGTCTGTTGAGCTTGGTGAGGATCGAGTCAGCGGTGGCAGTCCACATGAATGGTTTGCAGCTTTGGTTGTAGCGAGTGACGAAGTGATCGATCTTCACGACCAACTCCTTGACCGAGGCGAACGAGCCGCGACGAATGGCTTTGTCGGTGATGATTGAGAAGAAGCGCTCGACCTGGTTCAGCCAGGAGCTGTAGGTCGGGATGAAATGCATGTGCCAGCGCGGCCGGGCGGCCAGCCAGGCCTTGACCTTCGGGTGCTTGTGGCTGGCGTAGTTGTCGACAATGCAATGCACATCCAGCTCGGCCGGGACGGCCTTGTCGATGGAGCGCAGGAACGCCAGGAACTCCTGATGCCGATGGCGCGGCTTGCACTCGGCCAGGACGGCGCCATTGAGGACGTTCAAGGCCGCGAACAAGGTCGTGGTCCCATGCCGCACGTAGTCGTGGGTGACGCCTTCGACGTAGCCGAAACCCATCGGCAGCAGCGGCTGCGTGCGCTCCAGCGCTTGGCACTGGCTTTTCTCATCCACGCACAGCACCAGCGCGTTCTCGGGCGGGTTCAGGTACAGCCCAACCACATCGCGCAGCTTCTCGATGAAGAATGGATCGGTGGACAGCTTGAACGACTCGGTACGATGTGGCTGCAGTCCCAGAAGCTTGAAGTAGCGATGAACGCTCGTGGGCGAGATCGCAGTCTCGGCCGCGATGCTGCGCACACTCCAGTGCGTGGCCCCGTTGGCGGGTTTAGTATGCAGCGTCTTGTTGATCAGATCAGCCACGCGCTCGTCATCGATGCTGCGCGGCTTACCAGGTCGCAATTCGTCGTACAGCCCGTTGATGCGTCGTTCGATGAAGCGGCGCCGCCACTTGCCGGCAGTGGCTCGGGTCAGTTGCAGCCGCTCGGCGATCTCACTGTTGGGCGCACCATCGGCCGCCGCGAGCACGATGCGCGCGCGCATCGAGAGCGCTGCAGGAATGGAGCGCGAGCGCGCCATCGAACTCAGTTGCGCACGCTCATCCTCGCTCAGGACCAGATCGGCCTTCGGTCGCCCCATTGGCATGTCGGTATCTCCTGTCCAAACGATACCAAACGCCAACGCAATACATATGCCATGTATTAACGGAACAGGACACTAGCCGGCCACGTCGTCTTCCGGCGGCGCCTCGTTGCGCAGCCACTTCAACCCCTCGCGAGTGCCCGTCGCGCGCACGCGCCGCACGCGGCGCCGGCGCGCGGTCTTCGGGTCGGCGATCAGCGGGCCGGTGATCTCCACCCGGTCGTGCGCGTGCAGCAGCGCATCGGGCGCCTTGCGCTTGCCGTAGACACCCAGCCTGCAGGCGTCGATCGACAGGCCCACCTCCTCCAGCAAGCCGGACGCGCGCACGGCGTCGGCCACCGTCGCCGTGGCGCTCACCTGCACCTGCACCAGTTTCGGCGGCGTGACCGTCGCCAGGCACACCATCACGTCGATCCGCTCAGGATTCGCCATAGACAGCCTCGGCGCGCTTGACGAAGGAATCGACGAAGGTGTTGGCGATCATGCTGAACACCGGGCCGATCAGCTTTTCCAGGATGACGCTGGAAAACTCGTAATGCAGGTGGAAGTTGATCTTGCACGCATCGGCGCGCAGCGGCGTGAATTGCCAGAAGCCGGTGAAGGCCTTGAAAGGTCCGTCGGCGAACGTCATATCGATGCGGCTAGGGCGCATCTGCGTGTTGCGCGTGCGGAAATACTGGTGGATGCCCTTGAAGGCGATGTCCACGCGGGCATCGAGCGAGGTGTCGCTCTGCTCGTAGATTTCCACGCCACCGCACCATGGCAGGAAGTCCGGATAGTCCTTGACGTTGGTGACCAGGTCGAACATCCGTTCGGCCGAGTAACCGATCAACACCGTTTTCTCAACGTCTGCCATGCGCCATCCGAAAGCGTTTCCCACCGCATTCCTGTCGTTGGCCCGCTTGGGCCTGCGGCGGATTTGTTAAACTCGCCATTTTATCGCAGCGCATCCCACGCGCTAACCGCCACATCCCAGTATGACCATCGCCGACAACAAGAAAGCCTTTTTCGATTACTTCGTCGAAGAGCGCTATGAGGCGGGCATCGCACTCGAAGGCTGGGAGGTGAAGGCCATCCGCGCCGGCCGCGTGCAGATCAAGGAAGGCTACGTCGTCATTCGCGACGCCGAGCTGTTCCTGATCGGGGCACACATCAGCCCGCTGCAATCCGCCTCCACGCACGTCAAGCCCGACCCGACGCGCACCCGCAAGCTGCTGCTGCACGCCGAAGAGATCAAGAAGCTGATCGGCAAGGTCGAGCAGCGCGGCTATACGCTCGTGCCGCTCAACCTGCACTATGCGCGCGGCCGCGTGAAGTGCGAGATCGGCCTGGCCAAGGGCAAGAAGCTCTACGACAAGCGCGAGACCGAGAAGGACCGCGACTGGCAGCGCGAGAAGGCGCGGCTCATGCGCGAGAAGGCCTGACCCGCCTCGCGCGCCTCATCGCATCGCTACGCGTTCGGCCGCTGCTGCTTCACGATCTGCAGCGCCGACGCGATCATCGTGCTCAGGTCGCCCAGGTTGCCGGGCACGATCAGCGTGTTGCCCTGCTTGGCCAGATTGCCGAACGCCGACACGTATTCCTCGGCCACCTTCAGGTTGACCGCGTCGATGCCGCCTTCGGTGCGGATGGCGTGACCGACCTTCTGGATCGCCTGCGCGTTGGCCTCGGCCACCGCCAGGATGGCTGCCGCTTCGCCCTGGGCCCGGTTGATGGCGGCCTGCTTCTCCCCTTCGGATTTCTGGATCGCGGCCTCGCGGGCGCCGGCGGCCAAGTTGATCTGCTCCTGGCGCTTGCCTTCGGATGCCGCGATCAGGGCGCGCTTCTCGCGCTCGGCGGTGATCTGCGCCTGCATCGCGTGCAGGATCTCCTTGGGCGGCGTCAGGTCCTTGATCTCGTAGCGCAGCACCTTCACGCCCCAGTTGGAGGCCGCCTCGTCCAGCGCATTGACCACGCTGTGGTTGATGAACTCGCGCTCCTCGAAGGTCTTATCCAGCTCCAGCTTGCCGACCACCGAGCGCAACGTGGTCTGCGCGAGCTGCGTGATGGCGATGACGAAGTTGCTCGAGCCGTACGAAGCGCGCATCGGGTCGGTCACCTGGAAGTACAGGATGCCGTCGACCTGCAGCTGCGTGTTGTCCTTGGTGATGCAGACCTGGCTCGGCACATCCAGCGGGATCTCCTTGAGCACGTGCTTGTAAGCCACCCGGTCGACGAACGGCAGCACGATATTGAGCCCCGGCGACAGCGTCGCGTGGTACTTGCCCAGCCGCTCCAGGATCCACGCGTGCTGCTGCGGCACGATCTTGATGCTCTGCGCGATCAGTACGATGGCGGCAAACAGGACGATGAGCGCGAGAGTCCCCAGCTCGAACATAAAACCTCCGGTCGATGGAAAAGACTATTTGGGTGCGACGACCAGCACGTTGCCACGCACCTCGACGATACGGAATTCGCCGCCGGTGGCCGGTGCCGGCGGCGCCAGTTCGACGTCCCATTCGGCGCCGCGGTACTGCACGCGCGCGCGCCGCTCGGGCGACCACGCATCGACGCGCAGCATCTCGCCGATATCCAGGTTGACGTTGCGATTGCGGGCGGCATTCTCGCGCGCGGCATGGCCGAAGCGCGTGCGCCACAGCCCGGCGATGCCGATCACGGCAACCAGCGCGGCCAGGACGGCCTGCACCGGGAACCCCAGCCCGGCCAGGGCGGCCAAGCCGCCCGCCAGCAGCCCGATGGCCACCATCAGCAGGTAGAACGTTCCCGTCATCAGCTCACCAATGACGAGCAACACCGCCAGCGTGAACCAGACGATCTCTTGCGCCGACATGCACCCTCTCCCAACAAAAAACCCCCGCGACGATACACGTCAGCGGGGGCTGATCGCTCCGCCCCCGCCAGCGTTGGACGCCACCGGGCACTTCGCGTTTTTGTCGGCGCGCACCCGCCGGGGCGCGCGCCGCTTTTACAGCGGGATCAGGCCGAACCCAGCTTCTGCCAGGTGTCGATCACCGAATCCGGGTTCAGCGAGATGGACGAGATGCCTTCCTTGGCCAGCCACTCGGCAAAGTCCGGGTGGTCGGACGGGCCCTGGCCGCAGATGCCGACATACTTGCCCATCGACTTCGCGGTCGAGATGGCGCGCGACAGCATGAACTTGACCGCCGGATCGCGCTCGTCGAAATCCCTGGCGAGCAGCTCCATGCCGGAGTCGCGGTCCAGGCCCAGCGTCAGCTGCGTCAGGTCGTTCGAGCCGATCGAGAAGCCGTCGAAATACTCCAGGAACTCCTTGGCCAGGATCGCATTGGACGGCACTTCGCACATCATGATCAGGCGCAGGTCGTTCTCGCCGCGCTTCAGGCCGTACTTGCCCAGCAGGTCGACCACCATGGCGGCCTGGCCCAGCGTGCGCACGAACGGCACCATGATCTCGACGTTGGTCAGGCCCATCTCTTCGCGCACGCGCTTCATGGCGCGGCACTCCATCTCGAAGGCCTCGGCGAAGTCTTCGGCGATGTAACGCGAGGCGCCGCGGAAGCCCAGCATGGGGTTCTCTTCGTCCGGCTCGTAGCGCGAACCGCCGATCAGCTTCTTGTACTCGTTCGACTTGAAGTCGGACAGGCGCACGATCACGGGCTTCGGATAGAACGCGGCGGCGATGGTCGCAATGCCCTCGGCCAGCTTGTCGACGTAGAACGCGCGCGGGCTGGCATGGCCGCGGGCCACGCTTTCCACGGCCTTCTTCAGGTCGCTGTCGACTTGCGGGTAGTCGAGGATCGCCTTCGGGTGGACGCCGATGTTGTTGTTGATGATGAACTCGAGGCGGGCCAGGCCCACGCCGCCGTTCGGGATCTGCGCGAACTCGAAGGCCAGCTGCGGGTTGCCGACGTTCATCATGATCTTGACGTCGATCGGCGGCATCTCGCCGCGGCGCACTTCGGTGATTTCCGTCTCGAGCAGGCCGTCGTAGATCTTGCCTTCGTCGCCCTCGGCGCAGGACACGGTGACCAGCGTGCCGTCCTTCAGCAGGTCGGTGGCGTCGCCGCAGCCGACCACGGCCGGCACGCCCAGCTCACGCGCGATGATGGCGGCGTGACAGGTGCGGCCGCCACGGTTGGTGACGATGGCCGAGGCGCGCTTCATCACCGGCTCCCAGTTCGGGTCGGTCATGTCGGCGACCAGCACGTCGCCCGGCTGCACGCGCTCCATTTCGGCCGGATCGTTGATCACGCGCACGGGGCCCGTACCGATCTTCTGGCCGATCGCGCGGCCGGTGGTCAGCACCGGCGCCGAGCCCTTCAGGCGGAAGCGCTGCTCGACCTTGCCGACCGACTGGCTCTTCACCGTCTCGGGGCGGGCCTGCAGGATGTAGATCTTGCCGTCCTTGCCGTCCTTACCCCACTCGATGTCCATCGGGCGACCGTAGTGCTTCTCGATGATGACGGCGTACTTGGCCAGCTCGACCACGTCTTCGTCGACCAGCGAGTAGCGGTTGCGCAACTCGCCCGGCACGTCGACGGTCTTGACGCGGCCTTCCTCGCCGGCCTGCGTGAACTCCATCTTGATCAGCTTGGAGCCGATCGAGCGGCGGATGATCGGGTACTTGCCGGCGGCCAGCGTCGGCTTGAACACGTAGAACTCGTCCGGGTTGACCGCGCCCTGCACCACCGTCTCGCCCAGGCCGTAGCTGGAGGTGATGAAGACGACGTCCTGGAAGCCCGATTCGGTGTCGATCGTGAACATCACGCCCGACGCGCCGCAGTCCGAGCGCACCATGCGCTGGATGCCGGCGGAGAGCGCCACCACGTCGTGGGCGAAGCCCTTGTGCACGCGGTAGGAGATAGCGCGGTCGTTGTACAGCGAGGCGAACACGTGCTTGATCTTGTCGAGCACGTCATCGATGCCGGAGACGTTGAGGTAGCTCTCCTGCTGGCCGGCGAACGAGGCGTCCGGCAGGTCTTCGGCCGTGGCCGACGAGCGCACCGCGAACGAGGCCTCGGCGCCCTCGCGCTTGGAGACGCGTTCGAAATGCTCGCGGATCTCCTGCTCCAGGCGCGACTGGAACGGCGCCGTGGCGACCCATTCGCGGATTTCCTTGCCGGCCGCGGCCAGCGCCTTGACGTCGTCGACGTCCAGGCTGGCCAGGCGCTGGGAAATGCGCTCGGTCAGGTTGTTGTGCTGGAGGAAATCGCGGAAAGCCAGTGCCGTGGTGGCAAAACCGCCCGGAACGCGCACGCCGGCGCTGTCCAGTTGGGAGATCATCTCGCCCAGCGATGCGTTCTTGCCGCCGACGACCTCGACATCGGTCATCCGCAATTGCTCGAACGGCAGCACGTAGGCGCCGTCCATCGACAGGTTGGTCATACAAGCCTCTTACTAAGTGGAAAACCGGTCGGATGCGCTCGGCGCTGTGTTCTTGTCGTCTGGCCGCGCGAATCGCTTAGCTAAATCATCCGGAAGGCGGGTCTGGCAGGCCGGCCCGAATTGCTTAGCAAAACGATCGCCGCTATTCTACCGTGCCGCCGCCCGATTTCCTGCCGGCGTGCCGGAAAAAACCCCTCGTTTCGATGACCGACCTCGCCGCCAAGCCGGGCATCCGCACTGTATTCATCGTGTCGGATGGCACCGGGATCACCGCAGAAACCTTCAGCCACTCCATCCTGGCCCAGTTCGAGATGAAATTCCGCCAGGTGCGGATTCCGTTCGTGGACACCGTGGACAAAGCACACGTGGCGGTCAGCAAGATCAACGAGGCGTTCCACGTGGAAGGGATGAAGCCGATCGTCTTCACCACGCTGGTCGATGCCGAGGCCAACCGGATCGTGCACCAGGCCCGCGCGACCATCCTGGACATGTTCCAGACCTTCATCGAGCCGCTCGAGCGCGAACTGGGGCTGAAATCCTCCCACGCCATCGGCCGCTTCCACCAGAACGCCGACACCGAGGCGTACAAGAACCGCATCGAAGCGATCAATTTTTCACTTGCGCACGACGACGGCCAGTCGCACAAGAACCTGGCCGAAGCGGATGTCATCCTGGTGGGGGTGTCGCGCAGCGGCAAGACGCCGACCAGCCTCTACCTGGCAATGCAATACGGCGTGAAGTCGGCCAACTACCCGCTGATTCCGGACGATTTCGAGCGCGGCAAGCTGCCCACGGTGCTGTACGAGTACAAGAGCAAGATCTTCGGGCTGACGATCGACCCGCAGCGACTGTCCGAGATCCGCAACGAACGGCGCCCGGGCAGCAAATACGCCGCGCTGGAGAACTGCCGCTACGAAGTCAACGAGGCGGAGACGCTGATGCGCCGCGAGAGCATCAAGTGGCTCTCGTCCACGCACAAGTCGATCGAAGAAATCGCCACCACCATCCTGCAGGACATCAAGATGGAGCGCGACGCCTACTGAGCGTCGCCCGCCCAAAGCAGCGAAAACGGCCGGCCTTGCACCGGCCGTTTTCATTGGCTTGCCGCGCGCCGCCGTCAGGCCGGAGCGCACCCAGTTGCTGCCGTCCGCGGCCGCCCGGGCCGCCGGAGAGTTGTCAGGTAGGCCAGCGCCTGCTTGCGCCAGGACGGAATTCGGCATGGCGGCCTCCGTGAGCCTGGTTATCGGGAACGCTCAATGCGCCGCCACAAATGCCCCACTGCTCAACGGCAAAGTCCATGCGGAACCGCCCCGCATTTGAAACCGCCAAGTGGCGGCCATTCCATAAAGGAGACGTTCAGTTCATGCGGCGCTGCCGCACGGCCTCGAACAGGCAAATGGCCGCGGCGGCAGCCACGTTGAGTGATTCCATGCCGCCCGGCTGGGGAATCGAGATGGGCGTCGTCACCGACAGCCACTGCTCCGAAACGCCCGCCCCCTCGTTGCCGAACACCCAGCCGACCGGCGTATTCAGCGGCATGTCGAACACGGCGTGCCGGGCATGCGACGAGGTCGCCAGCAGCGGCACATGCAGGCGCGCATGCACGGATTCGAACGTGCAATGCTCGACGACGTTGAGATGGAAGTGCGCGCCCATCGCCGCGCGCAGCGTCTTGGCCGACCAGGCGAAAGCGCAGCCGGTGGTCATGAACACATCGCGCACGCCGGCGGCCGCCGCGCAGCGCAGGATCGAACCGACGTTGCCGGCGTCCTGGATGCCGTCGAGGATCACGCAATCGTGCTCGATGCGATGCGGCAGATGGCCCTCGGGCGTCTCGATCAGCGCCATCAGGTCGATGCCGTTGACGACCGTCGTCAGCTGCGCGAACAGGCTGTCGGCCAGCAGGACGATGCCCTGCGGGTCGACGCGCGCGAGCAGCGGCGCCACCTCGGGATGCGCCAGGTGCCGCTCCGAGACCAGGCACTGCGCCGGCACGTGGCCCGCGTCCAGGTAGGCTGCCACCAGGTGGATGCCATCGAGGACCGATTGCCCGGCGCGACGACGCTGCTGGGTCGAGCCCGACAGCGCCTTCAAATGCTTGAATACCGCGTTGTCGCGGGAGGTGATGTGCTTCACGGGGCGGAGGAGCGGAAGGTCAGTCGGCCCACGCTGTCTTGGCGTCGGTCTGCGGCACGGCGTCGCCGGCCGGGGGCGGCGCACCATCCAGCGCGCGGCGCACGGGGGCAAACGAGCGGCGATGATGCGGCGTCACGCCGTGCCGTTCGATGGCGGCCAGGTGCTGCGGCGTGCCGTAGCCGGCGTGTACGTCGAAGCCGTACTGCGGAAATGCGATGTGCAGGGCCGCCAGTTGGCGGTCGCGCGTCACCTTGGCCAGGATCGATGCCGCCGAGATGGCAGGCACCAGGGCATCGCCCTTGACGATGGCCTCCACCGCGAACGCCACCTGCGGACAACGGTTGCCGTCCACCTGCACCAGGTCGGGCAGCACCCCTTGCGCGGCGACGCCCTGCACGGCGCGCTGCATCGCCAGCATGGTCGCATGCAGGATGTTGATGCGATCGATCTCCTCGACGGTGGCTTCGGCCACATGCCACGCGAGCGCCTTCTCGACGATCTCGTCGTACAGCGCCTCACGCTTTTTGGCGGTCAGCACCTTGGAGTCGGCCAGCCCCTGGATCGGCTTGCGCGGATTGAGCACCACGGCGGCAGCCGTCACCGGCCCCGCCAGCGGCCCGCGCCCGGCCTCGTCGACGCCGCACAGGATGCGGCGTGCGCGCTTGCCCGCCGCCGGCGATTGCGACAGCGGGAGCGCGAGTTGCGGAATCTCGGTGGAATCGGCCGTCATGGTCTCAGAGTTTGCCGCGGCCGCGCAGCAGGTCCACCACCACCTGGGCGCCGATGTCGGCCATGTTCTGCTTGAGCGTCAGGTGCATCTGCGTGAAGTGCTCGCGCAGGAACGCCGCGTTGGCGTGGTCGCTGAGCTGCAGCAGCGTCTCGCGAGCGAGCGCCTCGGGTGTCGCATCGTCCTGCAGCAGTTCGGGCACGACAAAGCGGCCCGACAGGATGTTCGGCAGGCCCACGTACGGCAGGTAGCCCTTGCGCTTCATGATCTGCGCGGTCAGCCAGGGCACCTTGTAGGTGATCACCATCGGCTTCTTGTACAGCGCGGCCTCCAGCGTCGCGGTGCCGCTGGCGAGCAGGATCACGTCGGCCGCTTCCATCGCGGCGTGCGACTGCCCGTCGACCACCCACAGGTGCAGGCCGGGGTGCTCCGCGCGCATCGCGTCGATCCGTTCGCGCAGCATGGCGTTGGCCGCCGGCAGCACAAAGGCGAGGTCCGGCTCGACGGCCTGCATGCGCGCCATCGCGGCGAACAGCGTCGGCCCGAGCAGCTTGACCTCGGAGTTGCGGCTGCCCGGCAGCACCGCCACCACCTTGCGGCCGAGCGGCAGTCCGAGACGACTGCGCGCGCCCTCCACGTCCGGCTCCAGCGGAATCTCGTCGGCCAGCGGATGGCCGACGTAGGTGGCTGGAATCCCGGCCCTGGCGTAGATCTCAGGCTCGAACGGGAACAGGCAGAGGATGTGGTCGACCGCGCGCGCGATCGTCTTGATGCGCCCGGCGCGCCATGCCCAGATCGACGGGCTGACGAAGTGCACCACCGGCACGCCCGCGCGCCGCATGGCGATCTCGACGTTGAAATTGAAATCGGGGGCATCCACGCCGATGAAGGCCATCGGCGGATCGGCCAGCAGGTTCTGCTTCAGTTCGCGCCGGATGGCGAGAATCTCGCGCAGCTGGCCGAGCACCTCGACATAACCGTTGACCGACAGCTTGTGCATCGGCCAGTGCGATGCGAAGCCCTGCTCCGCCATGCGCGCGCCGCCGATGCCCTCGTAGGCGACATCCTGCGGCAGCCGGGCATGCAGCCCCTTGAGCAGCAGCGAGGCCAGCAGGTCGCCGGACGCCTCGCCGGCTGCCATGCCGATGCGGCGGGCCGGCGCGGCGGGCGGCTGCGTCAACGCACGATGCCGCGCTTGGTGGCGGCGATGAAGTCGGCGAAGGTGCGCAGCGCCTCGCGGCTCGGGGCATCTTCGGTCTGCGCGACCTGCGCGGCGATCTCGGCCTGGGCCTGGTCGAAGCTCAGGTCGCTCTTGTAGAGCAGCTTGTAGGCCTGGCGCAGGCCGGCGATCTGCTCGGCCGAAAAGCCGCGGCGCTGCAGGCCCACGACGTTGACGCCATGCGGCGCGGCCTTGTTGCCGCCCTTGTCGCTGGCGGCGATCACGAACGGCGGCACATCCTGCACCAGCGCCGAGGCACCGCCCAGCATCGCGTGCGCGCCGATGCGCACGAACTGGTGCACGCCCGACATGCCGCCCAGGATTGCCCAATCGCCCACTTCCACGTGGCCGGCGATCTGCGCGTTGCTGGAGAACACCGTGTGGTTGCCGATGCGGCAATCGTGCGCGATGTGCACGTAGGCCATGATCCAGTTGTCATCGCCGATGGACGTGATACCGACATCCTGCGCGGTGCCGGTATGGATCGTGGTGAATTCGCGGATGGTGTTGCGGTCGCCGACGATGAGCCGGGTCGGCTCGTCGCGGTACTTCATATCCTGCGGCCGCCCGCCCACCGACGCGAAGTGGCCGATCTGGTTGTCGCGGCCCAGCGTGGTGTAGCCCTCGACCACGGTATGGTGGCCGATGCGCGTCCCCGAATCGATGCGCACATTCGGGCCGATCACGGTAAAGGCGCCGACCTCGACATCCGGGGCCAGTTCGGCCTGCGGGTCGATCACCGCGGTCGGGTGAATCTTCTGAACTTGCGTCATGCGTCGCCCTTGGACTTGTCTTCGCGCACGGCACACATGATCTCAGCCTCGGCCGCGACTTCATCGTCCACGGTCGCGAACACCTTGAACTTCCACATGCCGCTCTTGGAGCGCAGCAGCTCGGCGTTCAACACCAGCTGATCGCCCGGCGTGACCTGGCGCTTGAAGCGCGCGCCATCGATGCTGACGAACAGGTAGAGCTGGTTTTCCTGGCGCTTGTGATTGGACTCGCCGAAGGTCAGCAGCGCGGCGGTCTGGGCCAGCGCTTCGAGCATCAACACGCCCGGCATCACCGGATGGCCCGGGAAATGGCCGTTGAAGAACGGCTCGTTGAAGGTGACGTTCTTGATCGCCTTGATGCGCTTGCGCGGCTCCATCTCGAGCACGCGATCGACCAGCAGCATCGGATAGCGGTGCGGCAGCAGTTCGAGAATCTTCTTGATGTTGAAATCGCTGACGAGGCTCGTCGTCGCGGCAGAGGGTTCGGTCATGATGATTGCTGCAGATGCTTGACCTGCTGTTCCAGTTGTTGCAACCGTTCGCGCATGCGCGTCAGGCCACGGAGGATGGCCGCGTTACGTTCCCAATCCGCGTGGGGCATGAACGGGAAGACGCTGGTGAAGTGGCCAGGCTTGGGAATGGACTTGGTGATCGACGTGCCGCCCGAAACGGTCACGCGATCGGCGATGGTCAGGTGGCCCGCGAAATTGGCCGCGCCGCCGATGATGCAGTAGCGCCCGATCTTGGTGCTGCCCGAGATGGCCGCACAACCCGCGATGACGGTGTACGCCCCCACGTGCACGTTGTGCGCGATCTGCACCTGGTTGTCGATCTTGCAACCCTGTTCGACCACGGTATCGGCCATGGCGCCGCGGTCGATGGCGGTGTTGGCGCCGATCTCCACGTCGTCGCCGACGATCGCCCGGCCGGTCTGGGGAATCTTCACCCACTCGCCGCCCTGCGGGCCGAAATCGGGCGCGAAGCCGAAGCCGTCCGCGCCGATCACCACGCCGCTATGCAGAATGCAACGCGCGCCGACCACGCAGCCGTGATAGATCGAGACATTGGCGTAGAGCAGCGTGTCGTCGCCGACCTGCGCGTCCGCGCCGATAAAGCTGTTGCCCGCGATCCGCACGCGCTCGCCCAGTACCACGCCGGCTTCGATCGTGACGTTCGGGCCGATCGAGCACGACGCCGGCACGACGGCCCCCTCGCCCACGCTGGCGCTGGGGTGGATGCCGGCCGCCGCCGGCCGCGCGCCCAGCGCGGCGAAGCGCTGGGCAATGCGTGCGAAGGCCGCATACGGGTTGGCGGCCACGAGCCAGTTGCGGCCCGCCGCATGGCCCTCGGCCGTGAGCGTCTCCAGGTCGCGGGGCGATACGATGATCGCGCCGGCGCCGGAGGTCACGGCCTGGTTGAGGTACAGCGGATTGGAAAGGAAGGCGAGCTGATCGGCGCCGGCCTGATCCAGCGGCGCGATCGACTTGACGATCAGGCCGGCATCGCCCTGGACGGTCGCGCCGAGCGACGCGGCGAGTTCATCAAGCGAAAACGACATCGGGGCACCCTCATTTCGCCGATTGCGAGGCGTTCAGTGCCTTGAGCACTTCGTCGGTGATGTCGATGCGCGGGTTCACGTACACCGCCTCCTGCACGATCAGGTCGTACTTGCGCTGCTCGGCGATCTGGCGGATCACGCGGTTGGCGCGCTCGAGCACGCCGGCCAGCTCTTCGTTGCGGCGCTGGTTCAGGTCTTCACGGAACTCGCGCTGCTTGCGCTGGAAATCGCGGTCCATGTCGGCCAGCTCGCGCTGGCGGCGCGTGCGGTCGGAATCGGCCAGCACGGCGGTGTCCTTGTCCAGCTTGTCCGACATCGCCTTGAGCTTGGCGGCCATATCCTGCAGTTCACGGTCGCGCTTGGCGAACTCGGTTTCCAGCTTGGCCTGGGCGGCCTTGGCCGGCTGCGAGTCGCGCAGGATGCGCTCGGAATTGACGGCCGCGATGCGGGCTTCCTGGGCGGTGGCCGGCAGCGCAAAGCTGGCGGCGGCCAGCGCTGCGAAGGCAGCGGACACGCCCATGCGGGACAACGTGATGCGCGTGGATTTCATGATGGATGCGGTCATTAGAATGCAGTCCCGATCTGGAACTGGAAGCGTTGCGTCTGGTCTTCGGCCTTCCTCTTGATCGGGAAGCCCATGCTGATCTTCAGAGGACCGATCGGCGACAGCCACGACAGGCCAAAACCGGCGGAGTAGCGCATGTCGCCGACCTTGAACGGCTGGCCTTCGGCGAACACGTTGCCGTAGTCGAAGAAGGTGAACAGGCGGACGGTGCGGTCCACGCCCGAGCCCGGCAGCGGGAAGATGAATTCCATGTTGCCGACGAACTTGCTGGCGCCACCGATGGCCACGCCGTTGGCGTCGCGCGGGCCCAGCGTGCTGGTCTCGTAGCCGCGCACCGAGCCGATACCGCCGGCGTAGTAGTTCTTGAAGACCGGGAAGTCCTTGTTGCCGTAGCCGTGGCCGTAGCCGATCTCGTTGTTGAACGCCAGCGTGAACGACTTCGACACCGGATAGAAGTACTGGTGCTGGTAGTACGCACGGTAGTACTGCAGGTCGCCGCCCGGAATGCCGAACTCCAGGTTGGCCTGCTGGTAGCGGCCGCGCGTCGGCACCAGGGCGCTGTCGCGCTGGTCCTTCGACCAGCCGATGGTGATCGGGAAGTTGTTCGAAATGCGGCCGTTCTTGGCCACGTAGTTCTGGTAGACCAGCGGCGTGTTGGAGGTCACGTCGATGGTCGTGCGCTCGTAGCCGATGCCGAAGAACACGGTATCGGTTTCCGAGAACGGCACGCCGAACTTGATGTTGCCGCCCTGCTGCACGATGCGGTAGTCCTGGTCGCCGGTGTAGTACAGCGGGCGGTACGTGCGGTAGTACAGCTCGGTCGAGCGGCTGATGCCATCGACCGTGAAGTACGGGTCGTACTGCGTCACGGAGATGGTGCGGTTGGACTTGGAGGTGTTCACGTCCAGGCCCAGGCTGGTCCCGGAGCCGAACACGTTGTCCTGGCGGATACCGGCCGACAGCACCAGCTTGTCGGTCGACGAGAAGCCCACGCCCAGGCTGATCTGGCCGGTCGGCTTCTCGGTCACGTTGACGTTGACATCCACCTGGTCGGACATGCCCGGCACGTCTTCGGTGGTGATGTTGGTGTCGGTGAAGTAGCCGGTGCGGTTGATGCGGTTCTGCGAGAGCTGCAGCTTCTCGCCATCGAACCACGACGACTCCATCTGGCGCATCTCGCGGCGCACCACTTCGTCGCGCGTCTTGCTGTTGCCGACCACGTTCACGCGGCGCACGTACACGCGGCGGCCCGGATCGACCACCAGCGTGAGCGCGACCGTGCGGTCCTTCTGGTTGATCTGCGGCTGCGGGTTGATGGTCGCGAAGGCGTAGCCGTACGTGCCCAGCAGGTCGGTGATCGCCTTGGTGGTGGCCGACAGCTTGGCCGACGAGAACACGTCACCCTGCTTGAGCTTGATCAGCTTCTCCATCTCGGCCTGCTTGGACAGCAGCTCGCCGGTCAGCTTGATGTCGGACACCTTGTACTGCTCACCCTCGTGGATGTTCAGCGTCAGGTAGATGTCCTTCTTGTCCGGCGTGATCGACACCTGGGTCGATTCGATGGCGAATTCCAGGTAGCCGCGGTCCAGGTAGAACGAGCGCAGCGCTTCCAGGTCGGCCGTCAGCTTCTGCTTGGAGTAGAGGTCGTTCTTGGTGTACCACGACAGCCAGTTGGGCGTGGACAGCTGCATCTCGTCGCGCAGGTCGCCCTCGGAGAAGGCCTTGTTGCCGACGATGTTGATCTGGCGGATCTTGGCGACCGGGCCTTCATCCACCGTGAACGTGACGGACACCCGGTTGGCATCGACCGGCGTGACGGTGGTCTGCACGTCGGCGGCGTAGTAGCCGCGCGAGACGTACTGGCGCTTGAGCTCCTGCTCGGCACGGTCGATCAGGGATTTGTCGTAGTAGCGCGCCTCGGCCACGCCCACGCCGCGCAGCGAGCGGCGCAGCGTGTCCTTGTCGAATTCCTTGATGCCGATGAATTCCAGCTGGGAGATTGCCGGACGCTCCTCCACGCGCACCACCAGCACGTTGCCCTCGGCGCGGATCTGTACATCCTTGAAGAAACCGGTGTTGTACAGCGCGCGGATCGATTCGGCGCCCTTGTCGTCGGTGAAGGTCTCACCCACCTTCACGGGCAGATAGCCGAATACGGTGCCGGGCTCGACGCGTTGCACCCCCTCCACGCGAATGTCCTTGATGACGAACGGCTCCACTGCATGAGCCTGACCGGCGCAAACGGTCAGCACGGAAGCCGCCAGCATGCTGAGCGGGAAGCGATGTTGTCTGATCAATCTAATCCCCTAAATTGGATCCGGCCGGGATCCACTTCCGAGTGTTTTTCAAAACCCTGGGTTTCCGCACGCCTGCGGCAACGATGGTTCAACCCGGCGACAGCCTAGCCGTGAGCCAGGAACAGCCGGCTCAAGTCGTTGTACAAGGCGAGCGAAGTGAGAAGCAGGATGCAGGCGATGCCGATCTTTTGAAGTACCGCTTGCCAGGATTCCGGCACAGGCTTGCCTGTCAAAAATTCCACGCAATAATACAGCAAATGCCCCCCATCCAATACCGGAACGGGCAACAAGTTCAGCACCCCGAGACTCACGCTGATCAAGGCCAGGAAGGCGACGAAGGACTGCCAGCCGAGGCTCGCGGCCTTGCCCGCGAAGTCGGCGACGGTGATCGGACCGCTCAGGTTCTGCAGCGACGCCTGCCCCACGATCATCTTGCCCAGCACCTTCAGCGACAGCATCGAGGTCCGCCAGACCTCGCGCATCGCATGCCCCAGTGCATGGACCGGCTCGTCGCGGATCAGTTCGGTTTCCACATGCTGCGAGAGCTGCGCGCCGAGCTTGCCGAGCTTCGGCCCGCCCGGATTCGCGGGATCGGCGTCGGCGCCCAGGCGCACCGGGAGTGTCATCGGCAGGCCGTCGCGCAGGATGTCGATCGAGGCGTTCTGCTCGGGCATGGCGCGGATCCAGCGGATCAGGTCGGAAGCCTGGTCGGCGGGTTGGCCGGCGAAGCGGACGATCTGGTCGCCGCGGCGCAGTCCGGCGCGCTCGCCGGCGCTGCCGGGCAGAACCTCGGCAATGGTGACCGGACCGCCCAGCAGGCGCAGCCCGACCTGCTCGATCACGTCGACCTGGGGCGAGCGGGCGGCGCTGGGCAGCTCCCGCAGGCGCACGGTCCGTTCCACGCCGTCGGCACCGCGCACCTGGACGATGGCGTCGCGCCCGCCGATGCCGGCTTCATACAGGCGCATGCGCACGTCGCTCCAGGCCCGGACCGGGGTCGGCGCTTCCTCGTCGGTGCCGACCGCGACCACGCGGTCCTTGGCGCGCAGATCAGCCTGCGCGGCGATGCTGCCGGGCGGCGGTGCGCCGAGGATGGGCAGCGGCTCCTGCGCCCCCACCCAGGCCAGCAGCGCATACAGCGCGATCGCCAGCAAGAAATTGAAGACCGGCCCGGCCGCCACAATGGCAAAACGCTTGTAGACCGGCTGGTGATCGAAGGTACGGGGCAGGTCCTCGGGGGGAATTGGCGGATCCCGCTCAGGGTCGCGGGCGCTCTCGCCCAGCATCTTGACGTAGCCGCCGAGCGGAATGGCGCAGAGCGTCCATTCGGTGCGATCCGGACCACGCCCGACACGGCGGAACAGCACCTTGCCGAAACCGACAGAGAACCGCAGCACCTTGACGCCGCACAACCGTGCAACGCTGTAGTGCCCCAGTTCGTGAACGACGATCAGAACGGCGATCGCGAAAACAAACGCTAAAACGGTCAGCAAGAACCTTCTCCGGATGCGTCGACACGCCAGCGCGGACACCGCCCGCGCGAACGCATTATGTTACCCGCTTGCGCTGACAGGCCGCTTGCACGTGGGCCTGAGGCCTCACGACTGCAGGCACGAGGCAGCGATATAGTGCTCGGCGCGGCGGCGCGCCTGCGCATCGGCGGCAAACACCGTGTCCAGCGAATCCGCCGGTCCGATGGCGGTGCGCGCCAGCGTGTCGCCCACCACCGCGGCAATCTCGGTGAAGCGGATACGGCGCTGCAAAAATGCCTCGACCGCCACCTCGTTGGCCGCATTCAGCACCGCAGGCGCCGTGCCGCCGGCGCGCAAGGCGTCGAAGGCCAGGGCCAGGCACGGGAAGCGGTGCAGATCGGGCGCTTCGAACGCAAGCGTGCCGGTCGCGGCCAGATCCAGCAGCGGCACGCCGGCCTCGATGCGCTCGGGGTACGCAAGCCCGTAGGCGATCGGCGTCCGCATGTCGGGGTTGCCGAGTTGCGCCAGGACCGAACCGTCATCGTAAGCGACCATCGAATGGATCACGCTCTGCGGGTGGATCAGCACCTCGAGCCGCTCGACCGGCACGTTGAACAGCCAGTGCGCCTCGATCACCTCCAGCCCCTTGTTCATCATGGTGGCGGAGTCGACGGAAATCTTGCGGCCCATCACCCAGTTCGGATGGGCGCAGGCCTGATCGGGCGTGACCTCGGCCAGCGTCTCGACGGCGCGCGTGCGGAACGGGCCGCCCGACGCCGTCAGCACGATGCGCGCCACACCGTGCCCGAAGCTCGGACGCTGCTGGGGCAGGCACTGGAAGATGGCGTTATGCTCGCTGTCGATCGGCAGCACGGTGGCGCCATGCTGGCGCACCGCGTCCATGAAGAGCGCGCCGGACATCACCAGCGCTTCCTTGTTGGCCAGCAGCACACGCTTGCCCGCGCGCACGGCCGCCAGCGTCGGGCGCAGGCCGGCCGCGCCGACGATGGCGGCCATTACGGCATCGCAATCGGGGTGGGCGGCGGCCTCTTCCAGCGCCTCGGGGCCGAAGCGGATGTCGATGCCTGTGGCCTCCGCGCCGAGCTGGTCCCGCAGCGCCTCGGCCGCGGTGGCCGCGCCGACCACCGCCATCGCCGGACGGAACACGCGGCACAGCGCGGCAAGCTTATCGACCTGCGTGTTGGCGGTCAGTGCGAACACGCGGTAACGGTCGGGATGGCGGCGCACCACGTCGAGCGTGCTGTCGCCGATGGAGCCGGTGGCGCCAAGAACGGTAATGCGCATCATGTCCGGAAAGCGCCTCAGGTCAACAATACAGCCAGCGGCAGCACCGGCAGCAGTGCGTCGATGCGGTCGAGCACCCCGCCATGGCCGGGCAGCAGGCGGCTGCTGTCCTTCATGCCGACCTGGCGCTTGAGCAGCGACTCGAACAGGTCTCCGCCGACGCTGGCGGCCACCAGCACGACGGTCAGCGCCAGTGCGATCACGGCGCCATGCTGGTCGAACTGACGCGAGAACCAGGTCGGCGCGAACCAGTGCGTGGCCCCGGCAGTTACCGCAATGAGACCCACCAGCACCGCGCCGCCGATGGCGCCTTCCCACGATTTGCCGGGGCTGATGCTCGGCGCGAGCTTGCGACGGCCGATCGCCTTGCCGACGAAATACGCCCCCACGTCCGCCGCCCACACCAGCACCGCCACCGACAGCAGGAAGGCGATCCCCTCAGCGCGCAATTGGATTGTCGCGTGCACGAACGCGGGCAGGATCACCCAGCCCAGCAGCGCGAACAGCGCCCGGCGCATGCCCGTCAGCTCGCGCACGCCGCCCGCCAGCAGCATCCAGGCCGCCGCCCAAGCAACCATGTCTGCGTAGAACAGCGCTCGCGTGTCACCATGCACCGGGATGTCGTGCCAGGCGATCGTCAGCACGACCGCCACGGCCGCGTACAGCACCGGCCCCCACCAGCCCGGCAGACGGACCAGTCGCCCCCATTCCCAGGCCGCCAGCACGGCAAACACCGTCACCAGCCCGGTCAGGCCGGCAGGCGGAGCGAACAACAGGATCGGCAGGATGACAATCAGCAGGCAGACAGCGGTGATCACGCGAGTCAGCAGCATGCGTCAGGCTCCGGCCGACAGCGCGGGGGCAGTGCCGGGTTCCAGCTGCGCGCTGGTACGGCCAAAGCGCCGCTCGCGGTTGCGATACCAGGCAAAGGCGCGATCCATCTCCGCAGCGTCGAAATCGGGCCAGTAGCGTTCGGTGAAGTAGAGC
This sequence comes from Ralstonia nicotianae, assembly GCF_018243235.1. NCBI lineage: Bacteria > Pseudomonadati > Pseudomonadota > Betaproteobacteria > Burkholderiales > Burkholderiaceae > Ralstonia > Ralstonia nicotianae. The sequence continues at coordinate 2,065,776 of NZ_CP046674.1, forward strand.
TCGGAATAGGCGAGCTGCCACAGCATGAAATTGCTGATGCGCTGCTCGCCGCCGGTGCGGATGAACAGGTCCGGCTCCGACGCATACGCCAGCGCCATATACGGCGACAGCGCCTCTTCGGTGATGGCTTCGGGCGCGATGTCGGGCTGATCGGCCACCAGCGCGCGCATGGCCTGCAGGATGTCCCAGCGGCCGCCGTAGTTGGCAGCGATGGTGACGGTGAGCCCGGGGTTGGCCGCCGTCTTGGCTTCCGCCTCGCGGATCATCAGCTGGATACGCGGACTGAACGCACTCAGATCACCCACCACGCGCAGGCGGATGCCGCTGTCATTCAGCTTGCTCACCTCGCGCCGCAGAGCCGTCATGAACAGCTTCATCAGGAAGGAGATTTCCTCGGCCGGACGGCGCCAGTTCTCCGAACTGAACGCGAACAGCGTCAGGTAGCGCACGCCACGGTGGTCTGCGGCCTGGACCGCGGCACGCACGGCATCGAGGCCACGACTGTGCCCCGCCATGCGCGGGAGGTGGCGTTCGGTGGCCCAGCGGCCATTGCCATCCATGATGATGGCAACGTGGTGTGGCGTATCGGCGGTGTCAGGCACCGCCAGTGTCGAGCTGATATGCATGAATGGGTTCCCATGGCCGACACACAATGCGCCGGCAGGTGGGAGACGGCCTCAAACCGTCATGATTTCCTTGTCCTTTTCGGCGACAAGCTTGTCCACCTCGGCCACGAAGCGATCGGTCAGTTTTTGGACTTCATCCTGGCCGCGGCGCTCGTCATCTTCGGAGATGGCTTTGTCCTTGACCAGCTTCTTGAACTGCTCGTTGGCGTCGCGGCGCACGTTGCGCACCGCGACCTTGGCATCTTCGCCCTCGGACTTGACCACCTTGGTCAGTTCCTTGCGGCGCTCCTCGGTCAGCGGGGGCATCGGTACGCGAATCACTTCGCCCATGGTCGCCGGGTTCAGGCCCAGGTCCGCGTCGCGGATGGCCCTTTCGACGGCCGACACCATCTTCTTTTCCCACGGCTGCACACTGATCGTACGTGCATCGGCCAGGCCCAGATTGGCGACCTGACTGATGGGTACCATCGAACCATAGTAATCGACCTGCACGTGGTCAAGCAGACCCGTGTGGGCGCGACCGGTACGAACCTTCGCGAGATCGGCCTTGAAGGCGTCGATCGACTTCTGCATCTTCTGCTCGGCACTCTTCTTGATATCGGCCACGCTCATACTTCCTCCGAACGATAACAGCGGTCCTGCCAAATGTGCGACCGAGGCATCGCGCCCGGCGCCGGCAGCACCTGAAAGACAATAGGCAATTTTACATGGAAGCCGCACGCCAGAGCCATTTGCATCGACCTGGCGGGCGGCTGGGAAAGGCGGATGCGAGGCCGCTCAGACGTGCACCAGCGTGCCCTCGTCCTCACCCATGATGACGCGCTTGAGCGCGTTCGGCTTCTGGATCGAGAAGACCTTGATCGGCAGCTTCTGGTCGCGGCACAGCGCGAAGGCGGTCGCATCCATCACCTGCAGGTTGCGCGAGATGGCCTCGTCGAAGCTGATGGTGGTGTAGCGGGTCGCGCTGGGGTCCTTCTTCGGATCGGCGGTATAGACGCCATCGACCTTGGTGGCCTTGAGCACGATCTCCGCGCCGATCTCCGAGCCGCGCAGCGCGGCGGCGGTGTCGGTGGTGAAGAACGGATTGCCGGTACCGGCCGCGAAGATGACGACCTTGCCCTCCTCCAGCTGACGGATCGCGCGCGGACGGATGTATGGCTCGACTACCTGGTCCATGCGCAGCGCGGACTGCACGCGGCCCTCGATGTTGGCGTGGCGCATGGCATCCTGCAGCGCCAGCGCGTTCATCATGGTGGCCAGCATGCCCATGTAGTCGGCCGTGGCGCGATCCATGCCGGCAGCGCCGCCCGCGACGCCGCGGAAGATGTTGCCGCCGCCGATCACCACGGCCACCTGCACGCCCAGCCTCACGATTTCGGCGATGTCGTTGACCATCCCTTCGATGGTGCTGCGATTGATGCCGAAGGCATCGTCGCCCATCAGGGCTTCGCCGGAAAGTTTGAGTAGAACGCGCTTGTAGGCAGGCATGAATATCCTTTTGACGATTCCTGTACGGGAGCAGGAAAGGGGAAAACGCGCCAGCGCAGGGGCTGGCCGTCTGAACGAAACACGGCGGCCACAACAACCGGAACGGGGATTCCGGCCATCCCGCAACCGACTTGCGCGGAAGCCGGCAGGGCCATGCGCCCGGCCGACGCCCGCGCAAGCAGGCTGCACCTGCAAACAGGGCACCTTGCGGTGCCCTGTCTGTTCGGCATTATACGGTCGCGCCGATGGAGGAAACGACACGCCCCGGCCTACCACACCGGAGGGGTACCGTCGGCCGCGACCGCCGCAGCATTACGCCTGCTGCTTGGCGGCAGCCACCTGGGCGGCCACTTCGGCGGCGAAGTCGTCCTGCTTTTTCTCGATGCCCTCGCCCACCACGAACAGCGTGAAGCCCTTCACGGTCGTGTTGGCGGCCTTGAGCATCTGCTCGACGGTCTGCTTGTCGTTCTTCACGAACGGCTGGTTCAGCAGCGAGACTTCCTTCAGGTACTTCTGCACGCTGCCTTCCACCATCTTGGCAACGATCTCGGCCGGCTTGCCCGATTCGGCAGCCTTCTGCTCGGCGATGCTGCGCTCCTTGGCGATCAGCTCGGCCGGCACTTCGTCCGACGACAGTGCAACCGGCTTCATGGCCGCGGCATGCATCGCCACGTCCTTGGCGGCAACTTCGTCACCGTCGAACGCCACCATCACACCAATGCGGGTGCCGTGCAGGTACGAAGCCAGCTTGGTACCTTCGAAGCGCTGGAAGCGGCGGATCGTCATGTTCTCGCCGATCTTGCCGATCAGGCGAGTGCGCACGGCTTCCACGGTTTCGTCGCCGATCGACAGGGCCGACAGGGCAGCGACGTCCGCCGGGTTCTGCGTGGCGATCAGCTTGGCGATCTCGTTGGCGAAGCCCAGGAAATCGTCGTTGCGCGACACGAAGTCGGTTTCGCAGTTCAGCTCGACCAGGGCGCCGATGGTGCCGTCGATGAACGAAGCGATCACGCCTTCAGCGGTGATGCGGGCCGCGGCCTTGCCGGCCTTGTTGCCCAGCTTCACGCGCAGGATTTCTTCGGCCTTTTCCATATTGCCTTCGGCTTCGGTCAGGGCCTTCTTGCATTCCATCATCGGCGCGTCGGTCTTCGCGCGCAGTTCTGCCACCATGCTTGCGGTAATTGCCGCCATTCTCATGCTCCTTGTTTCAGATCGCCGCCCGGTCGCGCGGATCCGTGATCGCCTCGCGCCGGCCTGCCATCCGGGTTCCATCCGGACGCCCTCACGAAATACGACGCGAGCGGGACATCCCGATGACAATTTTCAAAAAAAAGGGGCGTTTGGTATGCGCCCCTGTCTGGCCGTCTGTGCCGATGCCTGCGCACCGGTACGGCCTGACGCGCGTCCCGCTCGACCATGCGGCGGGCGCGCGCCTTCTTGTGTTTTAGCCTTCCTGGACTTCGACGAAGTCGTCGCCGCCACGGGCGGCTTCCACCACTTCCTGAACCGCGTTGGCGCGGCCTTCCAGGATCGCGTCGGCCACGCCGCGCACGTACAGTGCGACAGCCTTGCTCGAGTCGTCGTTACCCGGGATGACGTAGTCGATGCCTTCCGGCGAGTGGTTGGTATCCACCACGCCGATCACCGGGATGCCCAGCTTGGCAGCCTCGGTCACGGCGATCTTGTGGTAGCCGACGTCCACCACGAAGATGGCGTCCGGAATGCCGCCCATGTCCTTGATGCCGCCGATGGACTTTTCCAGCTTCTCCATTTCGCGCTCGAACATCAGCGCTTCCTTCTTGCTCATGGACTCCAGCGCGCCGGCTTCCTTGGCGGCTTCCATGTCCTTCAGGCGCTTGATCGAGATCTTGACCGTCTTGAAGTTGGTCAGCATGCCGCCGAGCCAGCGGCTGTCGACGTACGGCATGCCGGCGCGAGCGGCTTCCTCAGCCAGGATCTCACGCGACTGGCGCTTGGTGCCGACGAACAGGATGGTGCCCCGGTTGGCTGCCAGCTGGCGCACATACTTCAGTGCGTCCAGGTACATCGGCAGCGTCTTTTCCAGGTTGATGATGTGAATCTTGTTGCGATGGCCGAAAATGAAGGGGGCCATCTTGGGGTTCCAGAAGCGGGTCTGGTGGCCGAAGTGGACACCGGCTTCCAGCATTTCGCGCATGGTCACGGACATGAAATTCTCCAGTCGGGTTAGGTCTGAAGCCGCCTCAGACATCCCTCGCATGCGATACGAGGAACACCCGCGATGAAGCGGCTCGCGATTTCAAGCCCCGCCGCCGGGAAGAAAAACGACCCGACCAAGCGATGGCTTAGCCGGCGATTATAGCCCTAAAAACCCAATCGACTCAAGGCCTTCCATAGAGTTCGCGCCCTGCCCCGGCGCCGGGCATCCGCCTCGCCCGCGACGCCCGGCAGGACGGCTTTGGTGCGATAATCCATGCTTTGGACACCACGCCGCACGATCGCTGTTGCGTGCAGAAAGAGTCACAACATGGCCGTTACCCTCAAGACCGCCGAAGACATTGCGCACATGCGCGTGGCCTGCCGGCTTGCGTCGGAAGTACTCGACTACATCACGCCGTTCGTCAAGGCCGGCGTTTCCACCGGTGAACTGGACCGCCTGTGCCACGCCTACATGCGTGACGTGCAAGGCACCGTGCCCGCGCCGCTGAATTACGCGCCGCCGGGCTACCCGCCCTTCCCCGGCGCGATCTGCACATCGGTCAACGATGTGATCTGCCACGGTATTCCGGACGACAAAAAGATTCTCAAGAACGGCGACGCCATCAACCTGGACATCACCGTGATCACGCCCGAGGGCTATTACGGCGACACCAGCCGCATGTTCATCGTCGGCGAGGGCTCGATCCTGGCCAAGCGGCTGGCGCAGGTGACGTACGAATGCATGTGGAAGGGCATCGCCGTGGTGCGGCCTGGCGCGCGCCTGGGCGACATCGGCCACGTGATCCAGCAGCACGCCGAAGCCGCCGGCTACAGCGTGGTGCGCGAGTATTGCGGGCACGGCATCGGCCAGGTCTTCCACGAAGATCCGCAGATCCTGCACTACGGCCGCCCGGGCACGGGCCTGGAGCTGAAGGCCGGCATGATCTTCACCATCGAACCGATGATCAACGCGGGCAAGCGCGACATCCGCACCATGCCCGACCAGTGGACGGTCAAGACGCGCGACCGCAGCCTGTCGGCCCAGTGGGAGCACACGATCCTGGTGACGGAGGCCGGCTACGACGTGCTGACCGTGTCGGCGCATACGCCGGCGCCGCCGGCGTTCGTGAGCGACGGTACGCCGGCCACGGCCTGATCGGGCCCGACCGCTCGTCGCCCCAGGTGCGCCGCAGCGGTCGCGCCGGCCCATGTTTTTCCGCAACGACCGGACCGCTCCGGTCGTTGTTCCATTGACGCTCAACGCATGCATACCGCTGCTGCCGCCACTCCCGCCACGTCTCCGCGCGACATCCTGAAGGCCGAGCGCGCGCACCTGTTCGCGCAATTCGAGCAGCACGCCAACGTCAACCTGCTGGTCACGAAGCTGGCGCGCGCCGTCGACCAAGCGCTCATCCTGCTCTGGCAGGACGAGGGGATGCCCGACACCTGCGCCCTGGTCGCCGTGGGCGGCTACGGGCGCGGCGAGCTGTTCCCGCATTCCGACGTCGACATCCTGCTGCTGCTGCCGCAGACCGCGGACAAGGCTCTGGAGACACGGCTGGAAGCCTTCATCGGCCGCTGCTGGGACATGGGACTGGACATCGGCTCATCGGTGCGCACCGTCGACGAGTGCATCAGCGAGGCCACGCAGGATGTGACGGTGTGCACGTCGCTGCTCGAGGCGCGCCTGCTGACCGGCGACGAAGGCCTCTACCGCACCTTCGAGACGCACTACCAGGGGCACCTCGACGCCGCCGATTTCTACCAGTCCAAGATGCTGGAGATGCGACAGCGGCATGCCAAGTACCAGGACACGCCCTACTCGCTCGAGCCCAACTGCAAGGAAAGCCCGGGCGGCCTGCGCGACCTGCAGGTGATCCTGTGGATGACGCGCGCGGCCGGCTTCGGCTCGAGCTGGAACGAGCTGCTGGTCAACCAGTTGCTGACGCGCCGCGAAGCCAAGGAGCTGGCCGCCAACGAACGCCTGCTCAAGACCATCCGGGCCCGCCTGCACCTGCTGGCCGGGCGCCGCCAGGACGTACTCGTGTTCGACCTGCAGACCCAGCTGGGCGAGGCCTTCGGCTATCGCCCGAACGCGGCCAAGCGCACCAGCGAGCAGCTGATGCGCCGCTACTACTGGGCAGCCAAAGCCGTCACGCAGCTCAACACCGTGGTGCTGCAGAACATCGAGGCCCGGCTGTTTCCGACCGAGTTGGGCATCACGCGGACCATCAACGGGCGCTTTGTCGAGCGCCAGGGCATGCTGGAGATCGCCGATCCCGAGCTGTACCAGCGCGAGCCGGCCGCCATCCTGGAAACCTTCCTAGTGTATGAACAGACGCGCGGCGTCAAGGGCCTGGCCGCCAACACGCTGCGCGCGCTCTACAACGCCCGCACGCAGATGGATGCCAGGTGGCGCCGCGATCCGGCCAACCGCGCGACGTTCCTGTCGATCCTGCAGCAGCCGCAGGGCATCACGCATGCGCTGCGGCTGATGAACCAGACCAGCGTGCTGGGCCGCTACCTGGTCAACTTCCGACGCATCGTCGGGCAGATGCAGCACGACCTGTTCCACGTCTACACGGTCGACCAGCACATCCTGATGGTGGTGCGCAATGTCCGCCGCTTCGCCATCGTCGAGCACGCGCACGAGTTCCCGTTCTGCAGCCAGCTGATGGCGAACTTCGACAAGCCCTGGGTGCTGACCGTGGCCGCGCTGTTCCACGACATCGCCAAGGGGCGCGGCGGCGACCACTCGGTGCTGGGCATGGCCGACGCGCGGCGCTTCTGCAAGCAGCACGGCATCGCCAGCGAGGATGCCGACCTGATCGTCTGGCTGGTCGAGCACCACCTGACCATGAGCCAGGTCGCGCAGAAGCAGGACCTGGGCGATCCCGAGGTCATCCGCCACTTCGCCGACCAGGTCGGCAGCGAGCGCTACCTGAGCGCGCTGTACCTGCTGACGGTGGCCGATATCCGCGGCACCAGCCCGAAGGTGTGGAACGCCTGGAAAGCCAAGCTGCTGGAAGACCTGTACCGGATAACGCTGCGCGTGCTGGGCGGCGCGACCACCGATCCGCACGCCGTGCTGGAGGGCCGCAAGGAAGAAGCGCGCGTCCTGCTGCGCCTGGCCGCGATGGACCCGCATGCCCACGAAGCGCTGTGGGCCCAGCTGGACGTGGGCGTGTTCCTGCGCCACGACGCGCGCGACATTGCGTGGTTCACGCGGCATTTCTACAACCGCGTCGACACCGCCCTCCCGATCGTGCGGGCGCGGATCTCGCCGGTGGGCGAAGGCCTGCAGGTGGCGGTGTATTCGCCCGACCGGCCCGACCTGTTCGCCCGCATCTGCGGCTACTTCGAGCGCAAGGGGCTGACCATCCTCGATGCCAAGATCCACACCACCAAGCATGGCTACGCGCTCGACACCTTCCAGGTGGCCGACCCCGGCTCCGGCCTGGTGGAGCCCGGGCACTACCGCGACATCATCACGCTGGTCGAGCACGAGCTGGCCGAGCTGATCGCGCGCGAGACCGCCCTGACCGAGCCGCCGCGCGGACGCATCTCGCGCCAGTCGCGCAGCTTCCCGATCAAGCCGCGCGTGGACCTGCGCCCGGACGAGCGCGGGCAGTATTACCTGCTGTCGCTGTCGGCCACCGACCGCACCGGGCTGCTGTACGCCATCGCCCGGGTGCTGGCGCGCCATCGTGTGTCGGTGCACACCGCGCGCATCAACACGCTGGGCGAGCGGGTGGAAGACGTCTTCCTGCTCGACGGCCGCCGACTCACGCAAGACAACAAACTGCAGCTCGCGCTCGAAAGCGAGCTGCTCGAGGCACTCGCTATCTGAGGCCTCGCCTGATGGATTTGACCCATGACTGATTCCGACGATTTCCCCGGCGACGACACCAAGCGCTCCGCCAGCGACCCCACGCAGCGGGCCACCCGCCCGGGCAAGCGCGCCACGCTCGGCGTGCGCCGCGACGACACGGGCAACCCGGTGCGCACCACCGGCAAGCCGCTGCGCGCCTCCGACCTGAACCGCGACCGCCAGCCGCTACGCCCGTCGCAGCGCCGGCCCAAGCCGCAGGAAGGCGACGCCAAGCGGCCCGCCCGAGCGCGCCGCGACGACGACAGCCAGCCGCCGCGCGAGGCCAAGCCGCGCCGCATGCAGGGGGACCGCCTGCCGCGCCGGTTCGATGACGAACGCCCCCCGCGCAAGTTCGGTGACGATCAACGTCCGCCCCGTCGCTTCGGCGATGAGCGGCCACCCCGCCAGTTCGAGGACCGTCCACCGCGTCGATTCGATGACGAACGTCCGCCGCGCAAGTTCGGCGACGATCAACGTCCGCCCCGTCGCTTCGGCGATGAGCGGCCGCCTCGCCGGTTCGAGGACCGTCCGCCGCGTCGATTCGATGACGAACGTCCGCCGCGCAAGTTCGGCGACGATCAACGTCCGCCCCGTCGCTTCGACGATGAGCGGCCACCCCGCCGGTTCGAGGACCGTCCGCCGCGTCGATTCGATGACGAACGTCCGCCGCGCAAGTTCGGCGACGATCAACGTCCGCCCCGTCGCTTCGGCGATGAGCGGCCGCCTCGCCGGTTCGAGGACCGTCCACCGCGCCGATTCGATGACGAACGGCCGCCGCGCAGGTCCGGCGACGATCAGCGCCCGCCGCGTCGGTTTGACGATGAGCGGCCGCCTCGCCGGTTCGAGGACCGTCCTCCGCGCCGATTCGATGACGAACGGCCGCCTCGCAGGTCCGGCGACGATCAGCGCCCGCCGCGTCGGTTTGACGATGAGCGGCCGCCTCGCCGGTTCGAGGACCGTCCTCCGCGCCGATTCGATGACGAACGGCCGCCGCGCAAGTTCGGCGACGATCAACGCCCGCCCCGTCGCTTCGACGACGAGCGGCCGCCACGCCGGTTCGAGGACCGCCCACCGCGCCGGTTCGATGATGAGCGTCCGCCGCGCAGGTCCGGCGACGATCAACGTCCGCCTCGTCGATTCGACGACGAGCGGCCGCCGCGCCGGTTCGAGGACCGCCCACCGCGCCGGTTCGATGATGAGCGTCCGCCGCGCAGGTCCGGCGACGATCAGCGCCCGCCCCGTCGCTTCGAGGACCGTCCTCCGCGCCGGTTCGATGACGAACGGCCGCCGCGCAGGTCCGGTGATGATCAACGCCCTCCGCGCCGCTTCGAGGACCGTCCGGCCCGCGCGCCGCGCCCCGAACGCGATGAGCGCGCGCCCCAACGCGAGGCGGCACACACGCCCGGTTCGGTGCCCCAGGCGGAATCGTCGGGCCTGGTGCGGCTGTCCAAGCGCATGTCCGAGCTGGGCCTGTGCTCGCGCCGCGAGGCGGACGAGTGGATTCCGCGCGGCTGGGTGCTGGTGGACGGCGAGCCCGTCACCGAACTGGGTTCGCGCGTGCGACCGGATGCCGAGATCGAGATCCTCCCGGCCGCGCGCTCCGAACAGGGCGAGCGCGTGACGGTGCTGCTGCACAAGCCCGTGGGCTATGTGTCGGGCCAGGCGGAAGACGGCTACGAGCCCGCCGCCGCGCTGTTCACGGCGGAGAACCAGTGGGAGGAGGATCCGACCCGCAAGCATTTCGCCGCCTGGCAGCACAAGGGCCTGGCGCCGGCCGGCCGGCTGGACATCGACTCCACCGGCCTGCTGGTGCTGACGCAGGACGGCCGCGTGGCGCGCCACCTGATCGGCGAAGACTCGACCGTCGAGAAGGAATACCTGGTGCGCGTGGTGTGGAATGCGCCGCAGGGCCCCGTCGAGCACGACATCTCCAAGGTCTTCCCCGAAGACCTGCTGGAGATGCTGCGCCACGGCCTGTCGCTGGACGGCGAGGCGCTCAAGCCCGCCAAGGTCAGCTGGCAGAACGAAGAGCAGCTGCGCTTCGTGCTGCGCGAAGGCAAGAAGCGCCAGATCCGCCGGATGTGCGAGCAGGTCGGCCTGGAGGTGGTGGGCCTCAAGCGCATCCGCATGGGCAGCGTCGTGCTGGGCGACCTGCCGGTGGGCAAGTGGCGCTTCCTGGGCCGCTTCGAGAAGTTCTGAGGCGGCACCGTCCCTTCATGAACGGCGCCGGACCGCACGGCCGGCGCCGCCCGCCCCGACTCCGATCGCGTTAAAGCTGCGGTGGCCGGCAGGCCGCGCCGGTCACATTGGCGGCCGCCGGCAGACCGAAGACCGCCTGCGCGCCGCAGCGCGAACCGAACATGCGTGCCGGGTCGTGCCCCACGCCGATGACCTCGTGCGCCTGGTGGCGGACCGGCTTGCGCGCCCCCGCCAGATAGCGCTCATAGCGCAGATAGTTGCGGGCGCGGTCCAGCCGCGTCGGGCCCTGGGCTTCGGCGCCGCAGGTCTTGTCGAGCACGCGGTGGCCGGGATCGTTGTCGTTGCTGCCCACGAGGTAGGTCACCTGACGCTGGGCATAGCGCCTGAACAGGGTCCTGCCGTCCATGCCCGCCGCGTAGGGGGCCATGTCGACCATGCCGTATTTGTAGCGGTCGTAGTCCGGGCAGGCGCTGGCGTCATCAGGGGCGAAACCGCGGCCGCGCGGCCGCTCCGGCGTGAAGTAGAGATACGACGACGGATTGGCCACCACATAGCGCAGATCCACGCCGCGCGCACGGGTGCGCTCGTCCACGTTGTTGAGCACGGCGTAGCGGTGCACGATCTGCGCACCGCCCGAATGGCCGGCCACCGTCACGCGCCGGACGTTGGGCAACCGTGCCGGATCGGTGACAAAGGCGATCAGGTCATCCAGCACCTGCAGCGAACTCAGGCCCGTGTAGGGTGTGTTGACGGCATTGAAACCGCCGAGCCAGCCGTCCACCGACCACGTCGGCATGCGGTCGAAACCCTTGTCGGCATCGGGCTCGCCGGGAAAGTTCGGGGCGATCAGCAGGATCTCGTCGGGGTTGCGGCCGCTGGCCTTCAGCAGCTCGGCGCCGGCGGCGTAGTAGTCGTTGCCGTTGCGCTGCCGGCCGTGCTGCACGAACACGACTTCGCGGATGCCGCGCAAGTCGCCATCGAGCGGATGGTTGGCGTAGACCGGGAAGTCATAGACGACGGCGCCGCTGCCGAGATGGACGCGCTGCCAGGCCGGGCCGCCGGCCGCAGCGGCCACCTGGACGAGTGCCACCTCCGGCGGCGCGGGCTCCGGTCCGGCGCAGGCGCTCAGGCCCAGAGCCACCATGGCGCACCATGCCAACGCCAGTCGGCGCAGTCCGCTCGGTACATCGTGCGCCATATCGCCTCCGTGGTGGACAAGGGCCCCACCCGGCCACGCGGGTGAGGCACCCCGCTGCCGCGCTCAGTCGTCGTGGTGGGCGGGCAATTCGGGGAAGAGGATCTCGGTGAAGCCGAAGCGGGTGAAATCCTGCACACGCATCGGGTACAGGATGCCCTGCAGGTGATCGCACTCGTGCTGCACCACGCGGGCATGGAAGCCCTCGGCGATGCGGTCGATGGCGTGGCCGTGCTGGTCGTAGCCGGTATAGCGCAGGCGCGTGTAGCGCGGCACCACGCCGCGCAGGCCGGGCACCGACAGGCAGCCCTCCCAGCCATCTTCCATCGCGTCGGACAGCGGCTCGATGGTGGGATTGATCAGCACCGTCTTGGGCACGGCGGGCGCATCCGGATAGCGATCGTTTCGGTCGAAGCCGAAGATGACCACCTGCAGGTCGACGCCGATCTGCGGTGCCGCCAGGCCGGCGCCGCGCGCGGCGTCCATGGTGTCGAACATGTCTTCGATCAGCGCGGTCAGCTCCGGCGTCTGGAAGCGCTGGACCGGCTTGGCCACGCGCAGCAGGCGGCTGTCGCCCATCTTCAGGATCGGTCGGATCACGCGGAATCTCCCGGCGGGTTCTGCAACAGCGCGAGCATACCGGCTTCGTCCAGAACCCGCACGCCCAGCTCCTGCGCGCGGGCGAGCTTGCTGCCCGCCTCAACGCCAGCCACAACGTAGTCGGTCTTCTTCGACACCGAGCCGGACACCTTGGCGCCGGCCGCCTCCAGCATGGCCTTGGCCTCGTCGCGGCTCAGGGTGGGCAGCGTGCCGGTCAGCACCACGGTCTTGCCGCTCAGCGCGCCTTCCTCGGCGGCCCCGGCCGGCATGGCGGCAAGCAGTTCGGCGCGCAGCGCGTCCAGCGCCCCCAGCCGGGTGCGATGGTCGTCGGCGTCCAGCCAGGCCAGCAGCGACGCCGACACGTCCGCCTGCAGGCCTTCCAGCTGCGCGGTGTCGACGTTGGCCAGTTGCGCGAGCGACGGCACCAGCGTCGCCAGCTGCTTGCTGCGGATGGCCGTCAGCTTGGGCACGCCGAGCGCGGCGTACAGTTCGGCGGGCTCCAGTTGGTCGCGCAGCTTCGCGCTGGGCGGGTGCTCGCCCTGGGGCGCCACACCGGCGGTGAGCAGGGCGTCGAGCGCCTGCTGGTTCTTCGGCTCGGCAAAGAAATCGGCGATGGCCTCGGCGACGGTCGCCCCCACGTCGGGCAAGGTCAGCAGCAGCGGCGCCGGCGCGCGGCGGACTATCGCCAGGCTGCCCAGCCAGTCGGCCAGCGTCTTGGCCGTCGATTCGCCGACATGGCGGATGCCCATCGCGAACAGGAAGCGCGCCAGCGGCGGGGTCTTGCTGGCCCGGATGCCGTCCAGCAGGTTCTCGGCCCACTTGGTGGCGATCTTGCCGGCGGCCACGGTCTCCGGGGTCACGCCGTCGCGCTCGTCGGCGCGGCGCTTCATTTCCAGGAAATCGTCGAGCGTGAGCCGGTACAGGTCGGCGATGCCGTGCACGTATTCCAGCTCGACGAGGTTGTCGATGTAGCGCTCGCCCAGGCCTTCGATGTCCATCATGCGGCGGCCGGCGAAATGGCGGATCGCCTCCTTGCGCTGCGCCGAGCAGAACAGGCCGCCCGAGCAGCGCGCCACCGCCTCGCCCTCTTCGCGCACCACGTGCGAGCCGCAGACCGGGCAACTCCTGGGCAGTTCGAACGGCGGATGCTTGGGCTGCTGCGTGGGGTTGAACAGATCGCTGCCCGGCACGTCTTCCATCGGGCGGCGCTCCAGCACCACGGCCACCACCTCGGGGATCACGTCGCCGGCGCGGCGCACGATCACGGTGTCGCCCACGCGCACGTCCTTGCGGCGGACTTCGTCTTCGTTGTGCAGGGTGGCGTTGGTGACCGTCACGCCGCCGACGAACACCGGCACCAGACGCGCCACCGGCGTGATGGCCCCGGTGCGGCCGACCTGCACGCCGATCGACTCGACCGTGGTCAGCGCCTCCTGCGCCGGGTACTTGTGCGCCACCGCCCAGCGCGGCTCGCGCGTGCGAAAGCCCAGCTCGCGCTGCAGTGCCAGCGAGTTGACCTTGTAGACCACGCCATCGATATCGAACGGCAGGCTGTCGCGCTTGGCGCCGATGGCGGCGTGGAATTGCACCAGCCCTTCCCCGCCCTTCACTGCCGCACGTTCCTTGCTGACCGGGAAACCGTAGGCGACCAGTGCATCGAGCATGCCGGAATGCGTGTCGGGCATCCCGCTCCAGCCGGCCGCCTCGCCCAGGCCATAGGCGAAGAACGACAGCGGGCGCTCGGCGGCCATCTTCGGGTCGAGCTGGCGCACCGCGCCGGCAGCGGTGTTGCGCGGGTTGACGAAGGTCTTGTCGCCGCGCTCGCGCTGGCGGGCATTGAGGCGCTCGAAATCGTCGCGCCGCATGTAGACTTCGCCGCGCACTTCGAGCACGTCGGGCACGGCGCCGCCGACGGGCCGCAGGCCGAGGGGGATCTGGCGGATGGTGCGGATGTTCTGCGTCACGTCTTCGCCGGTGGCCCCGTCGCCGCGCGTGGCGGCCTGGACCAGGAAGCCTTTCTCGTAGCGCAGGTTGATCGCCAGGCCATCGAACTTGAGCTCCGCCGCGTATTCGACGGGCGGATCGGATTCGGCCAGCCCCAGTTCGCGGCGCACGCTGGCATCGAAGTCCAGCGCGCCGCCGGCGGTGGTGTCGGTCTCGGTGCGGATCGAGAGCATCGGCACCACGTGCCGCACCGGCGCGAACTCCGGCAGCACGGCGCCGCCGACCCGCAGGGTGGGCGAATCCGGCGTCCGCAGTTCTGGGTGTTCGGCTTCCAGGGCTTCCAGCTCGCGGTAGAGCCGATCGTATTCGGCGTCCGGCACGCTGGGCTGGTCCAGCACGTAGTACTCGTGGGCGTAGCGGTTCAGCGTCGCGCGCAGCGCGGCTGCCCGCGCCTCGGGCGACGCGCCGGACGCGGGATGTTCGGTCTTGCTCATCGGTGATCGGTCAGAGGCTGAACAGGCGCACTGCCGCGCTGGAACCCGCCGGGAGGCCGCGCGCCTCGAGCTTGTCGTACAGCACGCGCAGATGCTTCTGGATGGCGATGAAGGATTGCTCGGTCAGCGGACGCAGGTTGTCGTCCACCACCTGCGCGCCCATGCGCTGCGACAGCGTGTAGGCGTATTCGCAGATCTGCTTGAACGGCTTGGCCACTTCTTCGGCCAGCGGCACGTCGAGCAGCAGCGTGATCTGGCGGCCGCCCTTGGCGGTCAGATCGTCGCGCAGGAAGTTGGTGTCGACGAACTGCAGCGTGAACAGCGCGCGCTGCACGCCGTCCGTGCCGGCATGGAAGCGCGTGAAGCGCGTGCCGTCGCGCGACAGCACCAGGCCGTCCTGCGTTGCCACGGTCTGCACATAGGCGGCGGACCACGGCGCGCCGTCGGAGATCACGCTCACGCCCAATTGCACGTCGCATTCGGAGGCAAAGGCGTCGAGCTCGCGGGCGTTGGACAGCGTCTCGTTCATCTCGGGCAGCTCAGGCGTGGCATCGGCCGCTTCGCACAGCGGGTCGATGGCGTTGATGAACTCGGAGAACTCGAGCGCGTTCAGCGGGCCGGTGCGGTTGGCCAGCTGCACGGCCACCTGCAGGTCAAGGTAGCGCTGGCCGGCACGGATGGTCTCCCATGCGTTGGCCACCGGGTTCAGGCCCTCTACGTGGATCTGCTTGGTGCCCGCGCGGCGCAGCTTGGACATCGCGGGCAGCAGGCGGTCGCCCGAGACCTCGCGATCGGGGTGCAGCGGCACGATGCAGTCGATCAGCGGATCGATCACGCCCGAGGCCGGCTCCAGCGCGCCGGGCACGTCTTCCGCGGCGCTCGCCGCCCCGGCCTCGGCCGACTCCAGCACGGCCTCCTCGCCCGACGGCGCGAGCTCGGCGCCGATCACGCCGGCTTCGGTCTCGGCGCTGCCGGTGGACGGCTGCGCCTTGAGCGGCGCCACCGGCCCGGGTTCGAGCCGGGGCTCCACGCGGCCGGTGTCATCGGCGGCGCCCGCGCCCAGCGCCGGCTCCTGGCGGTCTTTCCATGCGTCGGTGCGCACGCCTTCGTCGGCCGGCGGCTGGTACGCCTGCGGGCCGCGCGCCTTGCGGATCTGCCACTGGTTGTAGACCACGATCACCAGCACGAAGACGACGCCGGCGCCCAGCAGCGCCATGACCAGGTTGTTGTCCTGCATCACGCGGCCTCCGCCATGGTCAGGGCGGCATCCATATCCACCGCCACGATCCGGGACACGCCCTGCTCCTGCATGGTCACACCGATCAGCTGTTGCGCCATTTCCATCGCAATCTTGTTATGGGAGATAAAGACAAACTGGGTCTTGTCGGACATGCGCTTGACCATGTTGGCATAGCGCTCGGTGTTGGCGTCGTCCAGCGGCGCGTCCACCTCGTCGAGCAGGCAGAACGGCGCGGGGTTGAGCTGGAACATCGCGAACACCAGGGCGATGGCGGTCAGCGCCTTCTCGCCGCCCGACAGCAGGTGGATGGTCGAGTTCTTCTTGCCCGGCGGCTGCGCCATCACCTGCACGCCGGCGTCGAGGATCTCCTCGCCGGTCATGATCAGCTTGGCCTGGCCGCCGCCGAACAGCGTCGGGAACAGCTCGCCGAAATGGTGGTTGACCTGGTCGAACGTGCCCTGCAGCAGCGCGCGGGTCTCCTGGTCGATCTTGCGGATGGCGTCTTCCAGCGTATTGATGGCGTCCAACAGGTCGGCCGATTGCGCGTCGAGGAAGCCCTTGCGCTCGCGCGCGGCGGCCAGCTCATCGAGCGCGGCCATGTTGACCGGGCCCAGCGCGTTGATGGCGTTGTTGATGCGCGTGACTTCGCCCTGCAGGTACGACGGCTTCAGGTCGCCGCTCAGGCGTTCGGCCAGCGCGGCTTCGTCCACGTTGGCGGTGGTCAGCTGCTCGGAGAACTGTTCGCAGTTCAGGCGCGCGGCCTGCTCCTTGAGCTGCAGCTCGGTGATGCGGTCGCGCAGCGGCTGCTGGGCGCGCTCGGCGCCCAGGCGCTGCTCGTCGAACTGGCGCAGCTGCGCGGACAGCGCGTCGAGCTCGGTGCGCGCCAGCCGCAGCTTCTCTTCTTTCTCGGCGCGGCGCTCGAGCGCATCCTGCAGGCCGGTGTGGGCGGTCTGCTCGTTGATGGTCTCCAGCTCGGCGCGGGCGTTCTCCAGCGTCAGCACGATCTGCTGGGCCTGGTCGGTCGCCACCTGGATGTTGCGCTTGAGCTCGGCGATGCGGTTGTGCAGGTTGCGCTCGGCGAAGTGGGCTTCCTGCGCGGCACGCTCCAGGTCGCGCAGGCCGCTGCGCGCATCGCCCAGGCGCACCTCGAGCGCTTCGAATGCCTGCTGGCCGTCTTCGAAGCGGGCCTGCATGTCGGCGAGCGCGGCGTCGTGCTGCTCGAAGGTCGCTTCGGATTCGGCGCGGATGGCGCGCTGCTCCTCGATCTGCGCGCGGATCTCTTCCAGCTCGCCGTCGATCTGGCCGCTGCGGGCGGTGTAGCGCTCCATGGCCTGCGACAGCTTGAGCACGTCCATCTGCAGCGTATGCACGCGGCGCGTGGCCTGCTCGGCACGGGCCCGGGCCTGCACCAGCATCTGGCTGGACTGGCTGTAGGCGGCATCGGCGCGCACGGCGTCGCTCTTGGCCTCGTCGGACAACAGCATCTGCGCACGCACCTGCTTGTGCAGGTTCTCGATCTCCTGCGCGCGGGCCAGCATGCCGGCCTGCTCGGCGTCCGGCGCATACAGCTGCACCGAAGACCGGCCGACCAGGTGCCCGGCCTTGACGACGAAGGTGCCGCCCTCGGGCAGGGTCTGGCGCGCAGCCAGCGCGGCCGGCATGTCGTCGGCGAGGTAGACGTCGGCCAGCCAGTCCTGCAGCACGGCGCGGATGCCCGGCTCGGTCACCTGCACCAGCGCCATCAGCGGACGCAGCCCGGCCGGCGCATCGGCCGGGCGCGTGGCGGGCGGCGGCGCGTAGAACGCCAGCTTGGCCGGCGGCGCATCGGCGGCGAAAGCCTTGATCCAGTCGAGGTTGGAGACTTCCAGCGCGGCCAGCTTCTCGCGCAGCACGGCTTCGAGCGCCGGCTCCCAGCCCTGCTCGATCTGCAGCTTCTTCCAGAAGCGCGGCAGCTCGGCCAGGCCGTGCTTGGCCAGCCAGGGCTGGACCTTGCCGTCGGTCTGCACGCTCTCCTGCAGTTGCCTGAGCGCGGTCAGGCGGGCTTCGAGGTTGGCGATGGCGGCGGCCTCGGACTGCACGCGGTCCTGCGCGGCGCGGCGGGCTTCGTCCAGTTGCGGCAGCTGCGTCTCGGCCTCTTCCAGCGCGGCCTGCGCTTGCGCGAGGACTTCCTCCTGCTCGGCCAGCTCGGCGCGCAGCGCTTCGAGCTGCGCGTCGTCGGGCCTGTCGAGGCCGCTGGCTTCCTGCGTGAGGCGCTCGCGGCGCTGGTCGAGCTGCTGGAGCGCCTGGTCGGCGTTGCGCTGGTGGGCGGCTTCGAGCTTGAGCGCCTGCTCCGATTGCAGAATGGCGGTGCGCTGGTCGTTCAGCGCAGCCTGCGCGTCGCGCCATTGCGCTTCGAGGCCGGGCAGCTCGTCGGACTTGCGCGCGACCTCGTCCTGGGCCTGCGCGGCGCGCTCCTCGGCCATGGCGAGTTCTTCCTCGGCGGCGGCCAGATCGGCCTGGGCCTGCTCGCCCTGCGTGTGCCATTGGTCCTGCTGCGCGCTCAGCGTGGCGATCTGCTGCTGGATGCGGTTGCGCGATTCCACCACGTAGCGGATCTCGGCCTCCAGGCGGCTGACTTCGGCGTTGGCCTCGTACAGCGTGCCCTGCGCGGCGTGCATCGCGTCGGACGAGGCGTAGTGCGCGGCGCGCATGGTCTCGAGCTCGGCCTCGATATGGCGCAGCTGCGCGGTCTGCGCTTCCAGGTCGATCTGCGCCTGCTCGATGGCGCGCTGGTGGCGTTCCCGCTCGGCCAGCGCCTCGCGCTTGCGCAGCAGCCACAGCAGGTGCTGCTTCTCTTCGCCTTCGGCCTGCAGCGTTTGGAAGCGCTGCGCGACTTCGGCCTGGGCCTCGAGCTTTTCGAGGTTGGTGCCGAGCTCGCGCAGGATGTCTTCGACGCGCGTGAGGTTCTCGCGCGTGTCGGCCAGGCGGTTCTCGGTCTCGCGGCGGCGCTCCTTGTATTTGGAGACGCCCGCGGCCTCTTCCAGGAAGATGCGCATGTCGTCGGGCTTGGCCTCGATGATGCGCGAGATCATCCCCTGCCCGATGATGGCGTAGGCGCGCGGGCCCAGGCCCGTGCCGAGGAAGATGTCCTGGATGTCGCGGCGGCGCACCGCCTGGTTGTTGATGAAGTACGACGAGGTGCCGTCGCGGCTGAGCACGCGCTTGACGGCGATCTCCGCGTACTGGCTCCACTGGCCGGCGGCGCGGCCTTCGGCGTTGTCGAACACGAGTTCGACGCTGGCCCGGCCGGCCGGCTTGCGCTGGGTGGAGCCGTTGAAGATGACGTCCTGCATCGACTCGCCGCGCAGTTCGGCGGCGCGTGATTCGCCGAGCACCCAGCGCACGGCGTCGATGATGTTGGATTTACCGCAACCGTTCGGGCCGACGATGCCGACGAGCTGGCCCGGAACATGGAAATTGGTCGGATCGACGAAAGACTTGAAGCCTGCGAGCTTGATCGAGGAGAGGCGCACGTTGAGGTCGTCTCGAAGGGATCAGTAAGTGGTGAAGCGGGCACCCGGACCACGCGCTCGGCCGATCACACAACGCTGAGCGGAAGCGAAACGGCAGAGGCTCGCGCGGGGGCGCGGACGGCGCCATCATACCATCGGCCCTCCCTGCTCCAGCCCTTGCCTGGCGCACAAAAATCGACGAAATGCGCCCCATCGGACGCTCAATTGCATCGGATTTGTAAGCAATCGGTACGACGCGCGCGGATTTCGCTCAATCGGGGCGCCGGGTGCGCGCGGGCTCCGGGCTGGCCAGCCATTCCAGCAAGGCGTTGTGCAACGCAACCGGCACCTGGATCTGTGGCGCGTGGCCCGCATCGGGAAACTCGACCAGCGTGGCGTGCGGAATCGCCCGCGCGGCGGCGCGGCCCAGTTCCGGGTAGTTGCCCAGTTGCGAGCGGACTGCCGGCGGCGCGGTGTCCTTGGCGATGGCCGTGGTGTCTTTCTGGCCGATCAGCAGCAGCGTCCACGGGCGCAGTTGGCCGAATTCGTAGACCACCGGCTGGGTGTAGATCATGTCGTACAGCAGCGCGGAGCTCCATGCGACGAGATCGCGGCCGGGACCGCGGTACATGCCCGCCAGCATCTGCACCCAGGGCTCGTAGTCGGCACGCCACTGGCCGGCGTAATAGGTCGACTGCTCATAGGCGCGGATGCGCTCGGCGGTGGTCTGCTTTTCGCGCGTGTACCACTGATCGACCGTCATCGGCGGCACGCCCTTGGCTTTCCAGTCTTCCAGGCCGATCGGGTTGATCATCACCAGCCGCGACACTTCGGCCGGATACATCAGCGCATAGCGGGTCGCCAGCATGCCGCCGGTGGAGTGGCCGATCACGATGGCCTGGCCGATGCCCAGCGACACCAGCAGCGCGTGCGTGTTGCTGGCCAACTGCTGGAACGAATACTGGTAGGCGCGCGGCTTGCTCGATTTGCAGAAGCCGATCTGGTCGGGCGCGATCACGCGGTAGCCCGCGCCGGCGAGCGCGGCGATCGTGCCGGCCCAGGTGGCCGCGCAGAAGTTCTTGCCGTGCAGCAGCACCGCCACCTGGCCGTTGGGCTGCCTGGGCTCGATGTCGAGGTACGCCATCTCCAGCGCATTGCCTTGCGACGCGAACGGATACAGCTTGACCGGCGCCGGATAGTCGAAGCCTTCCAGGCGCGGGCCATAGGTGGCCGCGTCAGTGGCCGCTGCGGCCGGCGCGGCCCGCGACGCGGAAGACAGCGCCGACAGGGCGGCCGCGAAAACGACGGTGACGGCGGCGAACATCCAGTGCGACAGCATGCGGGCTCCTGGTTGGTTGCGAAAAGCCTGACGGTGGCGACCCTACTTGCGCCGCGACAACCCCGACAGGACGCCCGCCAGGATGATGCAGGCGCCGCCCGCCATCTCCTGCGCCGACAGGCGTTCCGCCGTCAGCCACGCCGACGATGCCGCGGCCACCACGATCTCGAACAGCATCAGCAGCGCGGCGCGGTTGGCCGGCAGGCGCTGCAGGCCGCGCTGCACCAGCGTGTTGCCGGCCACCAGCACGGCGGCCATGCCGCCGACGAGCAGCCACACGTCGGCCGTCGCCAGCGCATCCGGCACGGCTTGCACGCCGTCCAGCCAGATCGCCGCCGGCAGGCCGACCAGGGCGCTGCCGGCGAAGACCACCACGGTCCGCAGCTCCGCCCGCATGGTCGGCAGGCGCTGCCCGACCAGCCGCGCCAGCACGTTGTTGCACGCGAAGGCCAGCCCCGCGACCACGCCGGACCACTCGGCGGCCGTGCCCGGCCAGGGCATGCCGGCGTTGCCGGCGCCCAGCATCAGGCCGGCGCCGCAGAGCGCCACCACGAGCAGCGCCGCGCCACGCGCGCCCAGCCGCTCGTGCAGCCACAGCCGGGCCAGCAGCGCGGTCCACAGCGGGGTGAGGTAGAACAGCAGCAGCACGCGCATGACCGTGCCGTGCACCGTGCTCCAGACGAACCCGGCATTGGTCACGCCCGCCACCAGCCCCAGCGCCGGAATCAGCCAGGACCACCGGAACGTATGGAAGTGCCGCCGCAGCGCCACCGCCGCGACGATGGTCGCCGCCGCGCCCGTCATGGCCGAGGCCAGCAGGCTACCCAGCCCCCACCCGGCCAGCAGCCGGTACGGGTACCAGGAAATCCCCCAGACCGAAGCGCCGACCAGGATGTACAGCGCGGACGTCCACTGCGACGCGTCGTGGGTGGCGGCCTGCGCCGGAGATGCAATCGATGTCATGTGACCCATAAAAAAACGGCGGAAAACCGCCGCTTCCAGCAACGAGCAATGTCTTGGGGCGACTGACGCACGTTGGCCGTATAATTTCGGGCTTCGTCCGCAAGCGCCATGCTTGCTCAGCCCCCCCGGCCCACTCCGACCCATCCGGTCCATGCCCAACACCGTGAATCCGCGCCTGTCCAGCCTCCAGCCGTATCCGTTCGAGAAACTGAAAGCGCTCGTCAAGGACGTGACGCCCAGCCCCGCGCATGCGCCGATCAGCTTCGGCATCGGCGAGCCCAAGCATCCGACGCCGGCGCTGGTGAAAGACGCGCTGACGGCCTCGCTGGCCGGACTGGCGAATTATCCCACGACGGCCGGCTCCGACGCGCTGCGCCAGTGCATCGCCGCCTGGCTGGAGCGCCGCTACGGCCTGCCCAAGGTCGATGCCGCCACCGAGGTGCTGCCGGTCAACGGCTCGCGCGAAGCGCTGTTCGCCTTTGCGCAGACCGTGATCGACGGCAGCAAGCCCGGCGCGCGCGTGCTGTGCCCGAACCCGTTCTACCAGATCTACGAAGGCTCGGCCCTGCTGGCCGGCGCGCAGCCGCTGTTCGCCAACAGCAACCCGGCGCGCAACTACGCGCCCGACTTCGACGCCATCACGCCGGAAGAATGGCGCAACGTGCAGCTCGTCTTCGTGTGCAGCCCCGGCAACCCGACCGGCGCCGTGCTCACGCTGGAGGACTGGAAGCAGCTGTTCGCGCTGTCCGACCGGTACGGCTTCGTCATCGCGTCGGACGAGTGCTATTCCGAGATCTACTTCGACGAGGCCAACCCGCCGCTGGGTGCGCTGCAGGCCGCGCACCAGCTCGGCCGCGGCTTCGAGCGGCTGGTGATGTTCTCGAGCCTGTCCAAGCGCTCCAACGTGCCGGGCATGCGCTCGGGCTTCGTGGCGGGTGACGCCAAGCTGATCAAGGCCTACCTGCTGTATCGCACGTATCACGGCAGCGCGATGAACCCGGCGGTGCAATCCGCCAGCATCGCGGCCTGGAACGACGAGACCCACGTGCGCGAGAACCGCGCGCAGTACGTCAGGAAGTTCCAGTCGGTCACGCCGATGCTGGCCGAGGTGCTGGACGTGGCCCTGCCCGATGCGGCCTTCTATCTGTGGGCCAACGTCAAGCGCACCGGCCTGTCGGACACCGCGTTCGCGCGCGAGCTGCTGGCCGCCAAGAACGTCGCTGTGCTGCCGGGCAGCTACCTCGCCCGCGAGGCGCACGGCGTCAACCCGGGCCAGGACTACGTCCGCATCGCGCTGGTGGCCGGCGTGGACGAGTGCCTGGACGGCGCGCGCCGCATCGTCGAGTTCTGCCAGCAACGCTGATTTCCCTCTTTCTCTCCAAGAGCCAACAAGACCATGTCGCAACAACTGCAATCGCTGATCGAACAAGCGTGGGAAGACCGCGCCAACCTGTCGCCCAAGGCCGCGCCGAACGATGTCCGCGCAGCCGTCGCCAACGTGATCGACCAGCTCGACCAGGGCGCGCTGCGCGTGGCCGAGAAGAAGGACGGCCAGTGGATCGTCAACCAGTGGGTGAAGAAGGCCGTGCTGCTGTCGTTCCGCCTGGAAGACAACGCCCCGATGACGGCCGGCGGCTTCACGCACTTCTATGACAAGGTGCCCAGCAAGTTCGCCAGCTACACGGCCGACGACTTCGCGCGCGGCGGCTTCCGCGTGGTGCCGCCGGCCGTGGCGCGCCGCGGTTCGTTCATCGGCAAGAACGCCGTGCTGATGCCCTCGTACGTGAACATCGGCGCCTACGTGGACGAAGGCACGATGGTCGACACCTGGGCCACGGTCGGCTCGTGCGCGCAGATCGGCAAGAACGTGCACCTGTCGGGCGGCGTGGGCATCGGCGGCGTGCTGGAGCCGCTGCAGGCCAACCCGGTCATCATCGAGGACAACTGCTTCATCGGCGCGCGCTCGGAAGTGGTGGAAGGCGTGATCGTCGAAGAGAACTCGGTGATCTCGATGGGCGTGTACCTGGGCCAGAGCACCAAGATCTACGACCGCGAAACCGGCGAGGTGCACTACGGCCGCGTGCCGGCCGGCTCGGTGGTGGTGCCGGGCAACCTGCCGTCCAAGGACGGCTCGTACAGCCTGTACTGCGCCGTGATCGTCAAGAAGGTCGACGCGCAGACGCGCGCCAAGACCAGCCTCAACGAACTGCTGCGCGGCGATTGAGGGCAACGGCGGGCCTGTCCGGCAGTCCGGCGCACAGGCCCGCCCGAGCGCAGCGATGTCCGAACCGAACCCCACGGGCTCACGCTGGAGCAAGCTGCGACAACACATCATGGGTCTTGATCCGAACACCATCGGTACCGTCCTGTCCTTGCTGCCGACCATCCTGGAGCAAGCCAACAAGACCATCGACAAGTTCAAGCACCGCAAGAAGGCCGGCGCCGAACCCGCGCGCGCGGACGGTGCCCCGGCCGACCCGAACGCCCGCATCGCCGAGCTGGAAGCGGCGATCGCGCAGCAGGCCGAATCCGTCAAGCTGCTGGCCGAGCAGCACGCGCTCACCATCGAGGCGCTGCGCGAGGAAGCAGGCAGGCTGGAACGCCGGCTCAGGCGGATGACGTGGCTGGCCGGCGCCGGCTTCGCGCTGGCTGTCGCGGCCCTCGCCTTCGCGCAACAAGCCCTTCGACACTGACCCGATCATGACGACCACCGCCGCCGTGCTGCACGGCATTCCCAATTGCGACACCGTCAAGAAAGCCCGCACGTGGCTGGAATCGAACGGCGTCGGCTACACCTTCCACGATTTCAAGAAACAGGGCGTGAGCGCCGAGATGCTGGCCGGCTGGCTCGAGCAGGTGCCGCTCGCCACGCTGCTCAACCGCAAGGGCACCACCTGGCGCGCGCTGTCGGATGCCGACAAGGCCCGCGCCGACGACGCGGCCGGCGCCATCGCACTGATGCAGGCCAACCCTTCGCTGATCAAGCGCCCGGTGCTGGTGCACGGCAAGGCCGTCAGCGTGGGCTTCTCGGCCGACCAGTACGCCAACCTGCTCTGACCTTACGCTCCCATTTACCGTGACCGCCATGTCGCCCACGCTTGCCCTCACTGAAGACCTGATCCGCCGCCGCTCCGTCACGCCCGAAGACAAGGGCTGCCAGGATGTGCTGATCGAACGCCTGTCCGCCGCCGGCTTCCAATGCGAAACCGTGGTCAGCGGGCCGGACCACTTCCGCGTGACCAACCTGTGGGCCGTCAAGCGCGGCCACGCGGGCACCGACGGCAAGCTGCTGGTCTTCGCCGGCCACACCGACGTGGTGCCGACCGGCCCCGTGGAACAGTGGCGCTCCGACCCGTTCGAGCCGACCCACCGCGACGGCAAGCTCTATGGCCGCGGCGCCGCCGACATGAAAACCTCGATCGCCGGGTTCGTGGTGGCCGCCGAGGAATTCGTCGCCGGGCATCCGGACCACGCCGGCTCGATCGGCTTCCTGATCACCAGCGACGAGGAAGGCCCGGCCCACGACGGCACCATCAAGGTCTGCGACCTGCTGCGCGCGCGCGGCGAGCGGCTGGACTACTGCGTGGTCGGCGAGCCGACCTCGGTGTCCACGCTCGGCGACATGGTCAAGAACGGGCGGCGCGGCTCGCTGTCGGGCAAACTGACCGTCAACGGCGTGCAGGGCCACATCGCCTATCCGCACCTGGCCAAGAACCCGATCCACCTGGCCGCCCCCGCGCTGGCCGCCCTGGTGACCGAGCAGTGGGACGACGGCAACGCCTACTTCCCGCCGACCACCTGGCAGATGTCGAACATCCACGGCGGCACCGGCGCGACCAACGTGATTCCGGGCCACGTCGTCATCGACTTCAACTTCCGCTTCTCGACGGCGAGCACGCCGGAGGGCCTGAAGTCGCGCGTGCACGCCATCCTCGACGCGCACGGCCTGGACTACACGCTGGCCTGGACGCTGGGCGGCGAGCCCTTCCTGACCGAGCGCGGCAAGCTGTCGGAGGCGCTGTCGTCGGCCATCCGGGCCGAGTGCGGCGTCGCCACCGAACTGTCGACCACCGGCGGCACGTCGGACGGCCGCTTCATCGCCAAGCTGTGCCCGCAGGTGATCGAGTTCGGGCCGCCCAACGCCAGCATCCACAAGATCGACGAGCACGTCGACGTGGCCTTCATCGAGCCGCTCAAGAACGTGTACCGGCGCGTGCTGGAAACGCTGATCGCCTGAGCGCCGCGCATGGCCCGCAACGTCGAGATCAAGGCCCGCGCGCGCGATGCGGCGGCGCTGAGCGCGCGCGCCGCCGCGCTGACCGACGCCGGCCCCAAGCACATCGAGCAGGACGACACCTTCTTCGCCTGCGCCCACGGGCGCCTGAAGCTGCGCCGGTTCTCTGCCGAGCATGGCCACCTGATCCACTATTTCCGCGCCGATGTGGCCGGACCGCGCCTGTCCGACTTCCACATCGTGCCGACCGACGCGCCGGACGCGCTGCGCGAGACGCTCGCCGCGGCGCTCGGCGCCACCGGCCGCGTCATCAAGACGCGCCGGCTGTACATCGCTGGCCAGACCCGCATCCATGTGGATGCCGTGCAGGGCCTGGGCGATTTCGTCGAGCTGGAAGTCATGCTGCGCGACGACCAGTCCGAAGCCGACGGCACGCGGATCGCCCACGCATGGATGACCTCGCTCGGCATTGCCGAAGCCGACCTGCTCGACGTCGCCTACATCGACCTGCTGGCCGCCACCCAACGTTGAACCCGAACATGACCGCCCCTGCCCTGCCCGCCTCCCATCCGTTCACCACGATGCGCGACCTGCTGCGCTATGCCGTGTCGCGCTTCACCGCCGCCGGCCTGGTCTTCGGCCACGGCAGCGAGAACGCCTACGACGAAGCCGCCTACCTGATCCTGCACACGCTGCACCTGCCGCTCGACACGCTGGAGCCGTTCCTCGACGCGCGCCTGCTGCCCGAGGAGGTGGCCGCCGTGCTGCAGGTGATCGAGCGCCGCACCGTCGACCGCGTGCCCGCCGCCTACCTCACGCACGAAGCCTACATGCACGGCATGCGCTTCTACGTGGACGAACGCGTGATCGTGCCGCGCAGCTTCATCGGCGAGCTGCTGGAAGAGGGACTGGCCCCGTGGCTGCCGCACGAGGACGGCCCGACCGATGTGCTGGAGCTGTGCACCGGCTCCGGCTGCCTGGCGATCCTGGCCGCGCTGCAATGGCCGAACGCGACGCTCGATGCGGTGGACCTGTCGCCGGACGCGCTGGTGGTGGCGCAGCGCAACGTGGACGACTACGGCCTGAACGACAGCATCCGCCTGCACGAAGGCGACCTGTATGCGCCGCTGCCGCCGGGCGTGCACTACGATGTGATCCTCACCAACCCGCCGTACGTGAACGAGACCTCGATGCAGGCGCTGCCGCCCGAATACCGCGCCGAGCCCCGCATGGCGCTGGCCGGCGGCACCGACGGCATGGACATCGTGCGCCGCATCCTGGCCGACGCGCCGCGCCACCTCAAGCCGCACGGCGTGCTGGTGGTCGAGATCGGCAACGAGCGCGAGAACGTGGAAGCCGCCTTCCCCGACCTGGACCTGGTCTGGCTGCCCACCAGCGCGGGCGACGATCAGGTGTTCCTGGTCACCCGCGAGGCGCTCTGAGGCATATGCGTATCGAAGCGGGCCGGCGTTGTCCGTCCGCTTGCCCGCAGGCCGTGATCGGCGGCCGGCGGCGCTGGGCGCGCCGAGGCGATGCGCCCGCCGTGATCGCCGCGCGCGTCAGCCCTTGATCGCGCGCAGGAATTCCGTCCGGGCCTGCATGTTCTGCTCGAATTCCCCCACATAGCACTGGGTAATCACGCGCTCGTCGCCGCGCCGGTTCTCGCCCATCAGCAGGCAGAGCTGCTCGGCTTCGATCAGGCACGCCGCGCCGCGCGCCTGGCCGTGCGCGACCAGGGCATGCGCGACCTCGTTCGTCACCCACTCCTGGTAGGTGTAGCGGTGGCTGATCGCATCGATCATGCGCGCGATGCGGCCGAAACCGTGCAGCCGCCCATCGGGCAGGTAGGCCACGTGCGCGACACCCCGAAACGGCAGCAGATGGTGCGGACAGACGCCGTGCACCGCAATGCTGCGGATGATGACCATATCGCGGCGCGGATCCTCGAAGCCGTGGCCCAGCGCCTCGGCGGGATCGATGTCGTAGCCGTCCAGCAGGCGCCGCTGCCAAAGCTCGCGCACGCGCTGGGCCGTCTTGCCCGTGTGCGCGGTATCGATCTCGATGCCGCTCGCCTCGAGCAGGCTCTGGACGGCCAGCTCGAATCGCTGCGCATCGAACGCACGGACGCGCCGGATGCCGTGGCTGGCCGCTGTCCGGATCGGGTCGTCGTCGTCATGTGAACACAGCATTTGCTTTCCTCCAAATCGGCCGGAGATCGATCCACCGCATCACGATCACCGCGTACCGAAGATGATCTGTCGATTATATGGACTCGATTGCCCGGCGGGCAGTTCACGGGGCTTGGCAGCGGCATGGATCATGCCGCGCATCCTGTGTTCGGCACGCCGCACGCATTCACCACGACTGGGCCCCGGCTCGACTGCCGGTGCGCGCCGGCACCATCGGCCGCCCGCGCAAGCGACTCGCCATCGGCGAGACCCGCGCGCCGCACGACAGCGACGCTTATCCGGCCGGGCGCACGCCCCCCTTGTTCCGCTTGGGCTGTTTCGCTGCCTGAGCAAACAGTTTGTGCAGCAACGCTTCGCCGATGGCGGCACGGTGCACCTTGGCCTCGGTGTAGCCCAGCGCGCGCATCGCAGCCTCCCATTGCGCGCCCTTGTTCTTGTCTCGGTCCGTTTTGAGGTGGACCGCCGTGAAATCCTCGAACGCCAGGGTGGGCAGCGCCTGCGCGGTGACCGGCCTGTTCGTATGCAAGTGCACAAACCACGGTGCCACCTGGTCCCGATTGGACAGCGGCTTGAACTGGATGCGCATCCCGAACAGGGTGCCCACCGCATTGACGTCCTCCGTGGGAGGCAACCGGCCCGGTCCGCCGACGAACTCGATCCCCTTTGCCTGCAGCAGCTTTTCGAGGTGCTTCGCCTTTGGGTACCGGTCGCGCTTGAGCATGTCGGCTTCCAGGGGCGCCATATGCCGCTCGATCAGCTCCAGCGCGCCGAGCCAGTTGGTCAGCCGCCCGATGCGATCGTGATCACCGGCATGCAATGACGCCTTGGCGCTGCGTACGCGATCCGGCTCGCCGAACCAGCGGCCGACCGATCCCCAGATGAACTTCGCAGCGATGACGGCGTCCCGCGTGCGGTCGTTCAGTGCGCTCAGGACCAGGCGGGTGTCCTCGCCGAGCCGCTGCGCCAGCTCGACGATGTTGCCGCCAAGCTGGGCCACGGTGGCGCGATCGATCCGGCAGCGTCTCAGCAGCGTATCGGCCTGCTTTTGTGCCACGGTGCGCGTGTCCGCGGAGACCAGCGCGCGCGCGGATACGGGCTCAGGAACGGACGGCCCGGCAGCGCGCATGCCGGGCTTGCGATGCTTGCGCCTCGTGCCGCCCGAAGCCCCGGCGGGGCGTGCCGCGGGCGGCGGCTCGCTGAGCGCCGGCTCGGGCGCAGCCTCGCTGGACTCGGGCTCGGGCTGCGGCGCCTCGGGCTGGGTCTTGGCGCGGCCGGCCGTTTCGCTCAGCTCCAGCAAGGACGCCTTGTAGGCCGAGATCGCATGGACCACCTCCATCATGCTGCGCCATACCCCGTCGGCATCATCCATTTCGATATCGGCGGCGGCATCCAGGCACAGGTTCAGGCCCACCCGGTCGAGACCTTCGGCGTACGCCTCGATCACCGCCTGATGGCCGTCCAGCGCTTTCGGGGTCAGGCGCTGGGTGGGCTTGTCCGGCGCACCGTGCACGACCAGCGCGTCCACCGCGGCCTCCATCGCGGCGTTCTCCTTGTGCCATGCCGCGAGCAGCTCGTCCGCGCGGACAGCGAGGTCCGGCAGCGCCATCTGTCGGGAAAGCTCCACGAACCGGTTGGCGCTGGCCGCGGCGAGAATGCCGTGGAGCGCCTGCAGGCCGCTGCAGCAGCGCAGCTTGTCGTAGATGGCGTTCGGCAGCATTGTGTCGAGCGCTGTCTGCACCGTCCGCGGCGCGCCGCAGACTTCGGCGCGGCGGATGATCTGGTCCAGCGCCGAGCGGCAGCTGGTGAATTCGGCGAGCCAGGCTTGAATCGTCCCGGGCTCCCGCTCCAACGCCGACAGCGGGCTGATTGCCGTGTGCTCCGATGGGGATGGCGCGGTCGCGCCCGCCGGCTCCGGTTCCTCGATCGTGTCAGGGCGAGGGCCGTCCGGGCCGGAAACGGTTTCCGCTTCCGCCGTGCCGGAACGCTGCGCCCTGAACACTGCGTCCTGGTCCGCGAGTTTGTTGAGGGTCTCGTGCCGCGTGCAGACACCGATATCGGCCGCGACGATCAGCAACTGCAACAGTTCTGCTTCCCGCCCGTCGACGTCCCAGCCGGGAGGAATCTCCTGCTGCCGTTTCATTGCCGCCAGCGCCTGCAGGCAGGTCTGGATCGAAGCGATGGCGTCGCAGGCATATCGCATTTCGCGCTCCGGGCTCAAGCCTTTGTGTTCCGGCCCCAGCGCTTCCAGCTTGCGTTCGCGCTCGGCCACGGCACGCCAGGCGTTGACATGCCGCATGGTCCGATTGAACACATCCACCGGGGCTTCCGGCGTCTCCCGCGCCACGGCACGCGCCGGCAAGCTGGCTTGCCGCGACAAGCCGCCGGTCGAGCTGGAAGACGCGCGGGATGACGGCGCGCTGGCAAGCCCCCTCAACTCGGCCGGGCGTGCGGCCTGGCGGCCGGCGACGACCGGTGGGCTCGCGGCCGCGCTCGTGCTCGTGCTCGTGCTCGTTGAAGCGTCCGCCGAAACGGGCGTCTGCGCCGACTCCCGGACGGCACGCGCGCCGACTCGTCCTCCTGCCACGGTGTTCCTCCATGTCTGTGCGCCATGCGACCCGCACCTTGGTGGCCAATCCAATGGCGCGGCCGACGTCACGGGCCGCGCTCCGGAAACCGGCGGATCGGTGTCGCTGCAAAACCGACCACTGTGCCGGGGTGGCGGATCGAGGTGTGGGCGCGAGGCGAAATGGAGGCGGCGTTTGCGTAGCGCGCCTGGCATGACCCGGGCCAGCGTTGCGCTGGAAAGCGGGCCACGCCCTTGATGCGGAGGGCCATTGGGCCGACCGGCCCCAATGGATGCGGCGGCGGACAAGGCGCCGATGCCCCGGCGCGGACGCCCGGGCACGCTTTTCAGCGCGCCGCGAGCCCGATGGTTGCCCGCGCCTGGCCGGGAGCCCCCGGCGCCCCCGGTGCGCGCGTCTCGGGGCGCCTCAGGACGGAATCTCGTCGCAGGCGTCCTTCACGACGCAGGTGGAAAAACGCTTGTCGAACACCTGGCCGCTCGGGCAATGGTCCAGCGTGGCGTGCGACTGGGCATCGCAGACGGCGTAGGCGCGCGTGCAGTTGGTGCGCACCGGCTGGTTCGGGCCGCGGTTGGTGCCGTCATCGACGAGGTAGCGGCCCGACGGCGCGGGGCATTTGAACTCGGCGGCGGCGCGGGTCAGTCCTGCCGCCTGGGCGGTCTGCGAGGTCTGCGGCGTGGGCGGGCCGGAGGGGCGGCGCTCGCACCCCGTCAGCACGAGTGCGCACAGCAGCGCGCACAGCGTGAGCGCACGGGTCATGGCGATCTCCTTCAAAGGCTTCATGCCCGAAGTTTGACGCCTCGCCCGCCCCGCCGCAACGCCCGCCGCTCAGCGCAGCATGAACGACATGGCCGACAGGCTGTTGAGCATGCGCACCGCGTGCTCCACCGAATCGGCCGCGAAGCGCAGCAGGGTGCCGTCCACCCGTTCGAGGGCGGGCCACTGGCAGAACAGGTCGGCCAGCGCGGGCGTCTGCGTCTGCAGGCGGCAGACAATGGGCGGCTGGATGCGCAGCGGCATGCCGAAATGCCCCCGCTGCACCGCGCTGCGCACGGCCGCCAGGATCGCGTCGCACGCCTGCTCGGACGACAGCGACATCCCCGCGTTCATGCCCTCGGCCTGCTTGGTCTGCACAAAGGTGGTGTGCGGCAGCAGCGGCAGGGTCTCGTTGACGAACACGTCGTCGCCGCTGGCCACGGCCACCGGCACGCCGCGCTCGCCGGCCAGCGCACCGTAGAGGCCGGCCTCGCCCAGCTCCTGCTCGTTGAGCCAGACGCGCGCGAAGGCGAAGCTGTTGATGGTGTGCGCCAGCGTGCCGCGGCTGCCGGCGCGGGCGTGGTAGCCGATCATGCAGACCGCATCGCAGCCCTCCACGCCGGCCATCATGCCCAGATGGCGCGGCTTGCCCAGCACGAAGCGCGCGCGGGCGTCCATCCAGTCGGGCACGAGGTTGCGGAAGCCGCCGTGGGAATCATTGACGATGACCTCGGTGGCGCCGCCCTCGAAGGCGCCGCGCACGGCGGCGTCGGCCTCGGCCGTCATCCAGCGGCGAGCGCGTTCGTATTCGGCGTTGCCGGCGCGGGTCTGCTCCGGGTGGAAGACATTGGCAACGCCTTCGATGTCGGCGGAAATCAGGATACGCATGGGGGCTACAACAGTTCGGTCAGGGCACGCCGCGTGTGGCCGTCACGGCCGGTGACGGTCTCGGCGTAGAAAAGGGCATGCACGATGGCCTGCTCGACGCTGTCGGCGGCGGCCTGGAACAGCGGGTCGAGATGGGTCTCGTGCGTCATGGCGACGGCCGGCATCGGGCGCGCGCCGAGATGAGGCACGGTGTAGGCCGTGGAGAACGCCAGCGCGATGTCGCCGCTGCCGTGGCCGAACACCGAGCCGGTGCGCGCTAGGCCGGCGCCCGCGCGCAGCGCCACGCGCCGCAGCTGGCGCGCATCGAGCGGCGCATCGGTGGCGAGCAGCATGATGATGGAGCCCTTCTCCGGCCCCGGCGCGTCCTCGGCCAGCACGCGGGCGATGTCGGCGCCGATGCGGCGGCCGGCCAGCGTCAGGTTCGCCGTGACGCCGAAGTTGGCCAGCACCAGCGCGCCGACCGTGCGCCGCGTGCCGTCCTCCAGCGCGACCACGCGCGAGGCCGAGCCGAGCCCCCCCTTCACGCCGAACGCCGACATGCCCCGGCCCGCGCCCACCGCGCCCTGCGCGAACGCGCCGCCCGCCGCCAGGCACGCGGCGTAGTAGTGCAGGTCACGCACGGCGAAGGACTGCAGGTCGTTCAGGTAGCCGTCGTTGCATTCGAAGACGAGCGGGTTGACGGTGGGCCAGGCGCGCCCGATCTGCGGATGCGCCTCGACCGCCTGCTGGACCTGTGCCCGCGCCACGTCGCCCACGGCGAAGGTGTTGGTCAGCGCGATGGGCGTCTCCAGCACGCCGAGCTCCTCCACCTGCAGCAGGCCGACGCTCTTGCCGAAGCCGTTGAGCACCGCGCACGCGGCGGGCACCTTGTCGAGGAACGGATCGCCGGCATGCGGGCGCACCACCGTCACGCCGGTCTGGATGCTGCCGCCGGCGAGCGTGGCGTGCCCGACCGTGATGCCGGCCACGTCCGTGATGCTGTTGCGCGCGCCGGCCGGCAGCACGCCGATGTGGGCCATGCTGTGGGTCATGTCAGCGGCGGTCGATCTTGGGGTCGAGCGCATCCCGCAGGCCGTCGCCCAGCAGGTTGAACGCCAGCACGGTCAGGAAGATGGCGAGGCTCGGGAAGATCGCCACATGCGGCGCGGTCACCATGTCGGCGCGCGCCTCGTTGAGCATCGCGCCCCACTCCGGCGTCGGCGGCTGCGCGCCCAGGCCCAGGAACGACAGGCTCGCGGCGGTGATGATCGAGGTGCCGATCCGCATCGAGAAATACACCACGATGGACGAGATGGTGCCCGGCAGGATGTGGCGCAGCAGGATGGTCCGGTCCGACGCGCCGATGCTGCGCGCAGCCTCGACGTAGGTCAGGTGCTTGAGCATCAGCGTGTTGCCGCGCACCAGCCGCGCGAAGGCCGGAACGCTGAACACCGCCACGGCGAAGATCACGTTGGCCATGCCGTTGCCCAGGATCGCCACGATGCCGATCGCCAGCAGGATGCCTGGAAAGGCGAACAGCACATCGCAGATGCGCATGACGATGCGGTCCCACCAGCCTTCGTAGTAGCCGGCGAGCAGGCCGAGCACCGTCCCGATGAGGGCGCCGATGACAACCGACACGAAGCCGGCCTCCAGCGAGATCCGCGTGCCCATCAGGATGCGGCTGAAGATGTCGCGGCCGAGCGAATCGACGCCGAACCAGTGCACGGCGGACGGCCCGGCGTTGAGCGCGTCATAGTCGAAATAGTTTTCCGGATCGAACGGCACCAGGTGCGGCGCCAGGATCGCCGCCACCACCAGCGCGATCACGAACACGCCGGCGCCGAGTGCCAGATGCTGCTTGCGGAACTTGCGCCAGAACTCGCTCCAGGGCGTGCGGACGGGTTCGCTGGCGGCCTGCGGGATCACCGCCGGGCTGGATGCCTGTGTCATGGCGGACTCCTTATTTCGCGTAGCGGATGGTCGGGTTGATCACGGTGTACAGAATGTCCACCACCAGGTTGATCAAGATGAACTCCAGCGAGAACAGCAGCACCTCGGCCTGGATGACGGGGTAGTCGCGCATCTCCACCGCGTCCACCAGCAGGCGCCCCAGGCCCGGCCAGTTGAACACCTTCTCCACCACGATCGAGCCGCCCAGCAGAAAGCCGAACTGCAGGCCCATCATGGTCACCACCGGGATCATCGCGTTGCGCAGGCAATGCTTGGCGACCACCACGGTCTCGCGCACGCCCTTGGCGCGGGCGGTGCGCACGAAGTCTTCCTGCAGCACCTCGACGAACGATGCCCGCGTGAAGCGCGCCATCACCGCGGCCACGGCGGCGCCCAGCGTCAGCGACGGCAGGATGTAGTGCTTCCAGCTGTCGGCCCCGATCGAGGGCAGCCAGCCGAGCTGCACGGAGAACACCTCCATCAGCAGCATGCCCAGCGCGAAGGCGGGAAACGAGATACCCGAGACCGCCAGCGTCATGCCCAGGCGGTCCGGCCACTTGTTGCGCCAGACGGCGGAGACGATGCCGATGGCCATGCCGAAGATCACAGCCCACACCATGCTGGCAATCGTCAGATTGAGCGTGGGCATGAAGCGGTCGCCGATCTCCTCGCTCACCGGGCGCTTGGTCCGTAGCGACGCACCGAACTCGCCGCGCACGGCATTGGCGAAGAAGTGCACGAACTGCTCGTGCATCGGCTTGTCCAGGCCCAGGTCCTTACGCACCAGTTCGACGGTCGCTTCGTCGGCGTCGGTACCGGCGGCCAGGCGCGCCGGATCGCCCGGCAGCAGGTGCACGAACAGGAACACCAGCACCGCCACGATCAGCAGCGTCGGGATCACGCCCAGCACACGTTTGAGGAAGTAATTCAGCATGGCATCCACCACGGGCGGAAATTCCCGGCCCGCGCGCAGGCTGCGTGCGCGGGCCGGTACGGCGTCACTGCTTGATATCGATGTCGTCGAAGCTGAACGAGCCGTCCGGCGCCACATAGGCACCTGACAGACGCTTGGCGCGCGCGTAGACCACCTTCTCCGTCACCAGGAAGGCCCACGGCGCGTCTTCCCAGATGCGTTTCTGCGCGTCGGTGTACAGCTTGGTCTTCTCGGCGCGATCGGTCGTGCGCAGCGCACCGGCGATGTCGGCATCGACCTGGTCGTTCTTGTAGTACGCGGTGTTCAGCTGTTTGGGCGGCATGGCCTCGGACGCCAGCAGCGGACGAATCGCCCAGTCGGACTCACCCGTCGAGCTCGACCAGCCCATGTAGTACATGCGCACGCCGGCATCCTCGGGCTTCTGCACGCTCTCGACACGCTCGACGCGCTGGCCGGCTTCCAGCGCCTGCACCTGCGCCTTGATGCCGACCTGCGCCAGCTGCTGCTGCACGAACTGGATGATCTTCTGTGCCGTGGTGTGGTTATAGGCCGACCACAGCTGCGTCTCGAAGCCGTCGGGGTAGCCCGCCTCCTTCAGCAGCGCGCGCGCCTTGGCCGGGTTGTACGGCCACGGGCCCAGCTTGACGGCGTAGTCCACGCCCTGCGGCACCACGCCGTCGGCCGGCACGGCATAGCTCGAGAAGGCCACCTTGGTCAGCGCATCCTTGTTGATGGCGTAGTTGATCGCCTGGCGCACCTTCGGGTTGTCGAACGGCTTCACGCGGGTGTTGAACGTGATGTAGCGCTGGATGATCGACGGCGCGGCGATCAGGTCGACCTTCGGGCTGCCCTTGAGCACGGCGGCCTGCTCGAACGGGATGCTGAAGGCGAAATCGGCCTCGCCCGTCTGCATGACGGTGGCACGGGTGTTGTTGTCGACCACCGGCTTCCAGGTGATGGTGTCGATCTTCGGCAGGCCGGTCTTCCAGTAGCCGGCGAATTTCTTGCCCTTCAGGTAGTCGGTCTGCTTCCATTCGACGAATTCGAACGGGCCGGTGCCCACCGGGTGGAAGGCGATGTCCTTGCCGTACTTCTGCAGCGCGGCCGGCGAGATCATGGCCGCCGACGGGTGCGCCAGCACGTTGACGAACGGCGAGAACGGCTCCTTGAGCGTCACGCGCGCGGTGTATGGGTCCACCACCTCGGTCTTGGCCACGCGGTTGAACAGCGTGTAGCGCTTGAGCTTGTTGGCCGGATTGGTCACGCGGTCCAGGTTGGCCTTGACGGCGTTGGCGTCGAACGTGGTGCCGTCGTGGAACTTCACGCCCTTGTGCAGCCTGAACGTGTAGACCAGGCCGTCCTTGCTCACGTCATAGCTCTCGCACAGCACGTTGACCAGCTTCATGTCCTTATCGAAGCCGAACAGGCCCTGGTAGAACGACTTGGCGGCGCTGAACGACAGGGTGTCGTTGGCGTCGTATGGGTCCATCGTGGTGAAGGTCGAGTAGACCGCCATCACCGCATCCTTGGCGGCAAAGGCCGGCATGGTGAATGCCGCCAGCGCAAGGCCGCCGGCGAGCATAGCCGCGCGCGGGCCCAAAGCGAATCGATTGAACATTTCCTTCCTCCTCATCAAAGACGATGTCCTGCGTTCAATAGGCGCCGCCGATCGCATGGCGGGCGACGAAGTGGTCTGGCGCCACCTGCTCCAGCGGCCGCACCACCGGCATGTCGTCGATGGCGCGGATCGGGCTGGGAATCTCGTGCGTGGAAAGCTCGCGCTTCAGGTGGCGGCGCGCCGGGTCGGCGATCGGCACCGCCGACATCAGCTTCTTCGTGTACGGATGCTGCGGGTTCTCGAAGATCGCCCGGCGCGGGCCGATCTCGACGATCTGGCCCAGGTACATCACCGCCACGCGGTGGCTGATGCGCTCCACCACCGCCATGTCGTGCGAGATGAACAGGAAGGCGATACCGAATTCCTTCTGCAGGTCGAGCATCAGGTTGACGATCTGCGCCTGGATGGACACGTCCAGTGCCGAGACCGACTCGTCGGCGATCACCACCTTCGGGTTCAGCGCCAGCGCCCGCGCGATGCAGATGCGCTGGCGCTGGCCGCCCGAGAATTCGTGCGGATAGCGCGCCGCGTGCGCCGCCTGCAGGCCGACCTTGTCGAGCAGCCACTCCACCCGCTCCTGCGCCTGCCGGCCGGAGGCCACCTTGTGCACCAGCAGCGGCTCCATGATCGAATAGCCGACCGGCACGCGCGGGTCCAGCGAGGCGAACGGGTCCTGGAAGATGAACTGGATATTCCGGCGCAGCGTCTGCAGCGCATGCCCCTTGAGCGCGCCGATGTTCTGGCCGGCGAACTCGATGCTGCCGCTCTGGCTGTCCACCAGCCGCAGCAGCGACCGTCCGGTGGTCGACTTGCCGCAGCCCGATTCGCCCACCAGCGCCAGCGTCTCGCCCGGATACAGATCGAAGCTGACGCGCTCCACCGCATGCACGCGCCGCGCAACCCGGCCGAACAGCCCGGCCGGCACGTCGAAGCGCGTCACCAGGTCACGCACGCGCAGAATCGGCTGCCCGGCGTGCGGCACGGCCGGCTGCGGGGTGGTGTCGATCGGCAGGCCGGTGCCGTCCACGCGCACCAGCGGGAAACGCGCCGGCCCGTCGGTGCCCGCCATCGCGCCCAGCTGGGGCACCGCCGACAGCAGCGCGCGCGTGTACGGATGCGCCGGCTGCGCGAACACCGCAGCCGACGGCCCCGCCTCCACGCGCTCGCCCTTGTACATCACGAGCACGCGGTCGGCCACCTCCGCCACCACGCCCATGTCGTGCGTAATGAAGACGACCGCCATCCGCATCTCCTGCTGCAGCGCGCGGATCAGCTGCAGGATCTCGGCCTGGATGGTCACGTCCAGCGCCGTGGTCGGCTCGTCGGCGATCAGCAGCGACGGCCGGCACGACAGCGCCATCGCGATCATCACGCGCTGGCGCATGCCGCCCGAGAGCTGGTGCGGATAGCGCGCCAGCACCCGCCGCGCCTCGGGAATGCGCACCTGCTCCAGCATGCGCAGCGCCTCGGCCCGGGCTTCGGCGCGCGACTTGCCCTGGTGCAGCCGGATCGACTCGGCGATCTGCTCGCCCACCGGGAAGACCGGGTTGAGCGAGGTCATCGGCTCCTGGAAGATCATGGCGATGTCGGCGCCGCGCACGCCGCGCATGGCGGCCTGGCTGGCGTTCACCAGGTCGAGCACCTCGCCGCCGCGCCGGCGCAGATGCATGTGGCCGCCGACGATCCGGCCACCGCCGTGCTCCACCAGCCGCATCAGCGCGAGCGAGGTCACCGACTTGCCCGAGCCCGATTCGCCCACCACCGCCAGCGTCTCGCCGCGATCGACGTGGAACGACAGGCTGCGCACCGCATCGACCACGCGCTCGGACGTGGCGAAGCGCACGCTCAGGTCCTGCACCTGCACGATGCGCTGCTCGGGCATCGCGATGGCGGTCTCGGTCTGCTGGGTTGCTGTCACGGTGGTGCTCCTGCTTGCGGCCACGCGGTCGGGCGCGGTCCGCTATCGGTAAATCGAGACCTCGGGCGCGGCATCCCCGCGCGCGAAGCCCCGGTACATGCCCTCGGTGTTGAACGGCAGCGCCACGTTGCCGTGTGCATCCACCGCGATCAGCCCGCCGCGCCCCCCGATGGCGACCAGCTTGCGCATCACCACGTCGTCGCAGGCCTCGGCCAGCGGCTTGCCGGCGTATTCCATCTGCGCGGCCACGTCGTAGGCGGCCACGGCGCGGATGAACATCTCCCCGGTGCCGGTGCACGACACGGCGGCGGCGCGGTTGGCGTAGCAGCCGGCGCCGATCAGCGGCGTATCGCCCACCCGGCCGACCTGCTTGTTGGTGACGCCGCCGGTGGACGTGGCCGCCGCCAGCCGGCCCTGCGCATCGCACGCGACCGCGCCCACGGTGCCGAACTTGCTGTCGGGATCGATCGGCTCGGGCGCCTGCGCCAGCAGGGATGCCGCATCGTGGTCGAGCAGCGCCATGCCGGCGTGCTGGCGGGCGCGCTGCCACTGGGCGTAGCGCGCCTCGGTGTAGTAGTAGTCCGGCTCGACGAACTCCAGCCCCTGCGACGCGGCGAACGCCTCGGCACCCTCGGAGGTGAACAGCACGTGCTCGCTGTGCTCCATCACGGCGCGCGCGGCCAGCACGGGATGGCGCAGGCGCTTGACGCAGGTCACCGCGCCGGCGGCCAGCGTGGTGCCGTCCATGATCGAGGCATCCAGCTCGTAGGTGCCCGCGCGCGTGAGCACGGACCCCTTGCCGGCATTGAACAGCGGGCACGCTTCCAGCAGGCGCACGGCTTCGGTCACGGCGTCGAGCGCGCTGCCGCCGCCGGCCAGAATGCGCTGGCCGGCCAGCAGGATGCCGTCGAGCGCCTGCCGGTAGGCGGCTTCCTTGTCGGCGTCCATCGCCGCCCGGGTAATGGTGCCGGCGCCGCCATGGATGGCGAGGATCGGGGTGGGCATACGGGTGGGTCTCGGCAATCTCGGGATCAGTCGGCCGACGCGCGCTTGCGGCCGCGCCGGGTGGTGGCCGTGGCCACGCGGGCCGTGTCGGCAGGCGCAGCCGGCGTGGCGCGCGGCGCCTGGCCCGCATGCAGCCAGGGCAGCACGAAGGCAGTCAGGTTCGCGGCCGATTCCAGCGAACGCGCCGAGCGATGCGCGACGGCACCGCACAGCGCTTCGATCAGCGCCACCGTGGCCGAATCGGACGAGGCGGAAAACTGCCGCTCCGTGCGCGCATAGAGTGCGATATCGGCCAGCGGCGCCAGCGGCGAGGCCGGGCCGTCGGTCAGCGCCAGCACGCGGCCGCCGTGGTCGCGCACGCGCTTGGCCAGCGTGATGGTGTCGGCGGCGTAGCGCGGAAAGGCGATGGCGATCAGCAGGTCGTCCGGCGCGATCTTGCGCAGCTGCCGCGCCGCGTCCGACGCCCCGCCCGCCTGCGACACCGACAACACCGTGTCGCAGTACAGGTCCAGCCCGTGCCGCAGCAGCCCGGCCAGGTAGCCGCTGGCGCCGAACCCCACCACGTAGATGCGCGGGGCGGCCAGGATGGCCTCCACCGCCCGCTCGCAGGCGGCCGGGTCGAGCATGCGGCGGGTGGCCTCCAGGTTGCCGATGTCTTCGTTCAGCGAGGCGGCGAAGATCTCGGCGCTGCTGGCCGGACGCGCCAGCTCATGCCGCAGCTTTTCGACCGGCGCGAGCGTCGCCTCGAAGCCGCGCACCAGCTCGGCGCGAAAGCGCGGATAGCCGTCGAAGCCCAGCGCATGCGCGAAACGGTTGGCCGTCGCCACCGACATCCCCACGGCCTCGGCAAATTCGTCGATGCGCATGGTGGCCGCGCGAAACGGGTTCGCCAGCACGTATTCCGCCATGCGCTGGTGCGCCGGCGTCAGCGTGGCGAGCGCGGCCGCGATGCGCTCGGAGATCGACGCATCGGCGGCGAACGCGGCTTGCTGCGCGTCCGGACGCTTGCGGGAAGGCTTCGCCATGATCCTGTTGCCGTGGAAGGTTGCTGTAAATGTATTTACACGACCGCACCATGTAAAGAAAAAAACTTTCACACCGGCCTATGGTTTTCCCTAACCGCCGGGGCGCCGCACCGGCCCGGGGCACCGCATGCCGCCGCGCGGTGCGATGCACCACGCCGGACAGGCCGTCCGCCACCGGATCGTGCAAGGCCGCGCGCTACAATCGCACCCTTGTCCTGATTCCACTGGCGCAGTTTTTCGTGATCCGCTTCGACGACCTCGTACTCCAGCGCGGCACCAAGGTGCTGTTCGACCATGCCTCGGCCACACTCAACCCCGGCGAGCGCGCCGGCCTGGTGGGTGTGAACGGCAGCGGCAAATCGACCCTGTTCGCGCTGCTGCGGGGCGAGCTGCATGCCGACGGCGGCGAGGTGGCCATCCCGCCGACCTGGCAGATCGCGCATGTGGCGCAGGAGACGCCCGCGGTGGAGCGCAGCGCGCTCGACTACACCCTCGACGGCGACACGCGCCTGCGCGACATCGAGCGCCGGCTGGCCGATGCCGAAGCACGCCACGACGGCCACGCCCAGGCCGAAGCCCACGCCGCCTTCGCCGACGCCGACGGCTACACCGCCCCGGCGCGCGCCCAGGCGCTGCTGCTCGGCCTCGGCTTCACCATGGCGCAGACACAGCAGCCGGTGGCGAGCTTCTCGGGCGGCTGGCGCATGCGGCTGAACCTGGCGCAGGCGCTGATGTGCCCATCCGACCTGCTGCTGCTCGACGAGCCGACCAACCACCTGGACCTCGACGCCGTGGTGTGGCTGGAAGACTGGCTCGCGCGCTACCCCGGCACGCTGGTGATGATTTCGCACGACCGCGAATTCCTCGACGCCGTCTGCAACGTCACGCTGCACATCGAGCACTGCAAGCTCAAGCGCTACGGCGGCAACTACACGCAGTTCGAGACGCAGCGCCTGCAGCAGATGGCCCTGCAGGAATCGGCCTACGCGCGCCAGCAGAAGCAGATCGCGCACCTCGAATCGTTCATCACGCGCTTCAAGGCCAAGGCCAGCAAGGCCAAGCAGGCGCAGAGCCGCGTCAAGGCGCTCGAGCGCATGGAACGGCTCGCGCCGGTGCACGCGGCGGCCGGCTTCGCGTTCGAATTCCGCGAGCCCGATGCCGCGCCCAACCCGATGCTCACCTTCGAAGGCGTCGACTGCGGCTACCCCGGCGCCGAGACCCCCATCACCATCCTCGAGCGCCTGACGTTCTCGATCCAGACCGGCCAGCGCATCGGCCTGCTGGGCGCCAACGGCCAGGGCAAGTCGACGCTCGTGAAGACGCTGGCCGACACGCTCGCGCCGCTGGACGGCAGCATCCGGCGCGGCAAGGGCCTGCAGATCGGCTACTTCGCCCAGCACCAGCTGGAGACGCTGGACGACCACGCCTCGCCGCTGCTGCACCTGGCGCGCCTGGCGCCCGACGTGCGCGAGCAGGAGCTGCGCGACTTCCTCGGCAGCTTCAACTTCCGCGGCGACATGGCCACCGCGC
Source organism: Ralstonia nicotianae (assembly GCF_018243235.1). Lineage (NCBI taxonomy): Bacteria > Pseudomonadati > Pseudomonadota > Betaproteobacteria > Burkholderiales > Burkholderiaceae > Ralstonia > Ralstonia nicotianae. The sequence continues at coordinate 2,108,015 of NZ_CP046674.1, forward strand.
CCATCGCCCCGTTCTCCGGCGGCGAGAAGGCGCGCCTGGCGCTCGCGCTGATCGTCTGGCAGCGCCCCAACCTGCTGCTGCTCGACGAGCCGACCAACCACCTGGACCTCGATACCCGCGAAGCGCTCACCATGGCGCTGGCCCAGTTCGACGGCACGCTGATCCTCGTCTCGCACGACCGCCACCTGCTGCGCGCGACCACCGACCAGTTCCTGCTGGTGGGCCAGGGCACCGTCGCCCCGTTCGACGGCGACCTGGACGACTACCGCGACTGGCTGCTCAGGCAGGCCGCCGCCAAGCGCGCCGCGGCCAGCACGCCGGCCGCCGCCGGCACCGGCGACGCGGCGCCCGCCGTCAACCGCCGCGACCAGAAGCGCGAGGAAGCCGAGCAGCGCCAGCGCCTGGCCGCCAGGCGCAAGCCGCTGCAGAAGGATGTCGACACCGTCGAAAAGCGCATGGCGCCGCTGCAGCAGGAAAAGACCGCGCTCGAAGCCTTCCTCGCCGACGGCGCCGCCTACGAAGATGCCAACAAGGCGCGCCTGATGGAAAGCCTGCGCCGCCAGGCCGAAGTCAACACCGAGCTGGACCAGCTCGAAGCGCGCTGGCTCGCCCTGCAGGAACAGCTCGAACAGATCGGGTGATGCCGGCGCGCCCGGCGAAGGAGACCTGTCGATGACATCCACCGCGCCGGACCCCGCCCCGCACCGGCCGCTGGCCGGCGTGCGCGTGCTCGACCTGACGCGCCTGCTGCCCGGCCCCGCCGCCACGCGCCATCTGGCCGACCTGGGCGCCGAGGTCATCAAGATCGAAGACCCCGGCCCCGGCGACTACGCGCGCGACATGCTGCGCACGCCCGCCGACCGCGCCGCCGGCCGCCCCAGCCTCTTCTTCCGCGCGCTCAACCGCGGCAAGGCCGAAACGCGGCTCGACCTGAAACGGCCCGAAGACCGCGAGTCCCTCATCGAACACGCGCGCAGCGCCGACGTCCTGGTCGAAAGCTTCCGCCCCGGCGTGATGGCGCGCCTGGGCGTCGGCTGGGACACGCTGCGCGCGGCCAATCCGGCGCTGGTGATGTGCTCGATCAGCGGCTACGGCCAGGACGGCCCGCTGGCCCAGGCCGCCGGCCACGACATCAACTACGTCGGCTACGCGGGCATGCTGGACCAGCTCATCGGCGACGACGGCACGCCCATCGTGCCCAACGTGCAGATCGGCGACCTGCTGGGCGGCGCGCTGACGGCGGTGGTCGGCATCCTGGCCGCGCTGGTCGATGCGCGCGCCACCGGACACGGCCGCCACATCGACGTCTCGATGACCGACGCGGTGTTCACGCACAACCTGATGGCGTTCTTCGCGGTCGGCGCGCACGGCCGGGCCAGCCGCGCCGGCACCGACCTGCTCAACGGCGGCGTGCCGTGCTATGGCGTCTACCGCACGGCGGACGGCCGCTGCATGGCCGTGGGCGCGCTCGAGCTGAAGTTCTGGCAGGCCCTGTGCGAGATGATCGATAAGCCGGAATGGAAAGACAGGCACTGGTCGCTCGGCCAGCCCATCGGCGGCGAAGAAGCCCGCGCCATGCGCGACGAACTCGCCGCGCGCTTTCGCACCGCCACGCAGGCCGAATGGGCGGCGCGCTTTGCCGGCGCGGACTGCTGCGTCACCCCCGTGCTGCGCATGGAAGACGCGATGCGGCACCCGCTGTTCACCGCACGCGGCAGCGTACTGCGGGAAGACGGGGAGCCGGTGCAGCTCGCGCTGCCGCTACGCTTCCGGGATTGACTCGCCGTGATCCAGCGCGTCGAGCAGGCGCGCGGCCTCATCGAGCTGGTGCTGGCTGAACACACGGATGCCATGCTGGCGCAGCGCCGCCGCGGTCACGCCCTCGCCGTGCAGCAACTGCTCGGAGAACGAGCCGTCATAGAGAAACGCGGACCCGCAGGACGGGCTGCGCTCGGTCAGCACGGCCACCCGCACGCCAGCCTCCTGCGCCGCCGCCAGGGCGCGTTGCGCGCCCCGCACGAATGCGTCGGTCACATCGTGGCCATGGTGCTCCACCACGCGGGCCGTGCCGCGCAGCACGGCCGCGCCGCCGCCCTCGCCGCGGATTTCCGCCGGCAGGCGCGGCACCGGCAGGCCGCCGGCCATCTCCGGGCACATCGGCACGATGCGCCCTTCCATCTGCCAGCGCGCCAGGATGCCCCCCTCGACGATCACCGTACCGCCGTCGTAGCGCACCGGCTGCCCCAGCAGGCAGGCGCTGACCAGGACGCGATGCACCGGCATGGCGGCCGCTCAGCGGCGCTCGCGGCGGATCATCGCCACCACCAGCGTCAGCGCCAGGATCACCATCCAGATCAGCGACCACAGCGGGATCGACACGCCCAGCACCGGCGGCAGCGGCGCCGTGCACAGGCCATCGGACTCGAACACCTGCGGCAGCCATTTGGCGGTCGGCAAGGCGTTGACCCAGTTCTCGATCGGGTCGATGCCGCAGCTCGCCTTCGGGTTCAGCAGCAGCGACACGTGATACCCCGCCACGAAGATGCCGCCCAGCCCCGACAGCATCCCCAGCCCGTGCCACAGCAGCCGCGTGGCCGACGACAGCGCCGCCAGCAGCGAGAACACCCCGATGCCGACGAAGGCGAACCGCTGCAGCACACACAGCGGACACGGCTGCAGGCCCTCCACGTGCTGCAGGTACAGCGCATACCCGACCAGCCCGAAGGCGATCACGGCAATGAGCAGGAAGAAGGCGCGCGAATTGGCTTGCATGGCGGCGTTGGATGGGTGAGAAAGGTTGGCGGATTATCGCACCGCAGCGCTGCCGAGACCTTCAACAACATCGTCGGCGGCGCTTCAAAAATTTTAAGCCTCCAGCCCGCGCACCCGGTCGATCGCCTGCTCGATG